>JBGAOI010000267.1:0-9144 GCA_044221885.1 Polyangium sp. (in: bacteria)
GAATGCATGATCGTCATCCGTGAAAAAATTACGGATATTTACAATTCGCCACGGTACCTTCTCGATTCGGGAAGTTTGTCCGAAGTCGATGTTCGCCGATATCGCAGCATTCTCGACGGAACAGCCTCCAATACCGTCATCGAACGAGCCTTGCTCGACCTCTCCGCCAATCTCCACGCCCACCATGGTCAACGCGTCATCATTCTCATTGATGAATACGATGAACCCTTGCATGCCGGGCACGACCATGGTTATGGCCCACAAATCACCGGCTTCATGCGTTCGTTTCTTGGAGCTGCATTAAAGAGCAACGACCACCTCGGCAAAGCCGTCATTACCGGCATTTTGCGAGTGGCCAAGGAAAACCTGTTCTCGGGCCTCAACAACATTGCCGTCTATTCATTGCTCGACAAAGAATTTAATACCGCTTTCGGCTTCACCGACGACGAAGTTACGTCGCTCCTCGATCGTTATGGTCGTTCAGACAAACGCGCCGACATTCGCGCCTGGTACAACGGTTATCTCTTTGGCGGCGAAGTGATTTACAATCCCTGGTCCATTCTCTCGTACCTCGAACGAGAAGACACCATTCCCAAACCTTATTGGGTCGGGACCAGCTCCAACGAACTCATCCACGAATTGCTCGAAACGTACGCCCTCAAATTGGAATACGTCTTCGAAGACCTGCTCGAAGGTCGCACCGTCGAAACCTATCTCGACGAAAACGTCAACCTTTCCGAATTGCCCACCAACGACGATGCCCTCTTTAGCCTCCTTGTCCTCTCCGGCTACCTCAAAGCCGCCCCCATGCCCTACGACCCCATCGTCGGGCGTCTAGCGTATCGACTTTCCATCCCCAATCGAGAAGTCCGCGAAGTGTACGCTTCCACCTTTCAACGCTGGATCAAATCGCACCTCAGCGCTCAAGGTGGCGACGTGGGCAAACTCGCCCGTGCCATGCTTTCCGGCGATGCCGAAACCTTCGAAGAACAATTGCAGAAGTTTGTCCAGAACGTCCTATTGTCTTACGACGCGGCCAAATTGGATCCCGAATGCGTGTATCAAGGATTTGTTTTGGGCCTTCTTGCCGCCCTCGAACCCGAATACCTCGTGCGTTCGAATCGCGAATCGGGTTCCGGACGGCCAGATGTCACCATTCGTCCACGTTTGGCAGGAAAACCCGGCGCGCTCCTCGAACTCAAATTGGCCCGCAAAGGGAAAAAGACACCCGCTGCGGCCCTACGCGAAGGTTTGGCGCAGATTCGATCGAAAGGATATGCGGCAGATTTGCGGGCGACCGGCGTGTCCGATGTTCACGCGTTTGCCGTGGCTTTCGACGGCAAACGCGTGTGGGTCAAAGCTAGCGAACCCGGGGACAAGAAAAAGGGCAAGGGCAAGAAGTAATCGTCACGGGCAGGCTGGAACGTTGTTTGCCGCGCCGTTTGTCGGAGCACCCAACGCGAACTTCCGACCGTCACGACGACCATTGCCACAACGCTGAATCGATACCGTCGCCGCCATCATCGTTCCGTCTTCATCCACCTGCACGCGTTGCGGCGTACCCATCGGTCCGTAGAAGTTGTTCAACAACGTCACCGCATCCGGATCGGCGCCCGTGTCATACACGATCGCATCAATGACGCGGTTGAGCATGACCGAAGATGTCGACGTACCAAGCACGAAACTCGACTTTGGCGTCTGGTACAACCCCAACCCATCAGGACCATTTTGCAGACCATTTTGGCCTGTCGCAAAGGTGATCGCCGCCATGACCATGGGATTGCCGAGCAACAAGAGGCCGTTGCCATCCGTTACGACATTGTTTGTGTCGAGATCTATCGACGTGTATGCGAGATCGGTGGTACCCATATTACCACCATTCCAGAATACGACCGAATACCCCGCAAGGCTGACTCCTGGTACACCCGTTGAAATCTCGATAAACTCGAGCACATCGGTTGCCGGTGTATCCGCGTCCATTTCATTGATCTGCAACCGAATCACCGTCACACCGAAAGGCATGCTCATTCCATTGGGCGTCGTCACGACGATGTTTTGCGTCGCAATGGGCGTCATATCATCCACCGGCGTCACCGTAATTTGCGTATCGCTATTGACGACGAACGTTTCGTTCGTCCCGCCAATCGTTACGCCCGTCGCGCCCATGAACCCTTGACCCGTGATGACCAGCGTCCCACCTTGCGCAATCACCGGGTAATCGACGCTCGTAATGCTCACGATGTTGCACGCCGCGTTCATCGAGCAATCGGGATCCGAACAATCGATCAAGCCGTCGCAATCCTCGTCCATCATGTCCGTGCACATCGCTTCCATCGTCATTCCCGACGGACAGGTGCACATGTTCATGTTGCACTTCAGGCCATTGTTTCCACACGCCTGCATGTTGCAATCCGGGTCGGCGCAATCGGTAAGCATGTCGCCGTCTTCATCGAGATTGTTATCGCAAATCTCCATGGTACAGCCGGGTTTGCCCGTGCAATCAGAATCGTTGCAATCGACTTTACCGTCGCAATCGTTGTCCATCATGTCCGTGCACGTCATCTCCATCGTGCCTCCCGGACATGCGCACATACCCATGCTGCACGTGAGACCGTTGGCTCCGCAGGACTTCGTATCGCAATCGCTGTCGGCGCAATCAATCATCATGTCCTTGTCGTCGTCCATGTTGTTGTTGCAAATTTCCGGAGGAATACATGCCGGAAATGCCGCGCAATCCATATCCATGCAGTCGGCCGTGCCGTCGCAATCGTTATCCAACATGTCGCCACACATGGTTTCCGTCATACCGCCCGGACAAACACACATCGACATGCTGCATGTGACGCCATTGGCTCCGCAGGATTTCGTATCGCAATCGGCATCCGCGCAATCGGCCATCATGTCCGCGTCGTCGTCGATACCATTGTTGCAAATCTCCATCGGCGCACACGCCGGCAAAGCCTTGCAATCCGGATCCGCGCAATCCACGAGCGTGTCAGCGTCCTCGTCGAGCATCATTCCGTCGAGACAAACCTCGGCGGCCACTTTGTTTTCAGCGCCGGGCGTCAGAATCGTTGTACCGCGCCAATCGGCATTGTCGTCACCCGTGTCTCCACCATTCGGAAAACGTACAACCGATCGATCCGTCGGAAGCGTCACCCCATTGTCTTCGATCCCGGAAGGCATACCCGCCACGAGCGGATAATCGACGCCATTGATGTTGATCGGCGGCATCGCCGTCGGCACGCATTCGTAACAGATCGCATCGATCGCCGCGCCTTGTGCCGGATCAATCACCAAAACCGCATCCGGTGCTAGCGCCGCTGGCGTTCCACCATTCTGCAGGGCTATGGTGAGATCCTGTTTGACCGCATTCGGATCGATATTCATCACCCCCGCTTGCGCCACCACGAAATACTGACCCGGAGTCACTTTGCCCGTCAATGCAATCGTGCCGTAATCGACGGAAGTGCCCCCATTGCCATTAACGAGCACCATTTGCAATCCATCGAGCGTAATGTCGGTCGTCCCCGCATTGTAAAGCTCGACGAATTCAGCCGTATCCGCACCAGCTTGGTCATAATCGACTTCATTGATGACGAGTTTTCCGCAGAGCGCATTCCCCATGCATTTCGCGTCCATGCAATCGGTCGCGCCATCCATGTCGTCATCCATTCCATTCGTGCAGAGCTCCGCAGCCATCATGCTGCCGCTCGAGCTGGCCATACTCCCGGCACTTCCCCCAGCTCCTCCAGCGCCCGCCGTTCCACCTACGCCGCCAGCGCCCGCCGTCCCCCCAGCGCCCGCCGTTCCTCCAGAACCGCCCTTGCCGCCCATCCCACCGCCACCGTTGCCGCCAACATCACCGCCGCTCGATGACGAACTCGACGAACTCGACGACCCTTTCGTCGTGGGTTCGTCACTACAACCGTATGTCGTCAATCCAAGAGCGCCCAACAGACCCGCGATTCCAAGTGAACGAAGCTTCATTGCAAACTCCTTCATCGAGCCGGCACCAGGTCGACTCGGTTTGAGGTCAAACGATGATGAAATTTCCCTCAATTTTGGGGCACGCCGCGATGACCACAGGTCGCAGCGTCGATTGAAGCCACGGCGTAGCACGGCGTTTGGCGTGTGCGAAGTGGCTTCAAGACGACACGAATTTGCGTCGAATTCGTCACAATCGTGCTGCGCGAAAGACACTGTCGTTTCCGCAAAACACGTGCGTTACGGACACATGATCTTCGTGCAGCTCACCGTGCCGTCCGCACCGCACGTACACGTATTGCACCCATCCCCCTTCGGGAACGACTGCCCAGGTTGATACATCTGCCCGTTGTACGTACATCCCGGACACGCAATCTCCGTACACGAAACAAGACCGTCGGGCATGCACGTGCACGTGTTGCAGCCATCCGTTGACGGAAATGACGCACCTGTCATGTAGGTTTGTCCGTTGTACGTACATCCCGAACTGCACAACTTCTCGGTGCACGACGCAAATCCACCCGGATCACACGTGCACGTATTGCACCCATCCGTTGCCGGGAAGGTTTGTCCCGACGTGTAGGTTTGTCCGTTGTAAGTACACGTCGTTGCACACGCGATCTTCGTACACGCAACCTGTCCATCCGATCCGCACGAACACGTGTTGCAACCATCCGCAGCGGGAAACGATTGCCCTTCGTCGTACTCGACGCCGTCGACGACACACGCCGAGTCGTTCCCGCCTCCCGTCACCGTCGACCCACACCCCACAAGTGCCGAAACAACCCCAACCAAGCCCGCAATCAACAAGCGTTTCATGACCAAGTCTCCTCTCGACGCTGTCGATTCTAGGTCACGAACGTCTTTGATTCTCACGCGACTTCAGGGACCGAATTCCCATCCCCGCATACCTGGACGCCGCGCTCGATGTCGTCCCAGGTTCTCGCCGACAAACCCAAATCCATCCGCTGCCCATCGCGCCGTGAACGCATCCCGCAAGATGATCTCCGCCAGCTTTCCACGCGGCGAAAACCCCCACTCGGCTTCTTGCGACACGTCTTCCGGATCCGCGTAATACCGCCACACGAAAAACCCCGCGACGTGTCGTGAATCGAGAAGCGGCGCAATGATCGCTTCGTACGCTTGCGCTTGCGCCTCCTCGTCAACCTTCACGTCCTTCATTCCATCGGGCCATTCCCAAGGTCGCACCGCTGGATCCGTTCGCGTCGTGTAGCCAATTTCCGTCAACACGACCGGCTTGTTCCATTGTCGAGACAAACGTTCGAGCCCTTCGGTCACCCGTTTGCCTCCCGCCATCAACGCTTCGCGCCCAGCGCCATCTTTGTCCGCCAGCGGGTAAAACGCATTGATCCCAATCAAGTCGAGCTCACCCAAGATCAACGTGTCGTCCACGTCGTCCCAGTTCGCTGAATACGTGAGTAGGCCCGAATAGATCCGACGCACGTCTTGGATGATCGGGAAAAACATCCCGGCGCGGTTTGTTGTGACAAAACTTCGCAACTCCACGCCCACGCTGAACATCTCGACGTTGCCTTCGGCCGCGACCATCGCCCACGTCAGTAAAAATCGCCGATACGCCTCTGCCCATCGCGCCCACGCTTGGTCATCACCAGGATCGATCAACGCTCGCCATTCACCCGTTTCGACCCACAAGTGCGGCACGAGAAACACCTTCAGCCCTCGTGCATGCGCTTGAGCAATCGCGGCGAGAACGTTGCGGCGGTTTTCCTCGAAAGGAGCCTCGAACGTCAGATCGATCCCCGTGGGTTTCAAATCCCAAACTCGACCAAATGGCGTCAAACTCACCCACGTCGACCCGATCTCGCGCGCTTCGTTCATCGCCATCGCACACGCTGGAGATCCGTATCCCTTGCCCGCATGACGAAGACTCTCGATCGGTCCTATCGTCACACCGCGAATGCCACCTCGCGCTTGCTCCGACCATGACGTCGCTCGTGGCAACGCTGGCGTTTGGAGTGCAGAACTCGGACGGCGTACCGAATCGGGCAACGTAAAGCCATCGGCGGTAGGGACAAACACACCGAGCGTCAGGGCAAACGCGGCTGCTGTGACGAAAAATCGCGGCGTTGGTTCGTCTGTCTCGACCCGGGACACGTGTCCGCATATAGCGCGAGACGCCTGGAGTGTGATTTGCTTTCAGACAGGTTCGCGTTGAGCGTGAGGGGACGTGATGGATAACGAAGGTGTCGCGGGCGTTTTGGAACAACTGGCGGACCTGCTCGAGATTGAAGGAGCAAGTCCGTTTCGCGTGCGAGCGTATCGAGGCGCTGCGCGAACCGTCGGATCTCTAGCCTCGCCTGTTGGATCGCTCCCGCAAAACGGTCCTGGAGCGCTCGAAGAACTCTCCGGCATCGGGAAAGATCTCGCCGGAAAAATTCGTGAGATCGCCGCGACTGGTGAGCTCGCTTTGTTGAACGAACTCAAAGAACGCACGCCTGAAAGTTTGCTCGGTTTGCTGGAAATTCCGGGGCTTGGACCAAAGCGTGCAAAAGCGATCTACGAGGGCCTGGGTATCGACTCGATCGCGTCGCTCGAGAAGGCTGCCAAAGAAGGTCGTTTACGGTCGCTCAAAGGTGTCGGTCCAAAACTCGAAGCCCAAATTCTCGAAGGCATCGCGGCTCGGTCCTTGCGAGGCAAACGCATTCCCATCTCCGATGCTGACGCCGAGATCGATCCGATCCTCGAACGTTTGCGCAACACGCCTGGCGTTGGCGCGCTCGAAGTTGCCGGCAGTTATCGGCGACGTCGCGACACCGTGGGGGACGTCGACATTCTCGTCACGGCAACGGAGGGCGCGAGAGAGATCGGCAAGCAGCTCGCGACATATTCCGGTGTGATCAAGGTGCTTGCGGAAGGCGACACCAAGACGAGCGTAGTGCTCACGTCGGGCCTTCAAGTCGACATGCGTGTCGTGCCTCCCGAATCGTTTGGCGCGGCGATGCATTACTTCACAGGTTCCAAAGCGCACAACGTTGCGATCCGAATGCTTGGTGTTCGAAAGAATTTGAAGATCAACGAATACGGCGTCTTCGATGGGGAAACTCGCATCTCGGGAGAACGCGAAGAAGACGTATTTGCCGCGGTTGGTCTGACGTTTGTCCCGCCGGAGATGCGCGAAGATCGAGGCGAAATCGACGCGGCACGAGACGGCAAACTGCCCAAACTTTGTGCACAAACGGATTTGCGTGGCGACGTGGTGGAGGTCGTGGAAACGGAGCATCTCGACGACGCGGTGGCTGCACTTGCCAAAGCGGCGAGCAAGCGTGGGTATTCGTTTGTCGTGATTCTCGGACCTCGAGAAGCGGTTCGTCCTGGTGGTGAAGAGTTGCGAAAGAAGTACGTGCAAGCGGTGTCTCGAGCGCGCAAAGCGGCTCCTGAAATCTCCGTGCACACAGGAGTCACGGTGGACCTGCTCGAAGACGGTTCCCTCGATGTCGTCTCTGGCTCGTTGGACGAAATCCAAGTGATTCGAGCGGAGCTCACGAATGCGAATGCACTGGATGAAGCGTCGCGAACATCACGGCTCTTGAAGGCGATTGAAGGGGGCCGCGTGAAGGTCCTGGCACGACCGACGGCGGTGTTCCAGAAAGAAAAACTCGCGCAAATCGACGCAGAAGCCTTGGCCAAAGCGGCGAAAAAGCATGGCGTGTTGCTCGAAATCGATGCTCGACCGGAACGTTTGGCGGGCGCCGATGGGTTTGCTCGGGCAGCCCGTGACGTCGGCGCGAAGTTGCTCGTGGCGAGTCATGCGACGACGCATGGCGAACTCGATCGGATTCGTTACGGGCTCGATCAAGCCCGCCGCGGCTGGTGCGCAGTGGACGATCTGGCGAACACGGAGAAAACGCTGAAGTTTGTCAAAGCGTAAGATCGTTTGGATCACCAAACACGACGACGATCAGTAGATCGACCAAGCCGGTCGCGAACGTGATTAGAAATGCAGCGATAGCGCCCAGCAAAAGCCCTTTTCCTCGACGCGTTACCCATCCCCATCCGAGCATCGAGAGCGGGCCAAAATTGAAGAGCGCTTGGCCTTGGGTTGCGCTGTTCCAACTGCGAGCGCGTTGTTGATCATCGAGACGTTTGAAGTCCCAACGTTGCAAGGCGAGCGTCAGGGTGATCCCGAGGATCCAATTGAGGAGAAGCCTGAAGGCATCCATGGTTCAACAGGGCGAACGCTGAAGAGCTCAGCGCTTGTTTTTCCCGCAGACAAGTCGTGCGTGACCGAGTCACGTACCCCTGGGACGTTCGGCTTCGCGGACGTTATCAAAACATGCCCCTGGTAAGGTCGCCCGAACACGGGTAGAGGGGATATCCGCCCTTCGCTGGAGGCGCTGGACCTCGTACGCGTGAGGGGCGTGGACAGGACCCGACCATGACACCCACTGCGCCTAGCGACATCCGCAACGTTGCCCTGATTGGCCACAAAGGTTCCGGCAAGACGTCGCTCGCCGAAGCCATGCTTTACGTGGCGAAGGCGACGCCGAAGCTCGGAAAAGTCGACGACAAATCGAGCATTCTCGACGAATCGGCCGAGGAAAAAGACCACGCGTGTTCGCTCGAAGCGAGCGTTGCTTATCTCGCGTGGGGCGGCAAAAAAGTGAACGTGGTCGACACGCCCGGAGAAGGCAGTTTCCTCGCGGAAACGCGCCTCGCTCTCGGTGCCGTCGATGCCGCCGTGCTCGTCGTGAGCGGCAAGGACGGCGTGCAACCCATCACCGAACGCGTCTTCGGATGGGCTCGATCGCAAGGACTTCCCGTCATCATCGTCGTCTCGAAAGTCGATGCCGAAAACTCGCGTCCCGACGAAGTGGTCGCGGAGATCAAAGCGCGTCTCAAGGCGCCGATCACCGTCATGGAGCACCACGTTGGTGAAGGTCTTTCTTACGAAGGCATCATCACGCTCCGCACGAAGAAAGCTTGGCTGGGCAAACCCGAAGCACCCAATGCCATCAACCCTGGCGCTATCCCGGACAAACTCTCCGGTGAACTCGACATGGGCCGCAGCCGGCTCGTCGATGATGTTGCCGGGACAAACGATGATCTCACCGAGAAGTACCTGACCGAAGGTGACTTGACCCAAGAAGAGCTCGACGGCGGTCTTCGCGATGCCGT
>JBGAOI010000268.1:0-9130 GCA_044221885.1 Polyangium sp. (in: bacteria)
AAGATGCGCGATGAAGACGATCGCGCTCTCTACGTTTCAACGGCCGCAAAGATCTCAGGCGCCAGTTCAATTCCCTTCGCCAGCAAGATCTCGGCTGCGTGATCAATCGTGAGCACCATGGCGCGAGCTCTCAAAAAGAGGCGCTCGGCATCCGACAAATCACCCGCACGACCTGCCGTGGCGTGTTGCACGAGAATTGCCGCAGTAACGCTCACATTGAGACTTTCGACAAACCCGCGCATGGGCACACGCACACTGCGTTTGCAGGCGCTCGAAAGTTCCTGGTGAATCCCGTCCCGCTCGTTGCCGAGGACAAGACAAACCTTGGGGATATGCTTCAGATCTTCGGGGAGAAGTTCGCCCATGGGGTGCGTCGCGACAAGCTCATGCCCACTTGCGGCGAGAGTATCGAGCGCACCTTTGCTATCGGGATACGTGCAGACGTGCACCCACTGTTCGGACCCTCGAGCGACTTGACGTGCCGCGAGAAACCCGAGTCCTCCACGCTCGACGACATGCAATCGTTGAACGCCGAATGCATCACACGAGCGCAACACAGCGGCGCCATTGTGCGGATCGTAAGGGGCATCCATCAAGACGGAGACGGAATCGAGGCGTTGCGAAAAGACAGACTCGAAGCGGGCACGACGTTCGTTCGTGAGAAACGGATCGAGCTCGCGAACGATGGCTTCTTGGTCGAGTTCGCCAAGACGAGCGATGAGCCTGCGTTGGGCTTGTTCGACGAAGATCGAGTGGGGCGTACGTCGGCGCATGGGAGGGGCGGGAGTAGCACGGAGCTGGGTCGCCGGTACACCCTTTGAAGGCAACGGCGACCCTCCGCGGCACAGGATCACCAAATCCGAACGCGTTTTTCCGGGGCGAGGTACAACGGGTCGCCTTCTTTCACGCCAAACGCCTTATACCAAGCGTCCACGTTGCGCACCACGCCATTGACACGATACATCGCTGGCGAATGCGGATCGGACATGACCTGATTACGCAATGCTTCGTCGCGGTACAATGAACGCCACACCTGCGCCCAGCCATAAAAGAATCGCTGATCCCCGGTAATGCCACCGATCACTTCGGCAGCCCGACCCTCGAGCGACAACTTGTAAGCTTCGTGGGCCACCGTAATGCCCCCGATATCGCCAATGTTTTCACCGAGCGTCAATTTGCCATCGACTTTGATTCCCGGCAGCGGCTCGAATGACGCATATTGATCAACGAGGACCTGGGTGCGCTTTTTGAATGCGTCAACATCCGCCGGCGCCCACCAATTGCGAAGAACACCTTTCGCATCGGACTTCGCGCCTTGATCATCGAATCCGTGACCCATTTCGTGTCCAATGACGCCGCCAATGGCACCATAATTGACCGCGGCTTCGGCTTCCGGATCGAAAAAGGGCGGTTGCAGAATCGCCGCAGGAAAGACGATTTCGTTGAACACCGCATTGTAGTACGCATTCACGACTTGCGGCGCCATGAACCATTCGTCTCGATCCGTCGGTTTGCCCAAACGAGCCCGGTCATACTCGTGTTGCCAGATTTCAGCCCGACGCGCATTGCCGAAAGCATCGCCGGCGACGACGTCCAACTTATCGTAACTCTTCCACTTGTTCGGATATCCGATTTTCGGGCGAAATGCTGCGAGTTTTTCCAGCGCAACCTTTTTCGTTTCCGCAGTCATCCACTCGACTTTTTGAATACGCGACGCATATCCTTTGCGGAGGTTTTCAACGAGCTTGTCCATTTCCGCTTTGGCTTTCGGCTGAAAATGCCGCGCCACGTAGAGCTCACCCACAGCGTCTCCGACAGCACCATTCACTGCTGATACCGCTCGCTTCCAACGCTCACGTTGCTCGGGTTGCCCATTCAACGTGTGACCAACGAAATCGAAAATTTCCTTATCGAGCGTCGACGGCAATACATCAGCCGATGCGCGCAAGAAATGGTATGTCAGGTACGCCTTCCATGTCGCTACCGGCGTCGAAGCAAAAACTTCCGCCAACTTCGGCATCGCCGTCACTTCTCGAACGATCACCGAAGGTTGCGAATCAAAACCGTGCGCCTTCAGGTAAACTTTCCAAGGAAACTTCGGTGCTTCTTTTTCGAGTTCCTCGATTGTACGCAGGTTATAGGTCTTGTCTCGATCGCGCCTGTCCGCAATGCGCCAATGCGCTTCCGCGATTTTCGTTTCGAGCGCCACAATCTCTTTGGCATTCGCCGCAGAATTTTTGTCCCCCGCCATCGCCAACACGCGAGCAATATGTGCTTCGTACTTTTCCCGAATTTCGACGAATTGCTTGTCCGTCTTGAAGTAATATTCGCGCTCGGGCAAACCAATTCCACTTTGCGCCACGGAAACGATATATTTGTCGGGATTCTTCTGATCGAGCGAAACACTCATGCCGATGGGCGCCTTGCAGGGCAAGTCCGCGCGACCCATGAGTTTCGCAATGTCGTCCGTTGTTTTGGCCGCATTGATCGCATCGAGCGACTTTTTGGCGACGGCAAACCCTTTTTTATCGATCGCGGCCGTATCCAAATAGGCCGAAAACATATCTGTTGCTTTTTGCGCCGCCGAACCTTTCTTGGGCTTTTTCGCGGCTTGCTCTTCCAGAATCTTCCGCACGTTCACGTCCGACTCTTCACGCAACGCGTCGAACGTACCCCAGCGCGATCGGTCGGCAGGAATCGGGTTTTTCTTGATCCACGCGCCGCCTGCATACTGGTAAAAATCCGCGCCGGGTTTGACCGACGCGTCCATTCCCTCGAGATCGACGCCGAACGTGCCGAGCTTTGGTTTGCCTTGGTACGGAGGTCCGGGGGGAAGAAGCGGAGGCTGTTCTGGTTCTGCAACCTTTGCCGTTTCCGCAGGTTTCGCAGTTTCCGCAGGTTTCACCGTTTCCGCCGGCTTGTCATTCGGCGGAGGGGGCGGAGACGAGCCGCATGCAGCCAAAACAAAGAGCGCGGACAAACTCAAAAGGCAGGTGGTTCGTTTCATGGTTCGTTCGTGTGGTGTTGGTAGGCGCCACTCTTGCACGAAGAGCGACTCGATGGCTAGCAAAAACGCGTGTTGCGTGAGGTAGACGCACGCGGAGGTGCGGTGTGACCAACGAATTGATTCACGGTCCCGGCCACATGACCCGATTCGTTCCCCCTCGCCACTTCCAAATCACGAATTCGATGCGGCGATTTTTCGCCCGCCCTTCCTCCGTTTTCGGATCGGCCAGCGGAACATCCGCGCCATAACCTTTGGCTTCGAGACGCTGGGGATCGATTCCCTTTTTCGCGATGAGATACTTTTCTACGGATTCCGCTCGATCGCGAGCCAAATTTCGAGCCCGAACGTAAGGTTCCGGTGCCCCTAAGTGGCCCCGAATCTCGAGCATGAAATCTGGATTTTGCTGCAATATATCGCCGATTGCTTCGACAATTGGAAAACTTTCCGGTCGAATGATTGATTTGTCAAACGCGAACACGATTTTTTGCGCAATCAAAATCTGACAGCCACTCACCCACGCCAATGCGCCCGAAGGCGCGGGAGCCTCGGGTGGACACGGCGTTGGATTGGGATTTCCCGCTGAAGCTGATGGCAATGGTTGCGCCAAGACAGACGTCACGGGCACTGGCGCCAAAGCAGAGTTCGTGACTGACGGCGCAGAAACCCCAGGCTGAACAACGTCAACGCGATTCCAAGACAAATGCTCGATTTTCGTTTGGACATCGTCAGCCCATCGATTGCAGTGCTTCGACGACCTCGCCCAACGAAGCACGATCACCGCCCGACAACGCATTTGCACCCCGAGCCAACGCGGCGGCCAAAGCCCGCACATGTTCGTCGCCACCAATGAATTCATCCGTCGAGGTTTGATTCGCGCGGGCAATGTCATCAAGCAGCAAACGTACATCCCGCTCGTCTGTTTGTCCTTTCGTATTTTCCGACAATTCGCCCGCGGCATTGGCAACGCGAGCCATGCCCGCTCGTGCATGAAGGCCCAAACGCACGAGATCCGCTCGTTCCCGCACAGCCTTGTATGCCGATTCAATCGCTTCCACTTCCCGACGCGTCTTGACCGGCAAAGATTCGCCATCGGCCAATGTTACGACGGGCCTTCTCGTCGCCATTTGCTCAATCTCTTCTTTGGTTTGTCCGATAACCACCAAATAGGCATCGATCGCGCTGACCGCAGCTTCGACACGCGCGGCATAATTACCAGGTATCTTTGGGTCCAATCCCGAAATCTCGGCGGGTCTCAGCCGAATGAGTCGTTTCATCGGCGCGGCATAAGCAAGTTTGGCGACGGCCGCTTCGGCTGCCCCAAGCACCCGCTTGCCCAAATCGATACGCACGTCGAGGTCATCACGCATGCGAGCCATGTCCGCAACAAGTGACACATTTCCACCAGCATCAAGCGCCGCTTTGAGTTTGTCCGCCAAGGTAACCCGCGTCGATTCGAGCGCGCCGAGGGCTTCCCGCAATTTGCCCACCGCTTGATCGGCTCGCGCAACTTCTGCCGAAAGGTCTTCTCCCAAAAGCCGTTTTCGGTTCGATTCTTGAAATTCGGCCGCCTTTTGCACTCGCCATTGCACCAATTCTTGCGCCCGTGCTGCGCGATAACGCGCAATACGCGTGAGCACACGCCCACTCAAAACGCTGGTAAGCGCCACGAAGGAACGTGCGAGCACGCCAAGCAACGCCGCAAAAAGAAAGGTCGTGAGCCACCCCTCGACCCGCAAGAGGGCCAACGCCGAAACGAACGTGAACAGGCCCGCAATGGCGCCCAGCGTCCAGGACAAACCTTGCTGCTCATTGGTTTGTCGATGTACAACGATTGTCCCTTTGCTCGGCAATTTTTCAATGGCCACCGTCGCAATGGATAGAACGTACGCGGCGGCCCCCAAAACACCCATCAACGCAAAAAGTGCAGGCAACGACGCCAATGTCGCAACGAGTTGCCCAAGGAACGTGATGTCGAACATGGATCGCTCCGTTTACCGCGCCAAACCTTAGAACGACACCGCATCGTCGGTGATGGTCAGTTTCATGGGCTTGATTTTGACTCGAAATGCCTTTCCATCCCAGGCAATTTGATGCAACGTGACGTTGACTTCTCGCGTCTTTTTGGACTTCCATCGCGCCGAAAAAACATAACGAGTTTCGTCACCAGGTGGTACTTCCAAGGCCGAAATACCCACCGACGCTGATTCCGACACTTCGGGCAATGCGGCGTCCTTGTCGCCTTCTTTGGCCACGAGCACCAATTCCACGGTCAAGTCTTCCCACGTGAGAATCGCCATGGCACTTGGACCGCTGAAGAAGGACAATTCCTTCATTTTTCGCGCCAAACCTTCCGCCATGGCCGGCTCGGGTGGTTTGCCGTCGCCATCCAGCAATTTGGCAAGTTGCGCAGCCGCGGCCAAACGTGCCCAAAGACGCGGATCACGCGGCCCCGGCGTTCCTTCCGCCGAGGCCACTTGACGCTCGAGACGTAACGCCTCATCGACACGCCCACTTCCGGCCGCTGCAAATGAGAGCCGCAAAAATGCCGACGGATCATTGGCGCGCAAATCCGTGAGCGTCTTGTATTGGCGATACGCTGCGGCATACCACCGATGGCGCAAGAAAACATCACCCAGCAATCGCCGCGATTCCGCACTTTGCGGATCGAATTCCACAATTTCGGAATAGGTACGCAATGCTTCGTCCGCAAATCCTTGTTGCGCCAACACATCGCCGAGCGACATCGCCAATTGCGGACTCATGAGCCCACGATCACGCAATCGACGACCGTGCGCCAATGCATCGTCGCGTTTTCCCGCTTCGCCAAGTAGCCGCACAATACGCACTTCGCCTTCGGGATCGCCCGGAGCAACGAGCATTCTTTCGCGCAACAACGTCAGCTTTTGCTCGACGTCCGTGATTGCGGCGAGTTCGGCATCCACGGCATCCCATTGAATACGCTCGCCAAACAAGGTACGCCGAACGGCCGCCGTGATTCGCGGATCGACCGTACGCCGTAAAATCGCTTGTGCCACATATCGTTGCGTATCGGGCGTACGTGCCAAATGACCCAAGAGCGCCAAAACGGCTTCTTCCGTACGCGCTTTTTGCTGAATCAAATCCAGCAGCGCTTGTTCCGCACGCCAATCGGGAATTTCGCACGTATTGCGCGCAGCTTCATAACGCGAGACGAGCGTTTGTCCGTCGAGTTCACCTTTCAGACGCTTCGACCACATCACAATGCGATCCGCGAGCGGCCTTCGCGCGACGTCGCTACACGGCATAGCCGGCATGACAACCGTGATTGTTGGCTTTGGAGCTCGATCCGCCTCTTTGATGACGCTCGCGAGATTCAGCTTGGGCTTGAACTTATCGGATTTACCATCACCGCCCCAACCATCTGGGGTCTTGGTGTTTGTCCCGACAGGCAGCCGCGGCGTCGATTCTTGGACACGACCTCCCACTGCCGGAGGTGCCGGCGGTGGCGGTGGCGGCGGTACAGGTCCCAAATTTCCTCCAACAAAGCCGCCTGGCGCATTGGGCTTGGGCGCATCAACGGCTGGCGCGGTCTTCTTGGCCGTCTCGAATTGCCCACCCTTGCCGCCAATCACATCAACCTCGGTCGTCATCGACGCGGGCGATTGCGCAGGCTGATTGGCCGGCGTGGGTTCGGCGGGGCTGGGCTGCGCGACTTCGGCCCTTTCTTTTTGATCGGCCATGTTGTTTTGCTCGTCATGAGGCCCTTGGACTGAAAACTTCGGTGCTTCCCCTTCCTCACCCTTGGCCCGTTGCCCAACACCCGCGGATGGAGCATCTTCGCTCTTCGAACAACCGAACATGACAGCCGGAACGGGGTTTGCCGCCGCATCCATGAAAGCGCGTTCGGTTGCTGCATCAAGCATGGTGAGGCGCGTACCTCGCAATGGCGAATTTCGCCGACGAATACCTTGTCGGGCATAAGCGGCTTCATTTTCGAGCGCCAGAATGCTGGTGTAGGGCGTCATGAGGCCATATTCGAGACCGATTTCGACAATTTTGCCGCGAATTTCATCGGGATCCGTCGCTTCTCCCAGCAATCGACGAATTTTCTCCGCCGCCCATAGGCGCGGAACCAATGACGTGCTCGGACCTTGCATCAGTTTAATTGGGTATTTCCGAGAAAAGTCTTGGCCTCCCACTCGACCATTGACGGTCGCCTCTTTTGGCAAAGCGTGATGCGTACGGGCGACGAGCAAAACTTCATCGCCACGTGAAATTTTCCCGCTTGCCGAAATCATGGCTTCATCGAGGCAAATCCGTAATGGTCGGCGTTTTGATCGCACTCGCCAAACGCATCACTTCGCTCGTGGCCGTCTCCGTGCGATCAATGCGAAAGCTTTGTCCCCCGCCTTGCCGCGCCAATTCGCGCAAAAGCCCCAAATTGCTTTGAGCTCCAACGGCAACCGTGAACAAGCGCGCCCTGGACGTAGAAAGCGAACGTCGCAATCGCTCGGACAAACGATCGGCCGCGACTTCCCCGGATGTCGCCAATCCATCGCCGATGTAAACGACAGCAGGTTGTTCCGTCCCGTGCAATCGACCCAGCGCGGCATCGAACATCGCGCCCAGATCCGTCGCGCCCGCCGAGGCATGGTCGGCGAGTTTTCCAAGAGCCGAAGCAATCTCTTTATCGGTCGCTTCCGCCAAACCCTCCTTGGGCCAAAGCACCGTCGGCGCCGAATCAATCGCAATCAGGACAAACTTGTCTTTTTTCGACAATGCTCGGAGCGTTGCTTCTGCAGCGACGGCTTTTTGTTGACGTACTGCTTCATCACCAGAAGCCGATGTATCCACGACGACGGCAACATCGCCCGGCGGCTCGGGAACCTGCGACCAATCGATATCGGGCACGTACCGGGCCATGACATAATCCGCGCGATCAGGACCCGCAGACCAACGAGATACCATCATGGGATCGCGTTCGTCCTTCACCATCGGAGTCGCTTCAACTTGAAAATCAGCGCGCGGCAAATACCCACTTCGCCGCATCGTCACGCGTCGTCCACGTTCCTCGACGACCGCATCCGCCAAACTCGAAATGCGCATCCTCGATCCGACTTGACCCAAATCCACTTCCAGCGAAAATTCACCAATGCGGGAAGGTTCGTCCGAACGCATCGGGTAAAGGTATTCGAGTTTTCCATCCTGCGACGGCAACACTTCGAGATATCGCAATACAACCCGACGCGAGCCCGAAGCAGGAATGGGATAAATGCGAGAACGATAGGTGCGTCCATCGACCCATTCGAGCAGCGCTGGCGAATGGCCACTCGATACGGCTTGCGAATACTTTGCAGCGGCTTCTTTACGTTCCGTGACTTCGCCTTCGACGAGAACGCCATTGGTTTCAACGGCAAACGAAGTGACAATCGCCCGTTCCGGAACGCTGAACCAATACCAACCTTCCAGAACTCCACCGCCGGGATTACCAAAGGTTTGATCGACTTCGGTTTCCGCAAGACCATCGCGAATGACGGCGCGGACGGATTGCCGGCTAATTTCCAGCAATTTCGCCTTGGCCCCTGGCTCATTTAATGCGACGCCGTAAACGCGCCCGGCTCCGCTGGCATTTCCGGCGAGAGGTCGACCGTCGCCCATGCCACCGGTCCAGTCATCCCAGAATACCACAGGTTTTACACTGGGTTTGTCCGAACCCTTGATTTCGACTTGCTCGCCCGCGTTCACTTCGACGCGGCCACCAGGCGAGGTCACGACAGCAAGGCCGCGCGTGACGACGACACGAATCTCGCCATTGGCGTTCACGATCGACAAACCCGCGTCAGCCGCGGAAATCGTCGCAGAACCAGCCTTGTGTTGCAACGCGCCGCGTTCGGAGGGAGGTGCGTCAAGCCAAACTTCACCGGAAACGAGATCGGCGCCTTCGGGAAGCAACTTGACTTTCGTGTCGCTACGCAAAAAAAGCGACGAACCATCGGTGAGTCGCATCAAGGCGCGGGCGCCGCCACCTGTCGAAACTTCGGCCCCTTGAGGCAACGCGACGCCCGAGATCAACGTTGTCGATCGTTGTCCCTCGGTCAACCGTACTTCTCCCGCAGCGAGTTCAAGGCGCGCATCGACGATACC
>JBGAOI010000269.1:0-9128 GCA_044221885.1 Polyangium sp. (in: bacteria)
CAATGGATGGGTTTTTCCTGGCGCAGGGGCTTGTGTGATGTTTCTTTCGACGTACAGACGCCCAAACGTTTCACTCGGAACAGCAAGTTCGCCGCGCATCGTCAAGGCAAACTCTACGGGATCCGCATTACTGTTTGTCAAGACCACCTTCGCGTTCTTGGCGAAAGGCATGGGCAATCGCAATTCGAGCTGCACACGGTCGCCAGATTCGAATCCGGCAAACCCCAGGCTTGCACTGCCATTTTCTGGATTCTCCAGCGCGGCGACGAAAAGATCCGACAAGGGTAAGTTTTGCGCTGGCGTCGCGTCGTCGTCCCAGGTCAATTGCCAATCGATGTTTTGAAGCGTGTTCAGGGCGATTTTAGCGATGTCGATGCGCAGGGTCGCAATCGTTGCGGGACCTTTCAGATCGACAACCGTCGACGTTTGTCCAGGCATCAACGACACCGGCATCGCATCCACGAGCAGCGGATGTCGTTGACCGAAATCGACTGTCGATTGCAGGACGGAGATGACCTGGTCGCGGAGATCGAGACGCGTCGAAGAGGCCTGGCGATCCGTGGTTTCCGGATCGAGCACGACGTCGATCTGATCGTAATAATACTCGAGCGGTCCAAGATTGTCCAGACCAACGATGATTTTCTTGCCAAACACGACGGGGTAATACCACGCCACGTGATCTCCCGGACCATCACCAAACGGAGGGGCAAACATCTCGCCCGCCGAACCATCGATGATGGCGGCAAGTGGTTCTTCGACAATTGGATTGGGATCGTCATCCACCCAAATTCGAAAGATTTCGTCATTGGCAATCGCGCCGTGCCGCAAGGAACTCGCCGTCATCCATAACCTCGTCAAACGCCCTGAGCCTTCGATACGTGCCAAAGCGACTCCTTGGACATAGTTCTCTGGACAAACTTCGATGTCGTACAATGGAGGCACGACTTGCGCGTCGCTCACGGATGCGGTCACGCCCCGACATGCAAATTGGTTCATGTCACGATTGCCGCGATCCACGAATCCGGCGGGGGACGGCGCGCCTGTTTCTCGATCGAAACTACCGACTTGGACATACCGCCCATTGCCAAATAGAGGCGCACGAAGCGGATCGACCATTTGGGCCAGCGATGCTTCATCGGCGAGTTCTTCGCGCGTGCCCGTTTGTGCGGGGGGAGGTTTGTCGACGGGATCGGAGCCGCAGCCCGATGTGCACGAGGTCAACCCCACGAGAACGAGCGAAATGAATACGTCATGGGCCGGCTTGTTCATGCCGAGCATGATGGCGCAATTCAACGTTCGTGGCGAGATGCCGCAACGTCACCGCTTGTATTTGGCGACAAAAACGTCATTGCTTCCGGCGCTCATGAGCACGTTATTTCCAAGGTTGAGCTCATTGCGAAAATCCCCCACGACGACGATTTCATCCGTACCGCTCAACGCAATCGCGCGCCCAAATTGCGAATTCGTTCCACCACTACGCAGATGCCACATGGTTTGTCCCATTGGATCCAAACGCATGATGTAAAAGTCCGTGTCGCCTGAACCTGACGCAATTCCGTCGCCAAAATTCACCGTACCCGCAGCGTATCCCGTGACGAATAAAGTGCCGTCGTCCATGGCGGCAACGTCTGCGGCATATTGATCATCGACGATGGCCATCGGATCGCCGTCGCCAATCGTGCGAATCCATAATACTTTGCCGGTTGCATCGACACGCGTAACGAAAGCATCGAACAATCCTTTGCTCGATATGGCTTTTCCGCCAAAATCAGCGGCACCTTCGAACTGCCCGACCAAAGCAACGCCGCCATTGGCTCCGACGAGGCTCATGCCATTCGGTTGTTGCGTATTGGTATCGCCCATGCGCAAAGCCCATGGTATGGGCGCTTTTTCGAGCAGTCTTCCAAGAAAAACGTCGCCGCCTCCGGCGCTCGTCACGGGGCCCCATTCGACGACGCCGTCAAAGCGGGCGGCGCCATATATGATCCCAGCGGGCGTAACTGCGACGCTTTTCGCAATTTGTGGAGAGGTATCGCCCGCTCGCGCTGCGGTCACAAATGATCCCGTTGACGAGTATTGAACGACCAAAAGGTCGCTCGAACCGGTGCTCGTGAGGCTCGAAGCGCCCAAATTCACGACGCCCGAGAATTCGCCAAAACATGTGACCTGATCGGAAGCGAGCGCCACGGAAATGCCGGCACAACGTGAATCTTGAGTGTCGCCGAATCGTTGCCGCCAATCGAGAGTGCCATCTTTGCCGGAAAAACGAGCGACAAATGCATCCGTTCCGCCATTGAAGGCGAAGTTGGTCATTCCAATCGCGAAAGCGGCGCCATACGAACCTCCGACGACGGGATCATCTGTGGAAGTGAGGCTCAGAGATTCAATGCGATCAGGACCTGTCCCGCCAAACCTAAGGCTCCAGAGGTGATTGCCATCGGGATCGAGTTTGGCGAGAAAAGCGTCGTAATCGCCCGCAGATGTCAGCGGTTGGTTCGGATCGAAGGCGAGGGTTCCAAGAAAAGCGCCGACGAGAAATATGTTTCTTTGGCTGTCGACGGCTACATCCGTGACGGATTGACTTGTGGCATCGCCGAAGCCCTTGCTCCAAATCGCAGATATCGGCGGATCGCCGCCTGCGCCCGTAGAACTGGACGTCGTTGAAGCATTGCCAGCTCCTCCGGCGCCGCCTGCACTTCCAGCGCCCGACTCTTGCGCGAGATGCAAGTCGTCGAGACCGCCAATGATTTGGCAGGCGCTGCAAAGGAGAACAAAGGTGGTGAGGAAAACGAAGCGGGTGGGGTGGGCGACGTGCGGCATAGGTGTGAGCCCCCGATGGGCTCACATCGTACCAGATTCAGTTGTCCTGCGAAGGTGTCAACTGCACGCCTGGTCCAAGGAACACGACGGCCAACGCGAGTCCCATGAACTTCAGAACCTGATTTACTCGTCCTCGCATCGTCGGCCTCCAATCTCACTCGTGACAGTTCGTGTCAAGTCAACTAACGATATGTTACAGGACGGTGACAAGAAGTGCAAGAAAATTTTCATCGCCGACACGAAATTTTTTCTACCACAGTGACGTCATTTTCTACTCTCACTGGTTGCTCTTTCGCTCAAAGCCTCGGAAAAAACCGCTTCAAGCTCTGACGCATGATGCGCCCACGTATAACGCGCCCGGACAAGAGCGCCCCCCGCCTTTGCCACACGTTGACACAATTCACGGTCCTCGAGGACGTTGCGAAGTAATTTATTTAACGTATTGGCGTCTTCGGCCGGATAGAGCAAAATGTTTTCGTCAGCACAAAATAGCTCGCGCATCCGTGGGGTGTCGATCGTGATGGCTACCTTCTCGAGCGCCATGTATTCCAGAACCTTGATCGGGTCGCGATTCATTCCATGCACGCGGAAGATGGGATGTTTGGATGGGGCGTAAGGAGCAATGCAAACGTCTGCGGCTTCGATATACGCGCCGATCTTGTCGTGGGGGATTCGGCCCGCGAATTTGACCCGATTGGTGACGCCGGCTGATTCAGCAAGCTTTTCTACCGAACGTTTGTCTTGGCCATCGCCGACGAGGACGAATACGACAGGAGGCCCTGACCACTGTTTGGCGACGGAAACGAGAATGTCCGTGCCGTGCCAATCGGGAAAGCTGCCGGTGTACAAGACGATACGTTCGCCACTCGGAGCATATTGTCGACGAATTGGGTCTGGAGATTGGCCGGACAAATGATCGATATCGACACCCCAATGGACGATGCGAAGTTTGTCGCGATATTCCTCCGGAATGAATTCGTTGCTTGTGGCGACGATCCGTGCGGATTGCCGAAAAGAGCGGTCACTGGCGTCGCGATCGAGCGTCATGAGGACGCTTGGAATGCCCAGTGATTGCCCCAGCCAGGGGCCGAGGCCGAAGGCGGAGTATCGCTCATAAATGACATCGGGTCGAAATTGCTTGATGGCGCCGTGGACGCGGGCGTACGAGAAAGGGAGCAGCGCCTTTTGCAGAATGGGATGAACCGCGAGCCCTCGAGCAAGTACGTTTGGCTCGGTAGAACCAATCCGACAATACAAGAGAACATCGTGACGTTTGGCGAGTTCGCGGTACACGTGGGTGACGTGGGTCGATCCGCCGTGTGTTCCGGGGACGGGGATGTTCGGAGCAAGATAAACGATGCGCATGGGGCGTTGTGGAGCAGGTTAGGCGTTGCTATCGGTTTCGGATGGAAGGACGGCTTTTTCTTTGGCCGCGTTGCGTTTGTTCATCAAAACGAGCAGCGCCGGTAGAATCAGCACGGATGACAAGAGGCAGGTGAGTTCGCCCATTGCTGCGGCGACTCCGAAACTCGCAATGCCTTTGTTGATGGAGAACATGAGGGCCACGTACCCAATGGAAGTTGTCAAGGAGCACAAAACGAGGGCTCCGCCCGTTTCGACGAAAACTCGTTCGAGGTTTTTGCCTTTTTCCTCGACGTACCTTTGCATTAGGTTGTGCGAGTAGTCTGCACCGATTCCGAAGGTAATGGGCAGAACGATGAAATTCAGGAAATTCAGCTTGATGTTGCGCAGGTAGAGGTAAGCGACCAGCATCGACACGCCGAAGAGCCACGGAATGAAGACGCCGAGGGCTTTGGGGCTGCCGCGGAAGGCGATGAGAATGACGAGAATGACGCCCAAGACGGCGACGAAGACGGGTTTGGGCGCATCTTCGACGATGGCTTGGATCATGTCGGCATAAATGACGGCGCGGCCGGAGCCTTTGATTTCTTCGCCCGTGGGCAATGTGGTTTTACGAAAACTGTCGGCCCAGCGAATGAGGTAATGTGCATCCCAGACGCTTTCGCCGCTTTTCGGGACGATGTAGACAATGCGCCCGCGGGTTCCGTCTTTTTCGGTGAACGAACGTGCGACTTTTTTTGGCAAGTCGCTAATTCCGATGGTTTTGACGTCGCCTTCCGGAATGTACGGGGCCATATCGACCCAATCCTTTTCCGGAATGAATCCGCGCTTTTTGGCTTTGAGCACCACGCGCCGAATGTCCTCGATGAGGGGTATTTTGGCGTCTTGCTCGGTTGGAATCAAAGATTGGATCGTGACGATCTTTTCGAATGGTTTTTGTTTTTCCGGTGCCGCATCATAACGCTTTTGCAGCTCGGATTCCAGCATGGGAACTTGGTCGAGCCGGTCGGTCATGATGGCCATGCCATCTTGCGACAAACGTCCGACGATGGGGCTTGCTCGTTGCGACAGGGCCACGGCCGCGCTTTTGTTGCGGATTTCATTACGCACGTTGCGCATGTCGTATTCCATCGGATCGCTGGTCAGATAGCGATACGTGAAAAACACGGACACGAGTCCCGCGAGCGCGCCCAAGGTCCCGAGCAGTCGGGGGGCTCCAAAAGCGAGTTTGGCAAAAAGAACGCCATAATACCCGCGAATTTTGGATTTTTCTTTGGATGGGTAATATGCCGGAAGAATTTTTTCCGATGCGGCAAGCAGGGGCGGAGCAAAGAGATACGTGGCGATCCAGCAGATGATCATGCCGTAGCCACCAATGATGCCGAAATGCTTGAAGCCGCGAAAATCTGTGAGAATCAGCGCGCCGTAAGCAACCATGGCCGTGGCCGACGAAGAAAGCGTGGGGAGCCATGTGGAATGTCCGGCGAGAATGGACGCTTCGACATCGCGTCCTTCGTCACGGCGCGCCTCGATGTACCGTGCCATGTACATGATGCCGTAATTGATGCTATTTCCCGCGATGATTGTCGTGAGAAACCCCGTGGCGGTATTGAAGTAGCCAATGGTAAAGTACGTCAGGCCAAACGTCCACAGAAGTCCAATGAGCAAACTTCCGGCCATGACGAGGACGGTGCGAATACGCAGGAAAAACAAGAGCACCGGAATGAGCACACCAAGGACGCCCGCAACACCGACTTCATTGAGATCCGCCACAATGGCGTCATATTCTTCGCCGCTGATGACGAGGTCTCCGGTGTAGCCGATTTGCATCGTGGGGTCGATTTTGGTAGGATCGACTTCTGCGACGGTTTTTTTAACTTTATCGATGAATTCCAGGCGATCTTTTTTGGTCGACAAACTCGTTCGGGCAACGATGACGGCAAACTTGCCATCGGCACTCATGTAATACCCGTTCGAATGCTGCGTTTTTGCGGGATCCGGTTTGGCTTCTTCTTTCTTTTCGCCATTCGTCGCGGATTTACCGGCCAAACGGTCACGAATCGATTGCGCCGTGATGGGTGGAGGCGGATCGGAGTCGTCGAGCAGCATGTCGGCCTGCTTTTGCACCTCGTATTCGTAGCGCTCGACGACTTCATCTCGAGCTTTTTGCAGATCTTCGAGTTTCGCAAAGAGCAGTTTGTTTTTATCGAAAAAAGCCTTGGTATCTTGCGATCCCCATTCGACGCGTTCGACCCAAGGTTGTCCGAGTGCTTCCAATTTGGGGACGAGCGTATCGACGAATTTCACGAGGGCGGCTTCGTTTTTCCCATCCGCGATCTCGGCTGTGACGGTGAGCGACGTGATGCCGGGAAGTCGTTCTCGCACACGACGCATCTCGATGACGCTGTCTTTGTGGTCGGGCAAGAGTTCGGCAAAATCGGGCTTGAAACCGAGGCGCAAGGAGAAAAATGTCGCGGGGATGAGGGTCAAGAGCGCGATGAGCAAGATGAGATAGGGGCGGCGCGCTTGAAGCTTGGAGAGGTTGACGAAGAACTTGGGAGGCGGATTTTCATTCATGATCAAGGCCGATTTTTGCGCAGAGCGGCGAGGCTAGCAGATTGTCGATAAGGCGGCCATGGCTCATGTCAGCCGGTTGATAGCGAGGTTGGGTCGTGCCTGCAACCCACGTTTCGCACTCTCACGATGGGCGTGAATTGGATTCACAGTCAAAATTGTTTTTTGGAGGGGTTTCATTTCGGCATTTTTCGTGTCAAAGGGAAGCCGCACGAACGAACCCGACGCCTGTTCGAACTTTCGCGACGCCCATGAAACTAAGCAAAAGTGATGTGATCAAGTCTCGCGATGTGGAAGATCCCGTCAACTTCTACATCCACCGTACGCTGCAGTTGTGGCTCACGCGGCCGCTCGTACACACGTCGATCACGCCGAATCAGATCACGTTTTTGTCGTTGTGTGCGGGGCTTGTCGCGGCGTACTTGATCGCGTTTGGTACGTCGACGCAGCGCTACGTTGCGGCGGGATTGATGTTTGCGTCGGCGATCCTCGATGGCGTGGATGGAATGATTGCCCGGGTGAAGAAGAGTTCGTCGGAGACTGGGCATGCGATCGATGGTGCGGCAGATTATTTCGTCAACGTGTCGACGACGATTGCCGCGGTGTATCATCTTGGACAAACCTCGGGGCATCCGTGGATTGCGGCGGCATTGGGTCTTGCGGCGCATTCCGCGTGGGCGCAACATTTGATGCTGTACGACTTTCATTGCGCACTTTTTTTGCGATTTTTGACGGGGGGAAAACATCAAGGTGGGGATCGGGCGCGTGCGGAAGCGACGCTTCAGAAGGTGCGAGAAAGCGGGTCGCTTTTCAAAAAAGTGCTCATGACGGTGTTCGTGTGGCAGCTTGGAAATCGGCAAGGTTTATTGGAAAAACTCAGTCCGCGGGGAGCGAAAATTGCGGCTGAGCCGGCAGACGAGGCGTTTGCGCGGGAGTATGTCGAGACGCACCGGGCGCCGATGCGGCTTTGGGCATATTGTGGCAATGCGCTGCACATGGACTTGTTTGCTCTGGCGATTGTGTTCGATCGATTCGACATCTATTTTCTGGCGCGCATCTTCGGGTTTTCCTTCGTTGCGGTCATTGCGACGATTTGGGAGCGTCGAGTGCTTGGGCGACATGCCATGTTTCGCGAGGCGGCTTCGTGACGATGGAAAAGCAGAACAAGGATTCGACGGCGGCCTGGTCCATTCAGCGCGTCGTGGGACTCATTATTTTGTTTACGGCGCTGTTTTACGTACCGTCCATTCGTTGCGGCTTTTTTGCCGACGATTGGCTGCACCGCTTGGCGCTCGATCAATTGCCGGATATCTTCAATGAGCAGATCAACTTATTTGGGTTGATTCGATCGACGGAAGAAGTCAAAGCGTTCAAGGCGTATGGGCTTGCGCCTTGGTGGACCGACCTCGATGTTCGGATCAATTTTTGGCGTCCGATTCCATCGATCACGCATTGGCTTGAATATCGTGCATTTGGGCATAACACGGCGATTGCGCATCTCATCAGCATTGCGTTTTACGCGCTGAATGTTTTCCTCGTCTATCGGATTCTGGCCCGTTACTTGACTCGAGCCATTCCGTTGGCGCTTGCTGTGGCCATTTACGCGCTCGACGATGCGCACGCGCTCAACATCGTGTGGATCGCGAATCGTAATGAAACGATTGGCGGCATTTTCGTGATGGCCGCGCTTCTTCTGTTTTTACGTTTTCGTGAAGAAGGTTCTTCCAAGTTTGCTCTGTGGTCGCTGCTCGCATACGTCGGCGCGCTTTTGTCCAAGGAATCCGGGCTCGTCGTGCCGCTCTTTGTTGCGGCGCACGTGGTGGTGTTTCCTGAAAAACCTGGACAATCGATGATCGCACGGATTCGTCCATTTGTTGGTTTTTTTGCGGCCCTCGGAGCGATCAGCCTGGCATTTTTGTACGTGTATTTCGTGGTGCTCGGGCATGGCGCGAACACGGTTTATTACTTGAATCCGGGGAAAAATCCGGGCCTTTGGGCGTCCAATTTTTTCCGCTCCGGGTTTTACCATGCGGTGATTCTGGCAACGGGCGTACCTTTGCACGTTCTGTCGAGCACGCCGGTGCGTGATTATCCGGCGGCGGCCGTGGCGCTTGGCCTTTTGACGTTGGGATTCTGGGCGCTTGCGTGGAAATGGCTCAGGACCGATAGGCCGCTGCGCTTTTTCATTCTCACGATGATTGCGGGTCAAGTCATCGTAACGACGAGTTTCCCGGATCCGCGCAATTTGCTTTTGCCTTCGATTGGCTTCGCCTACATGGTCGCGCGGGTCATTGAAGAAGCCGCGCAGCGATTCGAGGCGACGAAAGAGCGAAAGTATCGAGCGATTTCTTGGACGCTGGCGGGATTGCATT
>JBGAOI010000026.1:0-14576 GCA_044221885.1 Polyangium sp. (in: bacteria)
CGGTACAAGTCAGCCGGTTGCGAGGAGGCTCGGAAGAACGCGGCAGCTTCGGTGTACGGGCCGGCAATGGCGGCTGCTTCGGCACGACGACGGAGGATGTCGTCCGTCAAGAGGGGGAGTTCTTTGTCGAGCCCGGTGAAGCATTCGACGGCAAGTGCGGCATCCCCACGTTCGAACGCGACGCGACCTCGGAGGTAGCGAATTTCGGAACGAGCGCGCTCGGGTTCGGGCAAGGCGTCGAGCAAGGTGTGAGCATCGTCCCAACGTTCGAGACGAACAGCTTGCATCCACTGCGCACGCGAAGCTTCTGGTTTCTGGGACAAACGGTCTACGGGGGGCTGCTCGGGAGCGGCGTCGGGGAGTGAAGCCGAGACAAACACCGAGGGAGCGGCATCGGGCAAAGAAGGATCGACGGGCGTAGGCAAGGTGCGGGCGTTTCGATCGGCACACCCGAGGGTGACGAGTGTCAAGATGGCCGCGATGCAAGTCGCAACTGCTTTGCGCACCAAGGTTGCTCCGTGTGGAGTGCTAGCAGGCAACGGACTACAGTCGCAAGTCTGTGAGTTGCAAAGTCCGCCGTGGTCGGGTTCGAATGCGAATCGAGAACGAACCGTGGTCAGGATTTTTTCCGTTGATGGGGCGCAACAAGAACCGTCTCGACAAGAACCGTGGTCAGGATTTTGTGTAAGATTTCGGACGGATTTTGACCTTTCACCACGGTGCTATCAAGAACCGTGGTCAGGATTTTGTTCGCTTCAAAACGGCAACAAGTGGCTCGTCGAGGTGGCTTCCAACTTCAACCAACACATGCGCCCCCGGCGAACATTTCAAGAAGGTAGCGATCGTCGTCAACCAAGAACTCTGCCAGCTCTTCGAGTGATCCGGTTTTTGCCGGTGGGACACCGATTCGTAACGCGGCAGCTCTTGCCGTAGCTGCGACAAACGGGTGAGGACGGTTGACGAGACGAACGAGATGCGGCGCAAGTTCTTGCGAACCGAGAAGTCCAACGACGAAGGATGCAAGAGGTCGTGGGTCCGCTTCATTCAACACGTCACCGTCGAGCACGCGACCGAGCAACGCAACCGTTTCAGGACCGCTCCTAGAGGCTGCAACAAGACGATACCCACGTGGCGGCAGGCCAAGTTCGGCCGCGCCACGCCCGGTGGAGCATAAGTCAACGGCGCGTTGCAACACGACTTTGGCGAGTGGGTGTGTGGCTGCATCTTCATCACGCGTTTCGCTCCCACCGAGGTCAAGACTGATGTGCCGTGAGGCCTCATCAGCGTACGCGCGGATGTTTGCCATGAGTGTTTCGAGACCAACTGCACCATGAGCGAAACCTGAAAACGCTTCACGATCGGTGCGAACCGTGACGACACTGGACACAATCGACGGAGTGCCTCCTTCGAGCGTGTGCTCGACGCCTACTTCGATGCTGCGCACCGCTGGCCAACGCAGGATTCGAGGTTCTGAACGAATGTCGACAATGACCCCCCACGGGACGATGGCCATGTGCACTTCGCGCGCTCCCAGAGGTGCTTTGAGCCGCAACCATTTCCGCGCGACACCTACCGTAAAAACAATGCCTGCAATCGCAGCAACGCTGCCAGACACAATGCTCGACGTCAGCGACCCCAGCACATCATGTGGACCCAGCGCGAAACCAAGACCAGAAAGACCGATGCCTCCAGAAGCGATCGTCAGTGCTCGAAACCTTGGACCTGGAACAAGGCCTACGTACCTAACATCAGGTGCAGATGCGAGAAGCGGCACAGCATGTTCATCGTAGAACCGCATATGGCAACACGGAAGTCATGACGAGCGGATGAACGTACGAACCCAAAACAACGTGTAATGCTGAAAGATGCGCCCCCAAGACACGGTGATACGCTCGGGTCGCAACACTTGCTTTGCGGGCATCAGGTTTCACGGCTTGGTTTGTCCAAGCATCAAGTGAGGAGAGAGCGATGAACAAGGTGACCTTGATGTTTCTTGGCGCGACGTTTTCGAGCATGGCGTTTGCCGCCTGTGGTGATGTCGAAGAAAAACCTGGCATGACAAGCTCGAGCAGCAGCTCATCAAGCTCATCATCATCGAGCAGCGGAAGCGAGGTCGGTGGAGCTGGTGGAATGGGCGGCATGGCCGGGATGGGCGGAATGGCGAGTTCAAGCACCAGCACGAGCAGCACGAGCAGCACGAGCAGTACGAGCAGCACGAGCAGCTCCGGGATGGGTGGTGGCGGTGGAAGCGGTGGTAGCAACGCGGGACTGAACGGTTGTGAGCAAGCAACAGCTGATGACTTAACGGGTATGGCAGCAACCACGGTTCAGTTTTCAGGTTTGTCTTACTCGCCACCATGCATCCGGGTGAAGGCAGGAACGAGCGTAACGTTCGAAGGCAACTTTGCCTTGCACCCCCTCGAGGGAGGAACCGTGGCTGGTGGAGTGCCCACTCCCGATCCAACAAGTCCGATCACCCTGACAAACTCAGGAATGACGGCAACGTTCAAACTGAACAACAGTGGCGAGGTACCGTATTACTGCACGGCTCATGCAATCGCGGGCATGAAAGGCGCCATTTTCGTCGAGCCGTGAGGCTTTCTTTGCGAAAGAAGGCGGCGAAACGGTACCATCGGCCCCGCAACGGGATCGTCCCGTCGAAGCAACCTTCATGAGCGCAACCAAGCATGCCCCGCCGTTGCACGTCGTCGATGACGCTCTGTTCGACGAACATCGGCCGCGAGGCTACCACCCCGAGCGCCCTGAACGTCTTCAAGCCGCACGCAGCGCGCTGGAACGTTGCATTGCGGAAGGCATGCATACGCATCAGGTGCAAAGCCGAGACGCGACGGACGAAGAACTGTCCCGGGTACACGATCTCTCGTACATCGAATCGCTGGCACCTCTTGCTGGACACTACGCGTCGCTCGACCCAGACACATACCTGTCACCATCGTCCGTAGCCGCAGCACGTCGAGCGGCGGGTGCGTCCATCGCGCTGGTCGAAGCGTTACTTCAAGAACCGACGTCCGCGCCAAAAGATGGCGCTAAGCCGCAACCGCGCGCGGGTTTGGCGTTGCTGCGTCCCCCTGGCCACCATGCAACACGCAACCGTGGGATGGGTTTTTGCTTGTTCAACAACGTAGCCGTGGCAGCAGCGCATGCTGTTGCGAAGGGAATCTCGCGGGTGGCCATCATCGACTGGGACGTGCATCACGGCAACGGAACCCAGGACATTTTTTGGTCGGATCCGCACATTGTGTACATGTCTCTACATCAGTTTCCGTTCTACCCAGGGACCGGCTCGGTGCACGAAACGGGTGGCCACGATGCGCAAGGACACTCGGTCAATGTGCCTCTGTCGGCGGGCGCGGGCGACGCTGTCTACACCGAGGCATTCCGGCGCATCGTGACACCGATCCTCGATGAGTTTGCCCCGGAACTTGTTCTTGTTTCCGCAGGTTTCGATGCGCACAGGCGTGATCCTTTGGCAGAGATGTGCGTGACGGACGAGGGTTACGCCATCATGGCGACTGCCGTCACAGAGGTTGCCTTGCGACACGCGCACGGCCGAATCGGGTTTTTCCTGGAAGGTGGATACGACCTGACGGCCTTGTCAAGCTCGTTGAGCTCTGTACTTCATGCCTCGTTGGCCACGGCGTCAGCCGATTCGCCACCGTTGTCATTTGCACCCATGTCATTTCGCCACGAAGACGAGTTATCAAAGGCGCGAAATGCCGCGGCAGCACGCTGGCACAACGTCTAGCGTATCAAATAGTTGCACCCATCAAGAATCCGTGTATAGTGCGCGGCCCGATGCACCCAAACGGGTAACATCATGGTGGGTATAGCTCAGTTGGTAGAGCACTGGATTGTGGCTCCAGTTGTCGCGGGTTCAAGCCCCGTTACTCACCCCAAGCGTTTCAATAACGTCGCAGCTTGGATACAGAGGAACTGTTACGAAGAACGGTTTCGTCGTGACAAACGTTGTGCTCGGCGTTCAGTTGCCTCAACGTGAAGTCGTCGCTCCTCGTCGGTCTCCAATACCAAGGGCGGTATGATCGCTGGTTTTCTTTGACCTCCAACGATTTCTATTGCGACAAACGTCACGAAGGCTGACGCACAAGACCAACGTCGGCCACTCTGCGCATCTTCACCCTGGACATCGACCTGAATCTCGACCGAGGTTCGAAATGCGGCGGTTACTCGTGCCGAAAGAAGGACGACTTGCCCCACAGCTATGGGTGCCTGAAACATCACGTCGTCAAACTCGGCAGTGACGGCCAAACGGCCGGCATGACGTTGTGCACAGATCGCAGCGCACAAGTCGATCCATGCCAGGATTTGTCCGCCAAATACAGTTCCCAGCGCGTTGGCGTGCGTCGGGAGGACGTACTCGGTCATTGTCGTGATGGAATCGCTCACCCGTCGCGGCACCAATGGAGTCTCTGAATTCGACATGCTTCCGAGGTAACACGCATGAGGTGAATCTGTCGCCCATGGTCGTACCAACACGACTATGTTGCTTATACAACGCCCGTACTCGCTCGAGGTCTTGGTCAATATCGTACGCTCATCCCATACTTGCTCAAATTGGTATCCGACTGCGGGCAGTTCCCACAAAAACGCTACGGAGCGCCCACTCAATTATCGTGTTTTGTTCGCGATTTTATTGCAGCCATCTTGCCAACTTTTTCTTGAAATCAAAACGTGCATTGATGAGGGCCTGAACTCCTTACAACTAGCCCTTTGTCGTTGACTCGTTCATTACCGAATTCCACATCGTCAAAAGCAATCCCGAGCCGGCACATGGGAGACACTCGCGATCCGGTATTTTTCACCGCACTCTACCTCAGCATGAGCATTTTGATGATAATTCCACGCCAAATTGTTATAATTATTTGTTTTTAAAATTACGCAACTCGCGACCTCGGTTGTGCTTTTGTAAAATAAAACACAGAGCGCTGCAACGCTCCCGCCGGTTCGAATTAAGCAACATAAACAACATCATTGCCTGGCGGACACCTGGCGGCCGCCACCCTCCGCCATGGCGGTCGCCACCCCGTGGCAACAGGAAACACCTTGTTTTGATGGCTCTGCGTGCTTGGCATAAGAATAGCACACCGGGGCCGCATTATGAGCCAAGCACGAAGCATTCACCCTGGGAACACCTACCTCATTACACGACGCGTCGAGCAACGTCGATGCCTCCTGCGGCCCGACATCAAGATGAACGAATTTATTCGATATTCGTTCGCCCTAGCGGCTGAGATCCATAAGATCGAATTGCATGCATTTTGCGCCATGTCAACACATGTTCATTACGTGGTTTCAGATCCACACGGAAACCTGCCTCGATTCTTCGCCACATTTCATGGTCTCGTCGCACGCGGCGTTCAATTCATTCGGCGCTGGGAGGGTGCAGTTTGGAATCGTTCTCAAACAAGCGTCGTCCACTTGTGCACTCGCCAAGCGATCGTAGAAAAAATCGCCTATACGCTCGCGAACCCGGTTCAAGCCGGCCTCGTACGACATGCCTATGAATGGCCTGGCGTAAAAACTCACATTGACGATATCGGCAACAAGCGTATCCATGCCAAACGTCCCAAAAGAGCCTTCAGTCCCAAAAATATTAAATGGCAAAAGCACGCGTCCATCGACGTGACACTGCCCCCATCCATCGCTAAAGAGGATGCTGCGGCCTTCATTCAAGATATCAAGCTCGAACTTGCCAAACTCGAATCCGCCGCACATACAGAGATGCCGCCATACAAATTTCTTGGCATCAAACAAGTGCTCAAGGTTCGTCCGGACAGTCGCGCTACGAGCCATGAGCCTCGAAAACAGCGCAATCCCTCGTTTGCCGTTGGGCGAGGCAATGCCGACGCGCTCAAGAAAGCAAAACAAGCCTTGCGCGATTTTCGCTCGGCTTACCGAAAAGCCCGCGATGAATGGCGCTCAGGGAACAGACTCGTCGTTTTTCCCGCAGGCACCTATGCCATGCGCGTGTTTCACAACGTCAATGTGGCAACGTTTAGGGAACCATAACCGCAGCGTTCTTCGCGCGACAACAAAATCGCATTGCAACGTCTGCGTGCGAGGACCTTGCGCGATGCAGGGATGGAGAGCGCCAATCGTCTCCACGTTATTTTGGAGGTGGCGGAGTTTCAGGCTTATTGGAGCTCGTGTGTTCGAGCCGTTTGAAGATCGTATCAGCACGCGCCTCCATCTCGGTCGCCTCACGCTGGGCATCTACATCCGTTGATAGATCTGGGTTGCGCTGAAGAAACCGTGCATAAGTTTTAAACGTCCGCGCCAATTCAATATCGTTTCCGCTTTGCTCGAAGATAGCGACGGCGCGATCAAAGTATTCTCGTGCACTCGTAGTATGTGCAGTCCCCCAGCCACCAGCGGCAGTGATTTCCCCAAGCGTGCGTAATGCGGCAGCAAGATGCACCTTGCTGCGAACTGAAGCGAACAAATCAACCGCTCGACCTATGCATTCGCGCGCTTTGTCGAGATCACTCTGCATCAAGTATGCCTTGCCCAAAGCTCGTAACGTTTCAGCAAGCTTCAACCGATCCCCGAGCTCGTCACAAAGGCCCTCTGCACGCATGAGGACGCCAATCGCTTTTTCAGGCTCGCCACTTCGATAGTAGGTCGTACCGATGTTCGTCAACACAAGCGCGATCTTGTTACGATCCCCGATTTGTTGCGCAACGTTGAGAGCCTCTTCGAACAACGTCAGTGCCCGCTGATAGTTGCGCCGTTCTTCTGCAATCGTACCCAGATTGTTCAACGTGGTGACGACTCCGACGAGATCACCGACGTCACGTCGCAACTGTAGTGATTGCTCGAACGCTTCAAGGGCATCTCGGAACTGTCCAGAATCCTGTAGCGCCAAACCGATGTTGTTGAGAGACAGCGCGATCGACCGCCGGTCGCCAACCTTCCTTCGTCTAGCCAGACCATCCCCGAACATCGTAAGCGCCTGTGAGTATTCACCCTTGAGCCAAGCGATCTTTCCAAGATCGTCAATGGTCGATGCTACTCCTCGTTGATCGCCAGCCGCTTCAAACAGAGCCAATGCCGTACCTAGATGACGTTCCCCCTCGTCGAGTGTACCCATCTCGCGGAACAGCCGACCAATACGATTGTGTGCTGCTCCTCCCTTCGACTTCATGTCCAGGCGATACGCGAGGGTCAACATTCCACGAAATGCCGCCATCGCATCATCTACGTATCCCATCGATTGAAGGACATCTCCGTACGCATGCAACGCGTCAATACGTGCGCCATCATGCGTATCCCCAAGCAGCTCGAGACCTCGTTGAAAGTACTCGCATGCCCGCCCATTGGCGTACCGACGTCGAGCCACAGCAGCTGCCTCCAAATACGCTAGGCCCGCTTGTATCGCCTCGCCCGCTTGCTCGCGATGCCGTGCCAACGAGGCTATCCGCTCCTCGTTTGTTCGAACCCCAGGCTGATGCTCCATCCAATCGGCGATCGCACCGTTGTATCGCATGCGCACATCTGCACCGATGTTGAGCGCAATCGCTTCGCGCTCTTCCGTTCGCACCCACGCGTACTCGACGGATCCAGGGAAAATCGTGCCGGCTCGCCGCTCGATCCAACGATACTTCGCAAGCCCTGAAAGTAAGGTCTCTATACGAGCGACATCGCCCGAAGCTTCATCGATCCAGAGGTCCGGAGCTTCGAGTCCAATGCGCGCAAGCGCTACAAGAGCCCCACTCCAGAACGTCCCCCCCATCGACGCCGCGTGCTCGAGCAGCGTGCGTTCTTCGTCGTCGAGGGAAGAAATTCGAGCGGCAATCGCGTCATCTACAGTTGCTGGAAGCTGCGCTTTCTCGAGTCGTTCGACGTGCAGGACAAACTCTATTTTCCCCGCCGAACCTACGAGCTCTTCAATTACGCCTTCTGTTTTGTAAATATCGACCATCTGCGCAATCAGGCCAGGATTGCCCTGAGCAAAAGCGCACGCAGTTGACACGAGAGCGTCAGGAACGGTTGAACTTGGTGAGTATCGCGCAAGCATGGTGCGTGCAACGAGTGCTGCATCCACATCGCCCAGCGTTCCAAGGTCAAGCACGGTATGTCTTCGCTCGCCTACTCGGCCCCAATCCTCTTGCCAACCTACAAGTCCATCACGACCGCTGCATACGACAAGGATGGGCCCCGTGAGGTACTCCAAGAGGTACCGCAACAGTGACATCGCGTCTTCATGCGCTTCGTGAAGATCCTCAAAGATCAACACGAGCTGCCCTCTGTGTGCATCTGCCTCGAAAAAAGATTTCACGACCGCGCGCCTTACAAGCTCGACTTCATGCGGATCGTCACTCATGGCCCGCGTCAGAGGACTTTCTTCCTCAGGCAACCCCAGAAGTTGTCCGATGAACGTCACAGCATCGTTGACACGGTGAGGTTCGAGAATCGCTTCCGCTTCGCGCCTCAGAACGCCCCGGCACAACTCCGGATCCATGCCGCGCTCTAGATGAAAACGCTCGCGAAACAGACGCGCGAACAACGAAAAGGAAACCGCAGCATTTCGAGCACTTCCTGCAAAGACTCGGGGCCCGCCAGGCCCAGATCCATGTGCTGCGACAAACTCAGCGATCAGCCTGGTTTTCCCGATACCAGCAGGACCAACAAGGGTAACGATGCGGGTATCGTTGCGATCCAACGTCGCACGCAGCGTGTCGGCAAGAACGTCGAGTTCACGATCGCGTCCAACAAGCGGACACGAAGGCTCGCGCAGCGAAAGAGCTTCGGAGTTGTCAGTTTCCATCACGCCCAGTTCGGAAAAACTCCTTCGTCGAAAGGCAGCCTATAGCGTTGTTCATCCGGGTGCAAAGCATGCCTTGGGTTTGGAGAAGAAATCTAGACGATGTTCCATGACGACCCGTCACCAGCCAAACAATATCTTCGTTACACAAATCCGAACCTCGGTATTGTTTCTAAGCAAAATTTATGAAATTTATATTACAATTATGTATGACTGAAATTTTGAATGCTGCTATCATTAACAATAAATGAGACCTCGGTGCGACTTCACCTCGACTTCACCTACGCACACCTACTTCATCCACGTAATCATCCCCACCTCATCAAGCGCCAGCACATAATCTCCCACCATGCGCCCTTGACCCACCACAGCCCGCGGCGTCGAAACCCCCACCAAGGTCCGAATCGCCTTCGCCCGATACTCCCCACCAACCGCCGCATAAAACCGTGCCGCCAATACGTTGCCACCAAACGACCTCTGCCGTTCGGCGAAGACCCCTCCAGCCGAAGCATCCGCCGTCTGCGCCCAAAGCGCCCCCGTCTCGCCATCCAACAACCGACCCTCCAAACTCGCGGCCAATCGTTCCGCGCGATCGCGCCACACCGAATCCTTCGTCGCTTCATGAAGTCGAACCATCGCCAAACCAAACGACGCCGAATCGACCAAGTACCAAACATGCGACTCCCGCTTCGCATCGTGGCGCAACAACCCCTCATCACCCCCATGACCCGTCCAAATCAGCTCGCCCGCCCGCACTGCTCTCGCCAAAACGTCCGCCTCTCCCGACACTTGATACAACATACAAAGCGCCGCAATCGCCAAACCATTTTCGTATGCGTACACATGCTCATCAATATGCGGCATTCCCAGCTTTCGCCGAGCAGCATCACCCAATCGATAATACACATCCCCGTCCACGAAAAATCCTCCTTCATCGTGCGACCCCACGTCTGCATCTTGACTCGTATAAAATCCTCCTTCTGGACTTGACAACATCGTCATCAAATATCGCGAAATCTTGCGCGCATCCTCCAAAAAATCCTTACGCCCCGTCTGCGCATACCCGCGCGCATACGCCTCAATATTCGCAGTTTGAAACGCCATTAGCTTCTCGTAATGCGGCGCATTCCAATGCGCGGCCGACGAATATTGGTAGACCCCACCCCATATCGGATCAATCATCACCCGCTGCTTCTCCAACGTATACACCGCCCGCTCGAGCGCCTTTTTGTCCCCATGAGCCGCCCGGCGCAATTCCACGATGATATTCTCGCCAATGGGAACTTTTTGCTGAAATCCCCAGCTCCCTTGCGCCGCATCGTACCAATCATCCATCTTCACCAAGGTATGCGCCGCTATCCATGGAAGTGCCTCCACCGACGGCCGTTGATTCCCCACATCCACCATGGGCGACGAATCACCAGCGGTTGGTTTGTCCACGACCGCACGCAGGATCGGAATAAATCGCTCGGAATCGATGTATCCGCGATACTTTCCAATTTCCTCGGCTTCCGGCGACAACAAAATCGTCGCCGGCCAACCCCATTCCCCATATCGCTCGGCAATATCCGGCCACGCGTCGATGTCCACACGAATCGTCACGAAATGCCGCTCGAGCAACCGCCCTACTTCCTCATTTCGATACGTCGTTTCATCCATCACGTGACACCAATGACACCACGATGCTGACCCCATCAACAAAATCGGCTTCTTTTCTCGACGCGCTTTCTCGAATGCCGCCGCCCCATAAGCCTCCCATGCAAAAACACGAGGTACGTGACGACCCCGCGCTTTGACAATATCAACCTCGGCCGGCGTTCCAGGACGAACCAACCCACGTGAAACGTCGCGCTGACCCGATGACGACGTACACCCCAATCCAAGCATCGCCACCACAACGACCCAACCCGAACGACCCAAGCATCGCGCGAACAACATAGACAATCTCAGAATCCTATTCGCATTTTTCCACGCAGCAAGTATCCTCTCCGAAAATCGTCCCGACCAACGACAAAGGAGCACCCATGGCCATCGCTCGAACTTCCTCATTCCTTGGCGCATTCGTCGCCGCTTTTCTCCTCGCCGGGTGCACCGAAGAACCTATCGCCACCCCCGCTCGAGAATTAAAACTCGCCGCCGAAGACGGCGCAGCCAAAGACGCTTTTGGCGTCGCAGTGAGTTTATCTGGCGATACCGCAGCCATTGGTGCCGTCTTCGATGACGACCTCAGCGAAGATTCCGGTTCAGCGTATACGTTTGTCCGAGCCGATAACGGATCCTGGTCCCAAGAATCCAAACTCGTGCCCCCAAACGGCCAGGCCAACGATTGGTTCGGTTCAGCCATCGCCATTTCCAAAGACACACTCATCGTCGGCGCTCCCAATGCCTCGGAAAACGGAATTGCCACCGGTACCGTGCATGTTTATTTCCACAATGGCTCCGAATGGACCCACCAAGCTACCCTCGCGCCCAAATCCGGCGCTGCCGACGATCAATTCGGTTATGCCCTCGCCATCGATGCAGATACAATCCTCATCGGCGCGCCCGGTGATGACGAAGTCGCCATGGATGCCGGCGCGGCCTATCTCTTCAAACGCTCGGGTTCGTCGTGGAACGAAGAAACCAAACTCGTTCCCACCCCGGGCGGAGCTTCCGGCTTTTTTGGCGCGAGCGTCGCGATATCTCAAACCACAGCCCTCGTCGGCGCCTGGGATGACGGCTCGGCCAAAAATGCCGGCGTCGTTTTCACCTACACAACCGACGGCTCCACCTGGACCCCCGAAACCACCCTTGTCCCGACAGACCCCACCGCGCAAGACATCTTTGGTTATTCGTTGAGTTTGTCGAACAATACCGCTCTCATCGGCGCCCATGGCAACGACGCCCATGGCGCCGATTCCGGCGCGGCTTATATTTTCATGCACAATGGCACCAAATGGGACCAAGACCAAAAACTCGCCCCCCAAGACGGCGCTGCTGGAGACGCTTTTGGCTACTCCGTTGCCATTTGGAACGATCTCGCCACCATTGGCGCTTACTGGGATGACGATCGTGGCGATTTTTCCGGTTCCGCCTATACGTTTGTCTTAGTCAACGGACATTGGATCGAGAAAGACAAACACGCACCCAACGACGGTATTCCCGGACAAAAATTCGGCTGCTCAGTCGCCATCGACGGCGACATCGCCATTGCCGGCGCCTTTGGCGACACCACCAAAGACAAAGAATCCGGGTCGGCTTACGTATATTCCTCGGTCGATACGACGCAATGACGTCACCCGCTTTTCGACGAAGGCGGCTTGACCGCTTCCGCCGTCTTGATCAAATCACGATAATGCGCCTCCACCGGCGCCATATCGATTCCCGCCAAAAATGACGTAAACGCAAAATACGGCAACAACGTCCGCCAATGCTCGAGCCACGCCGGCAAAAATGCCGGTCTCTCGAGCAGCCCCATCGAACGCAATTGCGCCAGTGCCGTAATATCATCCAAGTGAATCCGCCCGCACACGAGCAGCTCGAGTTCGTCCCGAAAACCACCACGCGTCACCGCCGATAAAAACGTATAAACCTCGAGCAACCCCGCCAAGTAACACGCATCCTTCGTATATGGCGCACCGCCCTGCACCAAACCTCCCCGACAAATCCGCTGCGCGTCGAAATAGGCATCCCGCTTCGATGCCCCTCGCTTCACGAGATACCGATACAAATCCAGAAAACTCGCCCCCTGCTCCGCCATATCCACAAGCTTCACCCGAAGCGCCAACCGCTCGATTCGGTCAATCGACAATGCCCGATTGTACAGCTCGGAAAACATCGCCAACCCCTCTTGCGTCCGTGTCGTACGCGGTCCGCCCGATCGTAAAAAAGTAGCGTTTTTCTGTCTGGTACCATTATGAGCCGTCAACGCGTGCGTCTCAATCTCGTGATGATAAAGCCCTTCAGCCTCCCACAACGCAAACGTCGCATCCGGTCGAATACGTACTTTACTCATCCCCGCAATCACCTTCGCCGTAATGCCCTCATCCAAGAGAACCTCGACCTTCATGTGTGGTTTGCGGCCTGCAATACGCGCAGACAAACGTTCCTTCAATTCATTCGCTGAAATCGGCTCCATCTCCGGATCCATTGCCGCGTCCCAACCATACGTCTTTAATCGTGTAAACAAGTGATCCGCCAAATCGACGTTGCGTAGCGGATACCCATAAAAGGACGAACGCGCACTGCCGTAAATCTCTCGCGACGATTGATGAAATCCCCGCGTCCCAACCGCCAACATCAGCCGATTGCCATCGATATGCGATTTGACCGTGCTCCGAAGCCACACGATCACCGGCTCGTCCCCAACAAGCCCCTTCTCGACCGACGCAAGCCGCGAAATACGCTCTTCAATGCCGTCACGGTCCACCGCATACTTCACCGTCGGCAGCCGATCCTCACCACCACGGAAAAACTCTTCCTCAACGCTCCGCGGCCACGCAATCTCGGCCAAAAGCTTTCCGCCTTTTTTGGCGCTCAGCGCCGCATCCACGCGCTCGAGTACATCTTGCAGTGTCTGGTCGGATGTCATTCGGTCATCCTAGCGGATTACAACCAAAAATGAAACGTTTGCACGAAAGCACCGGCCTGCGGTACTCTCCCGATCGTGTCCGACCCACAATCCCCACGCCCCACGTACGATCCCAACGAAATCCGACGCTGCATTGCCGTCTGCTTCAGCCCCAAAGATCTACGCGCCTTCGCCGAAAACCTCGGCGTCCAACCCCTCGGCCCCTGGGACCGCGGCATCCAAGACGGCGCTCGTGAGGTCGTTCGTCACTTCGAACGCTTGGGCACACTCGACGAACTCGTCGCCAAACTCAGCGAAGCTCGACCGCTCGTAGAATGGCCAGCTCCCGTTGCAACCGCCACAGCAACACCATTTGCACCTCCACCGCCGCCTGCGACGACTCCTGCCGAGACAAACCCCGCGCCCGAGCCCCCGGCGGCGCCCGCGCCCGTGCCCGCACCAACATCCAATGCGTTCGCTCCGCAATTGTTCCCGTCACCAAATGCCCCACTTCCACAACTCGCCCCCATAAAACCAGCCATTACGCCTCCGATTCCCGCGCCCGAAGCTGTCCTTCGGGATCCTTTTGCACCCAGTTTTCCGGGTACCACCGGACCTTCCAAAACCCCCCCCGCACAACGCTTCGACGGTAAAAAACTCGCGCCGTTTATTGCTGCCGGCGTCGCGCTCATGACGATCATCGCCATTGGGATATTCCTTGCCGTGCGCGTCGGGAAAAACCCCGAACCAGCGCCCACAGAAACCGTCGCTGGTCGGCCATTACGTCCCTCAGGCCCCGCGCGCATGGCCGCAGACGCCATGAAACGAAGTTTGGAAAGCCTTGCGCGAGGGTGCGATTTGGAAATACCACGCGGCACCGATATCGACGTGTGGCTATTTTCCGCAGCCTATGCCCAATGCGGCACCCGCCCAGGACTCGCGTTTCCCATTCCGGGGCTTCGCAATGACAAACCTCGCTCGCCGGATTCGCCTTCGACCGGGCCCGAACCTCCCGAAGCCGCCCAAGCTTCGACGCCACAACAAACCAATCCCGGGCGCAACGTCGCGCCTCGTCCCGCACCCGCCCCGGCCCCCGCGAGACCTCCCGCTTCCAATGGATGCGTCGAAAAATGCGCTGCCACACAACGCCAATGCAATCGCGGTTGCGGCAGTGAACCAACCTCTGGCGCTGGATTCGATCGCTGGCAAGCCTGTCAAACGCAA
>JBGAOI010000026.1:14586-28038 GCA_044221885.1 Polyangium sp. (in: bacteria)
CGTCGTATAAGTCGGCGAAGGTTTTAATTCCTCGAGAGGAATCCACCGCTTGCGGTCGTTTTTCTCCAGCCACTTGACGCACGCTTCCGTATGTTCGTCCACCCATTGATATTTTGCAGAATAGTCAACACAAACCCGAAACGCTTGTTTGCTCCGCTGGCCGAGTGGTTCGGACATTGACGACAATTGCTCGAGATATAACTTCTTGATCTCTTTGCCGGGTATGTTTGTCCCAGGCAAAGGCGCATCCGTGTTCCATTCTTTCGGTGTCGGCGCACGATGAAAATCAGCAACGAAGTTCGCCCAAAGAAAACCCACGCGTTCCGCCGCCGCCACCACCCAACGCGGCGGAGGCACCGGCTGAATGCTCAAAATCTTTTGGTATTCCCGCTCCGCCGATTCCATGGCGTCCCGCTTTTTCACAAGCCATGGCCCAGCGTGCGCTTTGACAAACGTTTCCACCGAAGCCTTATCACCCGATCCCGTATACCCTGGAAATCGAATCGCTTCCACTTCGGTTCGCTTTTGTTCCGCAAAGAAAAACAGCGCCTCGCCCAAAGCTGTCAAAACTTGCCCCAATCGAATTTGCTGCTCACGTTCCGTGCCCCCCACCGCGTGAATCTGCTTCACCGATTCTTCTGGACGATCCCACCCCGAACGAACGATTTCATATTCTGCAATTGCTTTCGCAGATGCCTTTGCTTCGGCATGAATTCGTCCCTCGAGCGCATGCGCAACCATCCGCACGTGAACATTTTGCCGATCCATGAGCGGCATCCAGGTTTCCAGCACTTTGAGCGATTCTTTGGATTGTCCGTGATTCCAATAGGCCAAACCCACAGCATACGCCGTCAGGGCGACATCCAGCGGTCGCTTTCCACCATAATTTTTCGCAAACAATTCCAAATCTTCATTCGCGCGATCGAGTTCTCCCAGCCCAATATGCAAGTGGATGGCTTCGAGCAACGCGTCCGGAGCATCCTCACTTTTTGGAAATCGCCGTACCGTCGTCTCGATGATTTGCGTCGATTCTGAAAACAATGTTATCGATGCAAGATTTCGCGCCAATGCAAATGCCGCAGACCTGCCATAATCAGTGTAATCTAAATGCCATTGCGGATCCAAAATCATTTTGCGAATTGCAATGGCTTTGGCGAGCTTCCCGGCCTTTTCGTACGCCGCAGCGGCCCGATCGAGCGCATGCCCTGCCGCCGCACAACCTCGTTCATTGTCACGGCACGCTTCGCGCCCTCGTTCCTCCCACGTTTGCATGTATTCTTTGGCTTCTTGCTCCGCCGGAGAATCCGCTTGCGTCGTCGAAACGTTCCCGACAAACGTCAACAACGCACAAGGAAGCCACGCAAAACGTGACCGTTTCATGCTGACGGCACCGCGGTCATTTCAACGCCCAATGCCCGAGCACACGGTGCGACGACCATCGACAAGACCCGTCGACGCGATGTGCCCAAGGTTTTTCCGGAAAGCACCCCCAGCATCTCCGCACCTTCGGGCGAATGGGGATCGTTCGCATACGTCAGCGCCGCCCGAGCCAACCCTCGACGCGCCGCCTCGCGAGCTACATCGCCATGGAGACGCATAGCCCATTGCAATGCACGCCAAGCAAGCGTCGCATGCCGTTCTTCATCCGCCGCAATTTTGTGCAAAACATCCGCCAATGGCGCAAATGCCGCAGCTTCTGCTGCTTCACGAGCCTCCGCGGCACCCAGGGTTTCGCCAACACAACCTTCCTCGACGAGCGCTTCGACGAATTCCGCGATACTCGTGGGAATGCTCGCCAATGCCGCCGGCAGTTTGTCTGGACCAACGTTTGTCGTGCCCAATAAATTGGCCAATCCGTACGCCACGCGCGCATGTTCGATTTCATCGAGCGCCGCGCGGTGCGCCTCCACAAGCAGATCCGCCGGAGCGCCCAGCGCCATGAGTTGCAGCGAGAATCGCGCAAAACTGGCCACGGACGCGTGTTCCATCGCCGCCATTTCCACGTAGTGTTTTTGCGCCAAACCCCGAAGACCGGGTTCGATCGTCCCTAGGTCGAGCTCGAGTGAATCGCTCCAATCGGTGCGCTGCGTCGCTCGTGCGGCATTCGTTTGTCCTTCTACAACAAGCGGCCGACCAATGGCACACATTCGACTTTTGCATCCCCACGGAGCATTGGGCTCTTGTTGCGGTTGTACGCATTGCCCACCACGCGGACCGCACTCCGTATCGCTCTTGCACGTGTCCTCGTTCGTCCGACAAGCGAGCGACACTTGCATTCCGCAACCATTATGATACGCGGACAAACCACATTGTTTGCTGGGGCAATCTGCATCCGTCATGCACATCGCCGCCGCACACACCGAATGGCTCGGTGCAGCACGACCGGCCCCTTTGCATACGCACGCCTGCGCTTCGCCACATTCCGCATCATTCGCGCACGCATATTCACACGCGCAATAAGATCCAACTTGGCCCATGCCGGTCACGCATTTGCCATGCGGGCGTTCTTTGCAATCTGCGTCCGATTTGCAACTCAGATGTTTCTCTGTGCCTCCACAAGCTGGCATGTCAATGACAGGATCACATGTCGTAACGCTGGCTCGATGCACGTTGCCATTGCTGTCGGCAATCCACCCCTTTTTGGATGAAATGACCGGAATGCCTGGCTCGGAAGAATCCGTCGATCCACCTGACGTTGTCGACGTTGTCGACGTTGTCGACGTTGCCGGATCGATTGTCACGACAGACGTCGATTCACCAGACGGCGACGTTTGTGAAGCGCCCGCACAACCGGGCAAACCAAGAGCGACCAAAATGGAAATGCGCAGCGAGTCTCGAGGGTCCACGAAACGCACGATAGCACAAGAACACGTCAGCGCGAAGCGTGTTTGTTCTCCACGAACAACCGCAACCTTTCAGGCGTTTCGAGCGCGTAGTTGCGAATTTTTTCTTGGAAGAGCAGCTTGATGACTCCGAATTCGAGATGCAACAAAGCGCCGTACGTCAAGAGGGTTTTGCCACCTGGATGAGGGTCCATACGGAAAAACCCCCACAAATCACCAATGTCATGCGGTCTCGAGGGATCGAGCCAGAATCGTACGAGCGACAAACTTTCGCGACGCGCACGCACCGAATATTCGCCAGTCACTTTTTTGCTGCCTTGGCGCAAGTAAATAATGAGATCCTCGCCGTCTCTGGCTTCGAGCCGCGCTTCTTGCGTGAGCGTGAAAATATGTTTATACGACGACGGTTCGAGAAGCGCCGCCAAAACTTCGGAAGGTGCAGCTGAAATGATCACATACCCAAGCCCACCAATGTAATCACCATGAGACAAATCGATATCAAACGTACGTTTGACGACTTCTCCTCGCGCCAAACGCTTTTCTTCGTCCATGGTCAAACGTTCCGCATGCGCAATGGACGGCGACCATCCCCCAGCAAAAGCTGCAACACCCGCACACAATAACCGGCGACATAGATCTCGACGCCTCACTCCCCCGAGACTACTTCGAAACATGCGCCTCGGGAAGAGACAAATACGCCAATCCGGGCGTGTTTGTCCAAGTACGAAACACTGGAGCGAATTTGCTCGACAAACAGTATCCACAGCCGATACAGTGTCGAAACGACAACGATGGCAACGATCGAGCTATTGCGAAACGGAGGCGAGATGGGAGAACGCCTGGCTGAGGATTTGCTTGGTGCTCAAAGATTGTGCGTTGCGGTATCTCGTGCAGAATCGAGCGTCCTGTCGGTATTGGATCTGGTGGGGTTTGTCAAGCGTGGTGGCGAGTTGCTCTTGCTTGCCGGTACGGACGGTTATGGTACGGAAACCGCACTTTTACGGCGGCTCGAGGGGTTTGCCGGCGTGCGATGTCGTATTCATCATGCATTCACAGGGATCGGATTTCAACCGTGTTTGTATGTCATCGACAAATCGCAGCGCCGTACGGTGTACGTCGGATCGTCGAATTTGACGGCGGAAGCGTTGAAACAGGATGTCACCTTGAACGTCCGTATCGATGGCAATCCAAGCGACCAGGAACTCGAACGACCCATGCGGCTCTTCGAAGAGTTTTTCTGGTCTGAACTATCGCTGCCCATGGGCGAAGCGTTTCTGGACGAATACGAAGCGTTGCGAACCTCGTATCGTAACGCCCTCGATGGACGCCGCGACAAACCCAAAGAAGAACAATTGGGTTGGGCCGTAGCCCGTCGCCTCGGAGAACACCGCGGTCGCGAAGCACCGGGGCGCCATTTGTTGGTGGTTACGCCGAGGAATTTTTCGGTTTGTCTTGCCACAAAAAGTTTCGGGCGAAGGCGCCAAGCGGAGCTCGAAAGGTACGCCAAAGGGGATCCGTTTTTCTTTCATGTCACGGGTCGAGGCCGGGGAATACGTGCCATGGGAATGTTCGTTGGCGAAGCGTATCGTGACGAAAACGTTATTTTTCGGGCTATGGATGGCGGCGCGCAACTGTTTCGAAAGAATTTCGTCATTTTAGGGGAATTACGAAAAGAAATCGGTACACGTGGCGTCTTGGAATCATTGCGCAATGGTGCTCCGAGAAATTGGTTCAATGGGTTCGTCCAAGATAGCCATCGCTTGACGACCATCGACTTCGAAACTTTGCAGACAGCGTTTTGGCGGGTTTTTGCGAAAGAACGTGGGGCGGATGGCGTTTCCTGACGTCGAGACCATCGCCCCCAAATGAGTTGTCCACGAGCGATTTGAGTTGTCTCCGAGAAACAACTCGTGTAGATCGTGAATGGAAGCTCGGTTTGCCCGATCGAGCAGCGAAGACCGGCAGCCAACGATCCAGCGTCGAAAGCAATGCCTCAGTATTTCGTGCTCTTGAAGATCAACGACCGAACGCGACTCATGCGTCTGGCAGACATTCGCGAAGTCGTTTCGTTCATGGAATTGACGCCCATTGACGGGATGCACGCCGGCCCTTGTCGGGGGATCGTGAACCTTCGAGGCGAAATGCTCCCCGTTTTCGATCTGGCAGGACCCAATGCACCGCTCGTGCCTTCTCGAGTCATTGTCGTGGCACGAAATCGCAATGAACATGTCGGATTGCTCGTCGATGATGTGACGGATGTCTTGACTGTCCCTGACGAACACGTGGCGATACGAAACGTCGGCAATGGTCGTACGTCGACGATGGTCCGAATCAACGACGTCATCATGACGGTATTGGAGCCGAGCGATGCAATCGGACCGGGCTGAAAGCGACACGGAGCGCGGATTGCAATTCAAGGCTGCGGAAGCTTTGGCTGCAAGGCATTTCGGCTTGGATTTGAGGCGTTATCCGTCGGCGCAAGTCGAATCTCTCTTGGCTACGCTGCCGAGAGTGACAGTTCATGACGAAGCCACAATCGCGCGCGTATTGTCCGTATGTAGCGTCGGCGAAACGATGTTCATGCGCCACCCGGATCAATTTCGGGCGCTCAAAAACCTCGTTATGGCCGGAGCGGTGGGAGAACCAAATCGCCCCTTGTCCGTTTGGAGCGCTGGTTGTTCGACTGGTGAAGAAGCATATAGTTTGGCCGCTCTTTTGGCTGCTTTTCCAGGCGGCGTACATGTACTTGGCACCGACGTGAGCGGTCGATCGATCGAAAAAGCGCGAACCGCTCGATATCGATATTGGTCACTTCGTGGCGTCGATCCCGTCTCGACGACATCGTGGCTCGAACTCGATTCCGTCAATGCCGAAGTCCGTTCGCCCATTCGTCATTTGGTCGAATTCAAGGTGCACAATTTGATGACGGACCCGTGTCCCGAAAAAGTGGACATTATTTTCTGTCGCAATGTGCTTCTTTATTTTCGTGAAGACACCGCCGCCAAGGTGCTCGAAAAGTTCTATGAAGCACTCAATCCGGCGGGCGTTTTGTTTCTTGGCTACGTCGATCCCATTCCGTCCGCAGAGACGCCATTCGAAGAATGCCACGACGGCCATGTTCGATATTATCGAAAACCGATCCGATCCGCTGACATCACCATTCCGGCCGTACGCACCGTTCCGCCTCCGCCACCCGACGAAATACTAGGCGTTATGGCCTTGCCCCTTGCGCCGCGACTACCTTCGTTTCACCGGTACGAACCATCCATCGATCTCCCTTCCGCTCGTTCCTTTGATTCATTTGCAAAGCCGCCCGGAAGGCCGCCGACGGAGCCACCGACGAAGCCGCCTGCAAAGCCCCCATCAATGAATGCGACCATGCGCAATCGGTTGCACGAGCAGCTTGGTTTGGCGCGCAGTTTGTGTGCACAAGGGTCGCGCAAAGAAGCCCTGGACATTTTGCAAGGTTTGTCCGATGAATATCCATTGGAAATCGAGCCGCATGTGTTGACGGCCATGGTTGCGGACGAGGCAGGTTTGTCTGAAGTTGCATTGGCTGCCGCCCGCCGGGCGTATTTCCTGACGGCCGAAACGCCCATTGCACCATTTCTCCTGGCAATGTGTCTAGATCAAGTTGGGCAGCGACAAACAGCGGAAATTCGTTATGTGGAAGCCCGCAAGGCGCTCGAACAGGTCAAGGATCCGCTCGCACCACTTCCATTTGCCGAGGGAATGACGATGTATCAACTCCGGAGAACCATTGATGCGCGACTCCAGGCAAGATAACGACGTGGCGATGACGCTTTCTGCGGAAGACATCGACCTGTTGAAACAACGGGCGGCGCGTTATGCTTTGGCGTCGGAGCGGCATGCGACCGATGTGACGGATGCCGTCGTGTTTCGTCGCGGCAATGCACAGTATGCATTACCGCTCGTGACCTTGCGCGAAGTCCGTCCTCTCCGTTCATTTTGCCCGATTCCATGTGCATCTCCAGCGGTCCCCGGCATTCTGCATTTTCGTGGAGAAATCATCGGTTTGCACGACGTAACCGCATTCATGGAGCAAAGCACAGAATTCAAGCGGCCCGCGTGGGTCATCGTCGTCGAGCACAAGGGGGAGCGAATGGGTGTTGGCGCAGACGAGATTTTGGATGTGGAACGCGTTTCCGCCGCCAAAGTTCGACAACTTCCGATTACGTTTGGGGATCGTGGTGCCATTTGCGAAGGAATGCTTCCGGATGGAAGTCTTTTGCTCTCGGTTTCACGCATGTTTAATACCGAAGCATTTTTTTCCGCATTTTGAAGGGTAGAAACGAGGACACCGCCATGAGCATCAGCAGGGACGCGTCTTTTGCGGGCAATTCGGGCAACCAAAGCCAAGATGACCACGCGAAACTTTTCGCCGAAACGGAACGCCGCAAAAAGTATTTGCTCATCGAACAAGCCGATCTCGATCGATTGGCCGCGTTGAAACCTCTCGCGGCGACTCATGCCTCAACACACGTCGACAAGTTTTACGACCATCTGCTCGGCAATGAATCGACACGCGAGCATTTTCAATCCGATCGGCACATTCAGAACGTCAAACGCACACAAGCACGATACTTCAGCGAACTTTTTGCTGGGCGTTGCGACGTCGATTATTTGCGCGATCGGTATCGCGTAGGACACGCACACGAACGCATTGGGCTCGAGCCGGAATGGTACGTCGGCGCGTACTGCATTTACATGAATCAGCTTTTTCCGATGATTCTGGAGCACTACAAAGACGACCTGAAACTCGGTATTGCTACCCTTCAAAGCCTGGTCAAACTCATTTCGTTCGACATGGGCGTCGCAATCGATACGTACATCGAAGCCACGGCGCGTCGTGAAAAGTCGCAATTAGAAGCCTACAATTCGGCCATTTTGTCGTTTGCCACGGACCTCGAGAAAACTGCCGGCAACATCATGGGCGCAACGGCGAGCCAAACAACGGCCACGCAAGAACAAGCCACAGGCGTTGCGGAAATTACGACCACATTGAGCGAATTGCACGTCATGAGCGCGCAAACGCTGGAAAAAGCGCAAGCCGTCATTGCAGAATCGGACCGATCGCTCGATGCTTCGCGCTCCGGGAGCAAAGCCGTCGAAGATGCCGTGCAAGGTATGCATGAAATCCGGGAGCAGGTGGAAACGATTGCGCAAAAAATCGTCACCTTGAGCGAGCAAACGCAACAAATTGGCGACATCATCATGTCGGTCAACGAAATCACCGAACAATCGAAGTTGCTTGCACTCAATGCCGCGATCGAAGCGGCCCGCGCCGGAGATCAAGGACGTGGTTTTGCTGTCGTCGCCGCAGAAATCCGCACATTGGCCGATCAATCCAAACAAGCCACTGCACGCGTACGCAAGATCTTGGGCGACATTCAGAACGCTACGAATTCCGCCGTCATTGCGACGGAACAAGGAACGAAAAAAGTAGAAATCGGTGTCGCTCTCACGAACCGCGCGGGTGAAACGATTGAAATACTCGGCCGCTCCGTCGAAGCTTCCGCAGGAGCCGCTCGTCTCATTGCCAATGCCTCACGCCAACAAACGTCAGGAATTCAGCAAGTCTCCGACGCGATGAATGGCATCAACGAAGCGGCGAAGAGTTCCGTCGGCGGCATGCAACAAACCGAGACCAGTGCGAAAAGGCTCGCCGAAATGACGAATCACATGCAAGCGCTCGTGCAGCAATTATCCAAGCCACGAGTACGTAGTCCCGAGCGTAGGTTGGTGTAAACCTCATGAACGCCGCCTACGACCTGGGAGATGAAGCTCTCGAGGCCTTCCACGAGGAAGCCGCCGAGTTATTGCGCAATATCGACGTTGGATTAAATGATTTGCCCAACGTCGATGAAGCAGCTCGTCATGCGCTCGGACGCGACATCTTGCGTTGGCTGCACACCTTAAAAGGTGCAGCTTCCGTGGTCGGCTTGGACGATGTTCGGCGTTATGTCCACGAACTCGAAGAACTCATGCGCGAAATCTATGACAACATAGATTCGCTCGATACGACTGCATTGGCGGAATTCGCGGCGGGAGTCGAAGAATTACACATCGCCGTACAAGACGTTCGTCCAAACGCACCATTGCCCCCGCCACCTCCCGCCCCGGCACCCCGTGTGGCTCCCACTCCCGGCCCCGTTGCAGCGTTGCCACCCGCGGTTGAGCCCGCCAAACAAGTTCCACCCGTCGGCGGCGCCAAACAAGCTGCCGCCGCAGAAGATGCAAGCTCGGCCGGCAACAAAAGGGCCAACGCGGAACTCTTGCGTTTGCGCCCGGAAAAAATTGATTCTTTGCATGCCCTCGTGGGCGAGCTCGTCGTTACGCGATTGCAATACGATGTCATTGCGCGACGCATGGTGGAGATTCGGGATCAGACGGGCGACTTGGCCAGCGATTTTCGATCCTTTACCGCGTATTGCGCCGGGTTGCGCACAACCATGCCCTCGCGCGTCCATCACGACCTAATGGCCCGCGTCGCGCGACTTGGCGAAACAATCACGTTGGCGGCAAAAGAATCCTCGGGTGTCACACGGGATATGGGATTGCTCGAAGCGCAATCGTCCTCCGTCAGCGCAAGCATCGAGGACGGGATTCGCGAATTGCGCCTCGTACCACTCAATGCATTTTTTGAAGAATTCGCCCGAACCGTGCGAGAAGCCGCCCGCGAAACGGGAAAAGACGCACGGCTCGTTACCGAGGCGGGCAGTGCAGAAATCGATCGCGCGGTCATGATGCGTCTACGCGACGCACTCGGCCATTTGGTTCGTAATGCGATCACACATGGAATCGAACCGCGGGAGTTTCGAACAGCATTCGGAAAGAACCCGGTCGGTCTCGTAAAACTCGAAGGCGACTCTGCCCGGAGCCGAGCGACCATTCGCGTCATCGACGACGGCGGCGGAATCGATGTCGATCAGGTCCGTCGAAAAGCCATTCGTATGGGCATCTTGAGCGAAACCGAAGCGCTGACCGATGACACACTGCTCGATGTGCTCACGAAACCAGGTTTTTCGACCCGAGATTCGGCCGATGGTTTGGCCGGACGAGGCATTGGGCTCGATGTCGTCGCCGACGCCGTGCGCGGACTCGACGGACATATCGAAGTATCCACCCAAAGGGGCACCGGGACCGTGTTCACGATCGAGGTGCCCATTACGGCTGCAACGGGTATCGGCCTGGTCGTCGCCGTACGTGACCACTCCTTTGGTATTCTGCTCATGCATATCGAACGAGCTTTGCGTATCGACCCCAAAGACATTCAATCCGTATTTCATCGCGATGCCATCATGCTCGACGGAAATCCCATCAGCGTCGTACCTCTGGCGCAATTGATTGGTTTGTCCGGATCCCAATTGCCCACGGAACGATGCCCAGCCGTCGTCTTGCGCATGGGCAAACAACGTCTCATTGTTACCGTCGACGACGTTTTGGGCGATCAAGCGCTCGTCGTCAAACCTCTGAGTCGAGCATTCTCCGGAGCCCAATACCTGTCCGGAGCGGCGGTCCAACCGGATGGATCCACATTGCCCGTCCTGCACATACCAGCATTATTCGCTCGAGCTGCGTCATCGCACCATTCAACGACTACGTCCGCACCAAAGCCTCGAACGCCGGCGTCGGCAGCTCCTGCACCACGACACCAACAACGTTCGATTCTCGTCGTCGATGATTCCATGACGATTCGTACCCTCTTGCGGAATATTCTTCGCACCGAAGATTATGAAGTAACGGTCGCTCAGGACGGAAAAGCAGGTTTCGACACGTTAATGAGCATGGCCCGCTGTGACCTCGTCATTACCGATTTGGAAATGCCGCGAATGAATGGCGTCGAGTTATGTCGGGCCGTGCGCTCATCCAATCGAGCCCAGATGCCCGTTATGGTGGTCACGAGCGTCGGTGATCCTATCGAACAGCGCCGTGCATTGGAAGCGGGAGCCGATGCCTACATCATCAAGAACGAGTTCGAGCAGGCACGTTTTCTGGATGTCGTGGCACGATTGTCTGGTAGATCAGACAGTGGCCGATGAAAGTGCTCGTAGTTGAAGATTCGCAAACGGTACGAACGTACATCGAAGCGATTCTGCGAAGTGCGCCAGATATCGTTTTGTTGCCGCCCGCGCGCGACGGTATAACAGCCGTCGAGCTCGCACAAACGCACAGGCCCGATGTGATTCTCATGGACCTCGAACTGCCCCGCATGTCGGGCATTGAGGCGATTCGAGAAATCATGTCCACGGCCCCGAAGCCCATTATCGTATTGAGTGGCACCCTCGACGAAAAAGACTCGGACCGCACGTTCGCTTCCTTCAACGCAGGTGCCGTCGAGGTATTGGCAAAACCTCATGGTTTGTCGAAGGAGGCGCAAGAGCGATTTTCCGATAGACTCTTGAGAACGGTACGATTGATGTCCGAAGCGCGGGTTCTCCGGCGCTCTTCATTGCAATCGAAAAAGTCGCGTCCACCACAACTGGAAAGTGCACCGCCGCTCGAACCGACGGATCCGACAAACTATGCTGCGATTGAAATCGTCCTCATTGCGGCATCCACAGGCGGGCCTCAAGTCGTCCGCAACATTTTCGACGAAATTCCAACGCCTTTTCCATTGCCCATCATCCTTTGCCAACACATTGTGCCGGGATTCGAAGAAGGGCTCGCACACTGGTTGAGCCAATCGGGACATGACGTTCGCCTTGCACGCAATGAAGAAGTCGCATCGGCTGGACGTATCTATGTCGCACGCGCAGACAAACACCTCGTCTTGAATGGCTCCGAAATCATGTTTCGTACGCCCGTGGGAAAACGTGTCGTTCCTTCGGCCGATGTTCTTTTTGATTCAGCGGCCCGCACGCTGGGTCGCCGTTGCGCGGCATTTTTACTCACGGGAATGGGCGAGGACGGCGGACAAGGCTTGCTCGCATTAAAACAGCAGGGGGCTTTGACGGTCACGCAATCGGCGGCAACATGCACCATCGACGGTATGCCCAAAGCAGCCCGAAACCTCGATGCTTCGCTCCTTGATCTTTCACCCAAACGCATCGTCGAATTGCTCAAACGACTCGCGGATTCAAAGCGCACGATCTAATCGTTTGTCAGGGTGCATCGACAATACGAACGTCCAAGAACCAAGGACCTTCGTCGCCATTGTACCCATCGATTTGAATGAAATACGTGCCCGCATCGAGCGTCAAATCGAGAAAACTCCGGCCTTGCGAATACCCCACGGTGCATCCCTGCAACACTTCGACGCCCGGACAATCCGGACCTTTGCGCACATCGAGCAATGTCGAATAACCCGAACCGCTCATGTCCAGCACAACACGTTTTTTCTCAGGCAACGTGAGCTTCAACAGTTGGTCCCGCGCACCATAGAGTGGTCCACCGCCTTGATCACATCCCGCGTCGAACGATGCCGTGGCATTCGCCGTATTGCCCTGGAAAAACCCGCCCGTTGAAGGAATCGTCATCGCATCGGCACACCCGTCGGCAAACGGAACGACAATCGCCGGAACGGTCTTCCGGACAAACGCTGTCACCTGTGTGGGCAAACCAAGCACCGACTCCGAAATCACACGGTACTCACCCGCCGCAACGTTCCGCTTGTTCGTACGCACAGGTGAAGACGAGTTACTCCCACACGTCAGCAGATCCATCGCGTCTACACAGCTAGGTTTGGCAAGCGAAACTGCGGCGTCGTCACCTGAGGAAATGCGTTGAAGGAGCAACACGTCCGACGCCGTTGGCAAATCGAGTCGATACGCAACATCGACCGCGTTCGACAAACAGCCCACGTTCACGTCGTCTTGACGATTCTGGAAACTCACATCGATCGTCTTGTTCGGATCGAGCACCGGCGAACCCACACACGTCTCATCCGGCAAAGGTGAACTTGGCGGCTCGATGAGCACCGTCGTGGACACGATCGTTGGAGCACTCGCCGATACCGCCAAGTGATACGTCCCCGCATCGAGCGCATGTCGAAAGATGTGCAGCGGTTCTGCGCTTTGACAGGTGATCTCGTCTTCGGGCAACGCACACGCTGTGTTCCGAAGTGAAACGACAGGCGTGCCGTCACCATCGATCGAGTTCGAATACACGTGCAGGTTCGACGGCACGAGAAGCTCGAAGCTGTAGAGCAGATCGCCCGTGTTGCTTGGACAAACTGATCCGACATCCTTGTCGACACCCACCACATCCGACGTGAACGGAGTACCGAGTGTGATGGGAATCGCGGTACCGCACGTTTCGTTGGTCGGTACCGGAGCAGGCGTCGTGAAGGCCACGTCGAGAATCACGGAAGCGTTGGCATCTGTGAAGACATACAACGGCAACACCGTGCTTTGAGCAGGGTCACCAATGTTACGCGCGCGAAGTTTTGCAAATCGGCCGCCATCCTTGAGCGGATACGCGCCGCTACACACGATCTCCGTCGACGGATCTCCGCACTGACCAAGAAGAGCGATCGCAACAGCGGAGTTTGTCTTGGCCGATATCTCCACATCCACCGGAGGTCCTGCAGGGACGACGATCGCCGCTACGACATCTCGAGCGGTGGCTTGATTTGCCACATTGCACG
>JBGAOI010000270.1:0-9107 GCA_044221885.1 Polyangium sp. (in: bacteria)
ATTTCGAGCGCTCCGGGGCGGCCATTGCCGGACCTGGCAGCATGCGCTGGTGACATTTCCCACATTGAACACAGGTGACAAACATTTGACGAACCGATGCACGCTGACACACGATTCGCGTTCGGTGTCGATGAAAAGGTGACGACATTTCGACGACAAACTCGACGCATTGAATGCGCGGAGTCACTGTGCCAGTGGCGTCACAGGTGTGAATCCAGCACCACAGAGGTGTGAGTCTCATGCAACAGAATCGGTTGCGAAGAACCTCGATTCGATGTTTTGCATGCGGTTCGTATCGGCACACCATTTGCACCTGTTCATCGGCTTCGCAGCACGAGCGGATTGTCTTGTTCATCCACATCGATGGAATGGGGGACCTTTGTCAACAAAGCCAAGGATTCCCAATTCACCCATGCATTGGAGTTCTATGTGCGACGCGCATCTCTTTACTTTGTCCCGATCATGCTTGTCTCGACAACCGTATTTGCACAAGACAAACCGGATCCACCAGACAGCGAGCAGCCGAACGTACCTGACGAACATGATCTATCCCAAATTTTGGTCGAATCGCCACCGCAGCAAATGCCATCGCCACCGATAAAACCAAATCCTCCCCCCGTCCCTTCGACAGAAACGGGGCAATTGTGGCCGGGACCAACCCTCACGGGTCCTTCGATGTGGGGTCCCGCATTAACACATCGAACGACGCGCTGGTACGGCTGGCAAACGCTCATTCCCGTTGTTTCCGCCAAATTATTGTTTGTGGGGGCGTTTATGAAAAGTGACGAAGACGCCATCCGGGCAGCTCTTTTTGTGAGCCCAACGGTTCACTTATTTGCCGGCCCCATCGTGCATTGGGCTCATGGCCATTTCAAGAAAGGCGCCTTGGCCTTTGCAATGAATCTGACCTTTCCTTTGACAATGATGGCCTTCCAAACCCTCAATCTCATGTCCTTTCGGGCGAAACGGCAAGAGGAAGTTACCTATGGCCTGGTTGGCGCAAGTTTCATCGCCGCGGAAGTGCTCGATATGGTTTTGCTTTCCTCGGAAACGGTCTACACCACACGCAAACCACCAAGCGGTCGGACTTGGTTGCCTTCGTCCATCGGACTTTTGCCGCGTTTTGATTCAACGCAACGCGGAGTTGTCCTGGTCGGTCAATTTTAACGAAGAGCCGCATTTTGAATATCTGCTTTCCTGGGCAATGGGAGAAAACTCATGCAATCACGAACCACACTCTCCGCAGCGACATTGATTCTGGCAACCAACCTTCCTGGATGTTATGGAACTTGGGACATTGAACCGCGCCACGTCTTGCGACTCGATGGATTTCGTTCGGGTGACAGAGTTTTTCTTGGCAGTGACGGAGACACGGACCGTCAATTCACAGATGATTCCAAGCTCGTGATTGTCGGGACAGACGGTCAAGCCGTGGAAATGGGATTCCGGCGGATCAATATCCTTCCCAATCTGATCCTCGAAGGCGAAGAGCGACAGTCGCGCCGAATGCTTTTTGTTGACTTGTCTCACGTGAAGAAGGTGAAGATCGCGAATCCTTCGGACAGTTTGACGGCTCTGGCCGTGACCGGAATCGTATTGAGCGGAGGCGCCACGCTGGGAACACTTGGATTTCTTGCCACATTTAATGGCAGCGGCAGCAGTGGCCGCCCCTTGCGCATGGACGACCACGCCGAGCCCATGGGTGCGCCCATTTTCGTCGACGATCCGGCGCCATTGCATTCCTTGTTCAGCGGTCCCGATACCATCACGCGCGCCCACGCATTGGCGCATTGGGCCCGCGAGCTCAGCGCCGAATGCGCATCCATTCCTGCGTTCATGGCGCTCGCTCGAGACTTGGAGACCGTATCCGCTCCGACAAACCTGATTCGCGCCGCCTTGCAATCGGCCCGGGAGGAAGCAACACATACGCGTTTGTGCCTTGAACTTGCGCACAAACAAACATCCGCAAGATTGAGCACCTGCGCACCGGAAGTGCCCCGGGCAAACGACGTTGGTCACGACAAATTGCTCGAACGATTGGTCGTGGAAGCATTTTGGGACGGTTGTCTCGCGGAGGGCACAGCAGCGAATGTTGCACAGCGTTCTGCGGCAATGGCAAAAGACGCAACGACACGAAGGGCGCTCGAAACGATTGCCGACGATGAATCCAGGCACGCGGACCTGGCCCGCGACATCATCCAGTATGGTTTGTCGATTGGAGGACGCGTCATACGCAATGCACTCGTGGAGAGTATTGAACGGCGAAAAGCATCGGAAGAAGAGGAACTGGGTTTGGCCGCAGGGACGTCGGACAAACCGCACCTCGACGATGATTACGCTCGACGTTATGGTTTGCCCTCGACAACCGTAACGAATGCTGCGCGGATCGAAACGTGGGAAAGAAGCATGAAGCTCATGGAGTTGTGGACGTAGCTGAATTGACTCCGGCAAAATGCAATTCGCCTACGGTTCCCACCGTTGACCCGTTTCACAACTGACGTGATGCATCGTGATGCGCTCGCGACTGAGTTCCATCACGGCAAACACGATCGGCAATTGAAATCGGCGCGGACCAATGGATCCGGCATTGATGATCACCTTTCCTTTGTCTCGGCCGAGGAAAGGCACATGCGAATGACCGCACACCACAATCGACGCATCCTCGGTTTGGGCAAGTTTGGCGATTTCGGCGCGCAATTTTGGCCCATACACTGCAATATGCACGAGCAGCAGTTTTACCAAGGTCCCGTCGGGGTCGCGCACGTCAATGGTCATGACATCCGGAAGATCGGGCGCATGAACATCAATGTTGCCTCGAACCGCCGTAACTTCAGCAATTTTCCCCAGTTCGTCGAGGACGTTCAAGTTGCCAATATCGCCGGCGTGCAGAATATACGCAGGTTTCTGAGCGGAAATGACTTCTGCGGCGTTCGGATGTGGCGCGCTGTGAGTATCGGCGACGAGCACCAAACGAGCCGGACCTTTGGACACGTTCAAGGTTTTTCGCTGATGGCGTAGGTTCGTCGGAGCGACATATCGCGGTTTCACGGGCCGTGTGGTAGCACGGGTGGAGGTAGTTGCCAAGTACAAATAAGCTGAGGTTTGGCCGTGAAAAACGAGTTCTCGAATCGTCACGTGCGCCCAGTCTTGGCGAAGGTCTACTTGTAAAATCGAACCACAGACATTCCTCGTTGCCCTTCTCCTCCATTTTCAGATATCGTCGACCCAATGAAAAATCCCATCGGACTTTGGTGCATGGTCGCGCTGCTCTTCGTGGCTTGCGACGACAACGGCAAAAACCCCACAACAAGCAGCAGTTCGTCATCGAGCGGCGGCGACGCTGGCGCTGGCGGCAGCACGAGCAGCACGTCCAGCAGCTCGAGCAGCTCAAATAGCTCTGGCACATCGAGCAGTTCCAGCGGACTGGGCGGCGCGGGTGGTAATGGGGGCGCTGCTGGCGCTGGCGGAATGGGCGGCAATGCGGGTGCAAGCGCGGGAGGCGCCGGACCTGGGGGATCTGGCGGAACCGGCGGCAATGGAGGAAGCGGAGGAATGGGAGGCGGAGGCCCCGGACTTCTTTCGCAACCCGGTTACGATGCCGTCATGGTTTTTCAAAACGAACACGTCGCGGATGCGCCCATGGGCATTGCGTGGGACGGTTCGTCCTTCTGGGTCGGAGGTAATGGAACCCTCGGCGGATTCACTGAAGCGCGATATGACGGCACGGGCAAGTTTCTCGCCGATTATCAACCTGGCATTGGATTCAGCGCTATCTACACCAAAGGCGACGGCACGAGCCCCGTATTTGCTCGCGCCAACACATGGCTCGTCGTGGAACGGCAACTTTCGCCAGGTCAATGGTCAGGCGAAATGACGCTTGCCGGACCGAGTCCTCCCGCAGCGACAGGCATTGCATGGGACGCCGATCACAACGAATTCATTGCGTTAATGGACGGCATTCTGTATCGCTGGGACAGCACAGGCAAAGCATTGGCCCAAGTCCCGTTCCAAAACTTTGGCACGATGAACAGCGAGGGCAATTACCCCGCCAACCGTCGCATCGCCTGGGCCTACGGGTATTACTTGACGTACTCGAAGCAATACATTTCCGCATGGAACAGCGCAGGCGTTCGAGTCGCTTCCGCCAAACTCAATGGCGCAGGCGTCACGGATTTCGATTCCGCATGGAGTTTCAGTTTTGCGCAAGGCAAAGCGTGGGTCGTTGATAATGCCCAAGGAAAATGGCGCGGCTACGTCATAACCCCGTAATCGCGAAGCGCCGTGGTATTCGTTGACAAGGTTGACTCCAACGTTGTCAACGAATACGCTCGACGAAATGCGGCGTTCGGGTCAACATCACCAGAACATCGAGGATCCCCCGCGGACCAAGTTGAAATTCATCAGCGATTTTCGAGGACAAACACGCGAGATCGTCGGTGTCGGACAATCCAACTCCGTAGCGAATCCAATGCCGGGCATAACAAGCGTGCACATCTGGCCGCTGCGCGAGAATGTTCGCCAATTCGGTGGCGCCGGAAAACGTCGTGACGTCGCCATCGGTGTCAGCGATACTTCCCGAAGAATCAACACCAAAGCCATTCTCTTCGCTTCGATATGCACCGATTGCGTCAAAATGCTCAAATGCGAAGCCAATGGGATCCAGCAGCGTATGGCAACTGCCACACACGGGATCGCTCATATGCGAGGAATAGCGATCTCTTGTCGTCGTCATCAGACTCGGCGGTGGTAATTGCGTAACCACTCCAGGAGGTGGTTCGGCAATGGTTTGACAGAGGAGTTTTTCGCGGATAAGTCGACCGCGATGAACCGGTGCAGATGCATTCGGTTTTCCGTGAACCGACATCACCGCAGCGTTCGTAAGCAAACCAGCACGATCGATACCGGAGATGTCAACCATCACAAACTGGTCCAGAGGAATGCCCATCGAGGGCAAACCATAATACTGAGCCAACGTTCGGTTGACAAATGAATAGGGTGCATTGATCAGCTCGGACAATGTACCAGATCCTTCATACCGAACATGTTGTGTAAATCGTCGCATCTCCGTACGTAGATCGTCCCGATTTTTTTGTGTCCACCGTGGGTAAGCCACAAGGTCCTTGGATTCCACGTCAAGGTGGCGAATGCCAAGCCATTCGTTGATAAAGCGTTCGAGCATCGCATCGCTGCGCGGATCACGGAGAAGCCGAACAACTTGCGATTGAATCTGAACCTCGGTGTGCAACGCCCCCGCACCGGCCGCAGCAAACAATTCTTCGTCAGGCATGGTACCCCAAAACAAATACGAAAGCTCGGAAGCAATTTCGTAGTCATTTAGATGAACGTAGCCGGATCGTGCAGGATAGGATTCATCACCGAGTTCGGTCCGGTACAAGAAATGCGGCGATTGTAAAAAAGTTGCGATCACGGATTCGAAGGCAACAAGATTTCCATCCACGTCGGCCACGGACTGAAATAGGGCCATGTAATCGCCGACTTCTTGCGCCGTTAATGGCCGACGAAAGACGCGTTTGCCAAGTCTCGCCACAAATTGGCGAACACACGTCATATCCGCCTTTTCTGGCGAACACGGCACGATTCCAGCAATGTTCGCCATCACATCCGAAGCAATCGCTTCCGCTGCGCGACGCATTTGATCCGCGAGAAGTGGATTCATGGTCAGAACGAAGGCATTGTTACTGAATCCACCTGCCACTCGATGAGGGACAAACGAATCGCCCCAATGTGCATCCATTCCAAACAAATCTCGAATGGTCGCATCGTATTCTTTGTGCGACAACAGACGCAAAATGCGCGGCCCTGCATCAACGCTCGAACATGACTGTTGTGTATCTGGATCGATTCTCGGCGATCGCGTATCGTCGGAAACAACGCAACCGCTGAACATCGCCGCCAAAACCGCCGACAACAATACTTTCATTTTCATACGTACCTCGTGATCATGCAAATTGGTTTACGCGAACAGCTCTGGCAAAACCCCCGACCCCTTATTGGGATCTCCAAAGGTTGTGTTCGACAAACCCATCGCGCGACAAATCGAAACCAGCAGTCGATTATGGGGTACTCCACCGAAATTCACATATCGCCCCGTAGCCAAACCTCCACCTCCGGCGAGGACGAAAGGAACCGACGAGCATTCGTGCGTTCGAGAATCTCCAATTTCTTTGCACCAAACAACCACGGTCGAATCAAGCAACAGACCTCCCTCGGGATCGGGTGTCGTCGCCAAACGATTTAGCAAATACGCAAATTGCGACGTATACCAGCGCTCGGCCGTTACGAAATCTGCGACGCCTTGCTCATTCGAATCTTCGCTATGAGATAACTCGTGGTGTTCCGTCTTCAACCCGAGCCAACTCATCACGAGGGGGCCTAGCGTATGATTCCATTGCAACAGGGCAACTCGCGTGAATCTGCAAGCCAATGCGTGGACAAGAAGGTCCATTTGCGTTTGTCCCAGGTAGGGGACGATGTCATTGTTGTAGGGGTCCAAGTTCAAAGGCGCCGCCGGTGTGGGACAAACCGCGACCTCAAGCTCTTTCTCCAAACGATCGAATGCGCCTCGGTGCGCAGCAAACTTTTCCGTTTCATGTCCTTCGGCCCGCTTTTGCAAACTAGATAACTCGCCACGCACATGCTCGAGAATTCGCAGACGTCGATTTCGCGCCGCCGTGACTTCCGCGGGAGTGCCCACGGCATCCCCGAAAAGACGCTGATACATGCTGGTGGGATTGTCATCCGCCGCGACGATTTGCGTCGGAGACAGATACGAAATGCGCGTCTGCACGCCACTTCCCCATGCGCTGGTTTGTACCCCGAATTGAAGAGATGCGAATCGACTTTCTTGCCCAATAGAACTGGCAACATATTGATCTAAACTCATTCCTTGCGTTTCTGAACTCGTATCCACGCCTCCCGTAAGCATGGCAGCAACACCACCTTCATGATTGCGTGCATCCACAAAGTTGACACCATCGCAGATGATCAACCGATCCCTGTAAGGAAGAAGAGGTTCGAGAATGCTACCTTGCGGAAACGAAAAATTCGTTCCGCTTCCGACGGGACGCCAATGCTTGTGAATGGTGCCATTAGGCGTAAACACGACAACAAGTCGTTTCGCTGTCGATCCTGCGTGCGTCGTTCGTGCGGACGAACCGATCCACGAACCAGCAGCCAACGTTGCGCCAAGTGTCCCCAGAAACCTACGTCGATTGGAAATCACAATGAACCTCGCGGGTTGCGTAAAGCTCGTGCAGCGTATACGAAATGAGGTACCTTGGAAATGGCCCTTGTCTGATTTTGTCTCGTTTCACTGCGGGTGTTGCAAAGGATGCCTCGTTCGATGCCTTGCCCGTTGAGTTGCACCATTCGGCGAAGCATAACCACAAGCGCTTCTTGCCGCATTCGTCGATATCCACGCAAAGGTCATGTTATGCGGCAGCTACGATGGAACCGTGGATTTGCTCGCTCGGTTCATTGTGGGCTCATGGCCGGATGACTCCAATCGCCAGGGCAACCTTTTGCAATTGACACGCACAGACAAACGGCTACCTTATCCCCATCATGTCGAAGTTATTGTCGCATCGATGGTTTGGCCTCCTTGCCGTGCTGCCATTCGCGGCCTGTGCATCGCAACAGGCCACGTGGTCCTCGCATCAAGACGACGAGGCACGCAAGCGCCCACCGCCGGTCGCATCTTCGCAGACGGCCATCGTTCCACGCGAACCTTATTCCTCCTCCACGGCACCTTCCGAAAAAGGCATTGTCGATGCGTACATCGCGGCGCATCCTGATTTGACTGCCGATCAAGTCTTGGCCGCAATTCCCAAGCGGCAATATGTCGAAAAAATATCGTTCGATCCTTCGACGGCGGCCTACTACAAAGAAGTCGCCAACGCCATGCAGCTTACGGACCAAGAACGAGATTTGCTGCGCAAGAATGGGTTTGTCTCGGTAGATCATCGCCGACACATGTCCATGGCTTCGATGTATTTTGATATCTACATTCGCGACTTGCCGGTACTCATTACGACCGACTCGATTTTGCATGCCCTGCATCGCTCGTACGACGAAACGTTGAAAACGCTCGAAGTGCGGCTTTTCACAGGAATGCTTGATCGCCTCTTGGCCAGCACACACGAAAAACTGGAAAAAGAAGCAGCCGGAGTAACCGACCCCAAGGTGCTCGAAAGCGTACGGGACCTCGATTTGTATTTGACGGTCGCGCGCAACTTACTGGCTGGAGCGGGGGCGCCTCCGGACGAGGAGCAACCCAGGTACCAACCTTCCCCAAAACCCGCACAACCGACGTCGAAGTTTGGCCAGGACAAACAAGTGCAGGCCATTCTTGCACGGGTCGTGTCGCTGGAAATGGAAACACCTGAGCACCCAACATCCATTTACGGAGGTCAACGCGCGATTGATTGGTCTCAATTCAAGCCGCGTGGGCACTACACGGAAACGGCACAACTCAAGTATTATTTCCGAATGATGATGTGGCTGGGGCGCGCAGATCTGGGGTGGAATTTGACCACACCCGACGAAAATTCAGGGCTCGTCAGTGATGCCGCGCGCGAACGGCGAAATGCCGCGATGTTGTCGTTAATTCTCGGACAAACGGGGCAAATGCCGCGACTCCAAGCCATGTGGAACATCATTGATTTTCTCATTGGCCGTGGGGACAGTTTGTCGGCGGACGCATTGCTTCCTGTTCTCGAACAGATTCAGATCAAGCAAATCGCAGATCTCGGCAATGCCGAAGCGACCCAACGCCTCGAATCGGTCATCAAGCAATTGGGACTCGGTCAACAGAGCATTCGATCGCAAGTCTTGAGCTCAGATCCAAAAAATCCGAAAAAAACGCCTCCGCCAGCAATTTTTCAAGTCTTTGGCCAACGGTTTGTCGTGGATAGTTTCGTGCTCAGCCAAGTCGTATACGACTCCATCATGTACGGCGGCAAAAAGCAGGAACGCTATATTCCGCTACCGATTGATGTATTCGCAGCTCTGGGCAACGATGAAGCCGTGCGACTTTTGGAATCCGAACTCCGGCGATGGAACTATGGCTCGAACCTCATGGCGACCCG
>JBGAOI010000271.1:0-9094 GCA_044221885.1 Polyangium sp. (in: bacteria)
AAGCCGTCGTAACAAACCGTATGTGCATCATGATTTCCTCTTGAAAGGGCTTAGAATCATCCATCCGAAACGAGTTGGTGGATGACAATTCCCTCAATGCACCGAGCATGCCAAACCGTATGCAACGGCAATTTCCAAACCACATGCGCTCGGTCAACGCCAAAACTGCATGCAGCCGCTGCGAATTCTGCATAGCCGTACGCGCCAACGCTCGACGACGCCCGCATGCCGTGCCATTATCCCTCCGTGCGCGTGGAACGACATCGTGAAATCTCGGCCTTGGTCGCCGCATTGGTCGTTCACGTTCTCTTTCTTACACTCTCTCCGCAAGCACCGCGTGACGACATCCATCCTGCTCCTGAAATCGCCGATACGGCAGCGGATGCCACGATCGACATCGACACGACGCCCGTCATCCAGCGGGATGTACCGGAAGTGCAAAATCCCTCGCCCGTTCCCCCGGTTGCGCCGCCCGAATCAACGCCACCGGGCGCGCCTCGCGTGCTTTCTCCGCCGCTGGCTCCATCACCGGCAACAGCCGAGGACGAGGAAGAAGACGAGCCGGAAAAACCTGCCGATCCTCCCATAACCACGGCTCCGACATCTCCAGAAGATAGCCCAGCCAAACCCGCGCCAACGCCAGCACCGGCCGACGAATATGGTGCTCTGCCGCCTTCGGATGGTGCACCGGGCGTGCCTGGTTTGTCGGGGCCATTGTGGTCGATTCCCGGCGTCGTTCCGGGCACAGCCGGTCCCAAACCGGCACCTACAACCATTACGGCAGCTCCTGTCGTTCCGAGCGACGTTGCTTCGCGGGTATTGACCGGAACGCTTCATTCACGTGACAAAGCGCTTGGAATCGAGGTGCCTGGAGCCGGTGTCGTCGCTTCATCGTTGGCAGATGCGATGCGAAATTCAGCGCTGACCGATATGAAAGGGACATTCGAGGTCAAACTCGGTGGCAATGGCACCGTGGAAAATCTGCGATTTGTCGGGTCAAACGACGGAGACGCCTCGCAATGGGCGGCTGTTGCCGAAGCTGCTCGTCGTTCGCTCAGCGGTCGGGCGTTACAAATGGGTCCGGACAAACAGCCCGTGACCGTGGTTGTCAAAGTGGAATCAAAAGTTCAATATCCGGCAGGCACCAAAGAAAAGGTGAATGTGCAGCCCGTATGTGCGAATGAAGTTGTCGAACAAGTGGCGGCTGCCATTGCCGGGGCCATGGAAACCGGCGGTACCGTACGTGGTATTCGAGACGATCAAGGGCAATTCATTCCGTACAACGAACTCGATGAAGAGCGAAAGCGAAAGTTTTGCATTCCGATCGGCATTCGAGCCAAGGGCGATTTGTCCAACATTGGTGCGCACATGACAAACGTCGTGACGACGTCCTTTCAGGTAAAACGTGCGGGTGAACAAGCTTTGCCAGCCGAAGGCCCGCTACCCGTCGACCGCAATGCGCCTTGGTTGCCCGTTACGGAAGGAAAAACGCGGCCGCCTCCCCCACCCCCCAAGAAGGAGAAGCCCAAACCTCGACGGGGAAGTTTCGCACCCGTGCAAATCAACCGCTGATAGCTGCGAAAAGCATACTCAACATTCGGTGCGTCAATCCCCACACGACACGATCGTCCACTGTAAAACCCGGCAATTGAAGCGTCATTCCTTCATGCACGTAGGGAAACGTCATCGATGTTTCGCCACGCGCCATCGGGCCAATTGGAACCCAAAATGTTTCGACCACTTCGGAACTCAGGACAAACGCCGGATGCTCGTCCGTGTGCAACGCGAAAATGAAGGGCGTAACGAGCATCTCACCGCGCCGTGATCGGGTCATCGCTGGAACGCTGGGCATTTGCGCCACGAAACGAGCGTGAGACTCCAAATCCAAACCCACCTCTTCGTACGTTTCGCGAAGCGCCGTCACGAGAAGACTTGCATCGGTCTCTTCACGTTTACCGCCGGGAAATGCCATGTGCCCCGACCACGGATCACCTTGACGTTCGGCGCGACGAATCAACAAAACTTGGGCTTCGTGATGATCACGCGGCGCTCGAAAAATAGCTGCAACGGCCGCATGCACATCGCCCGCTGAAGGCGGCACTTCGCGAGCTTCGAGCTGCGCGACGATGGAGGCGAGATCGTAGGCTGGCACGAGCGCGAACGTAGCAGTTGGATGGCAGATCGTCACGCAGGCAAGGCGTTTACCGCGGTCCCGATGATCGCGAGATTTCTCGGCGTCACGTCAACATCGCAAAGCTCGGCAAGTTGCACATCGTAGCCACGTTCTTCGAGCAGCGTTGCCCGATCGAGGGCCACGGCGACTTCGAGCGCCCGTGCGAGCATGGCCCGAGGCAACGAGAATCGACGCATTCGATTGAACTCGACCGAGCCCCATTGTTCGTGTTCCGCGAGTTCGTTGGGAGTTGCAGGAGACAAACCTCGCCGCAGGAGCGCCTGTTCGACGAGTTGTGCAAACGGCCTATGGGCCCAACGACGATTGAGTCCGCGCATCTCCTGTCCGTGCGGGACGTCGATCCCGCGGTGTTCCAAAAGACGAACCAGCGACCAACGTCGCCGTCGCGATTCCATGGTTTCGCGGAGGGTCGTTTCCACACCCTGTTGTCGAGCTACGAGGTTGGACAAACCCAAAACCTCTTTTGACAAGACAAACCCGGCATCGGTGGCGATTCGTGACGATGGTTGGCGCACGAGTGACGAAATCTTCTGAAGGCAACACGAAACAAGCACGACATCGCAGCGAACGTCGCTTGCATCGAGGATCAATCGGTCCCCCAGTCCACCACATGCATGCAGACCAATCGCGAGATCATGAGCACGCAGACCGAGCGTTTGGTTTGTCGCATCGAGCAAGACGAATCGCGCTCGCGTGCCCGCAGCAAGACGTTCCGCCGTCGTGACTCGTTCCGGAACACGATCGATACCAACAGCGTCGCGATCAAAAACTTCTGCTGCAATGCGGGTGAAATGACCTCGGCCGGCACCAACATCGACAACACGTTCGGCGCGCTGCGCGAGAGGGGCGACGATGCCCAACAGCGATTCGATCTCGCTCTGCTTACGTTGCGACACGGAGCGAGGTTTGTCGATGCGCAAAATATTGTCTTGATAAACCTTCTTGGGCAAACGTGTTACTTCGGTGAGGCGTTGCGCGAGTTCGACAAGGGGTCGAGGCGCATCACGAAGCTCGGACAAACGCGCTCCAAGTCCTTCGGTTTCGCAGCGGGCGAGTTCGTCTTCGGGTAACGCGGCGAGAAAATCGGTGTACCCGCGCGTCTCGCAGAACGATGGCGCCTTCGAGCCGCGCGGACGTTCGGCCGCGATGTCGAGTGTAGGAACGACGGTAGCGAGAGCGCTGACGAGCTGTTCGGAAACGTTCGTGGGCATGTTGTTTCGAGCGGAGGCGGTCAGAGTACCGATGTGTCAAGGATGTGTCAGGGCAGAGAGGGGCTTCTACTTGGGCGCGAGTCCGTGTACGATTGGGCGAGACCATTCCATGGCCACTTGTCCCACCTGCCTGACGAAATATCCCGACGACGTAACAACTTGCGCGACCGATGGATCGACGCTTGTGGGGGACGACGTCCTACCGAGCGCAGATCTTTCGCTCAAAACTGGAGCGACGGTGGGTGAGTATCGTATCGAGCGCAAGATTGGCGAGGGTGGATTTGGAGCAGTGTACAGTGCGGTTCATCCGGTGATTGGCAAGTCCGCGGCGATCAAGGTTCTCTCGCCGCAATTTTCTGCTGATCCAGTGATGGTTTCACGATTCATCTCGGAAGCTCGAGCGGTCAATCAGATTCGCCATCGGGGTATCATTGATATTTTTGCGTTCGGGAAGCTCGATGATGGGCGTCAATATTACATCATGGAACTTCTCGAAGGAAAAACCCTCGAGGAGTATTTGCGTGAGCGAGGCCGATTGCGACCTGGCGAGGCATTGCCAATTTTGCGTCAAGTCGGTCGAGCGTTGGATGCGGCGCATGCAGCCGGCATTGCGCATCGGGATTTGAAGCCTGAAAACATCTTTTTGGTGTTTGACGAAGATGGCACGATTATGCCGAAACTGCTCGATTTCGGCATTGCGAAACTGCTTGGTGATTCGCAGCAATCGAAAACGCGCACGGGCACGCCCATGGGCACGCCGCTTTACATGTCGCCCGAGCAATGCCGAGGAAAACAGGTCGATCATCGGACGGACATTTATTCATTTGGCATCATGACGCATGTGATGCTTACGGGGCAGCCGGTATTTTCGGGCGAAGACATCATGGACGTCATGATGGCGCAGGTTGGAAGTACGCCGCCATCGGCATCGTCGGTTTGTCCAGACATTCCGGCGGCTTTGGATGCGCCCATATTGAGAATGTTGGCGAAAGAAGCCGACGCCCGTCCCCAAACGTTGGGTTCTGCAGTGGATGAACTTGTTGCCGCGGCGCGAACGGCGGGAATCGACGTACCGACGGTGGCTATGCGATCGAGCGAGAAGTTGCCGAGTTTGGGCTTGCCATCGCATAAGTCTTCGTCGGAAGAGGTATTTGCGGCGACGATGGTGCAACCGGGCGTGACGGTTGATCCGCAAACGACATTACCGAGCGAAAAAGACGCGAAAGTTGGGGGCAAGAAAAACGTTGTTCTTGCAGTTGCCGCAGCGCTCGGGATAGCGAGCTTGGGTGCCGTGTTTTTCTTAACGAAGGGCACACCAGCACCAGACAAACCCACACCAACGACAAGCGCGTCGGCGGCGCCCGAGGCGTCTGTTGCGCCAACGATTGCACCGGTGGTGATGCCATCGGCGACAACATCGGCAGCGGCATCGGCAACGATTTCCGACAAAATAGAGCTGCGTATTCAAGGTACGCCTGAAAACATGGACGTTTTTCTGGGCGAACGCAAATTGGGAAACGCTCCCGGGCCCATTGAAATGCAACGAGGCGACACGTCGATGACCTTGACGTTTTCAGCCAAAGGATATCAATCGAAAACTCTTTTTTTTACGCCGTCGAAAAACGACACCGTGAACATGAGCCTCGAAAAGACGACAACGACGCCGATTGCCAAGCCGGTATCGAGTCAAACCAAGAAAACAAAAGAGATATTTTATGACGATTAGCCGCTTGAACTCTGGACGCAAGGTTTTTCTTGGCAGCGTCCTCTTGTCCCTCATGTGCGCTTTAGCGACCGCAGGCGTAGCGTGCGAAAGCTTGCAGGAGCGACAAGAAAATATCTGCGGCAACAAAGTCACCGAACCGGAGAATTCTGAAGACTGCGATGCGGATCGAACCGCCTCACGGAGATGCGGAGCACCATCAACCACTGGAGCATGTCGGTGGTTGTGTGATTATCCCCGGGGCGACATTCAATGCCCGCCGGAATGGGGATGCGGATTGGATGGAATTTGCCGAAAATCGACAGGATTGTCGAATGCGCCGATTTCCATTGCCGGAAGTGGGACGGTTCGACTGTTCCGAGGCGATTTTGATGGCGATGGGCGCATGGATATCGCCTCGTCTGGATTAAACTCGATCGACGTGTTTTTCTTGACGACCGAAGGTTTTGTTGAACGGAGCGTCGCTTTGCCCAATGGCAAGGGACTGCCCAGCGTTGGCGATGTCAATGGTGACGGCATATCCGATATTGCGATCGCGTACGAGCGTTCGGTTGGGGTTTTGTTGGGGCAGGAAAGCCGTTCTTTCGTGGTCGAAAGTCGGCCCATTGCGTATACTTCGGCGGATGTCACCGAACTCGTGCCGCTTGGCGCCTATCTGAATGGCAATGCCATTTTGGCTCTTGGCAGCAACAATCTGGGCCAACCGACGGCAGCCGGTCTTTTCTTGAAGGACGACGGGGGGTATGAACAGAGCGCCGTACCTCTTGGTGCATTGCCGGGAATGCCAGAAGGAACGCTGGCGACGACTGGCACGACGTCCAACGGCGTGCAATGTGCCCACATTGCAATGGAAGTCAGAGGCGTTCTGTCGCGTTTGGTAATGATTTCGTATTGCGAGCCTGGGAGCGTCATGCCAAACATGATTGCCGACTTGGCTGGAACTCCATGGGGCGGGACATATTTCGCAGATGCCGACGGAAACGGCACGAAAGATATATTTTTCGGTGACGAAGATGGTGGCAATGTACAGTTGCGCGTGATTCGAGACGTATTGACGAGCACGCCACAAGCGCCGGAGAATCTCATTGCTGTCGGAACGTCGCCATGTGATCCCTTCAATCCTGAACTTGCGGGCCCTCCTTTGGCGATTGGTGACGTCAACGGCGATAAATATGCCGATCTCGTGGATAGTCGCGGTGTACTTTTGTACGACCCATTAAACCCCTCGCCTCCTGCGTTTGTCCGAAAATGCCTCGCCTTGAAAGATTCGGATCCCTCCAATCCCATGGCAAAGGATATCAGTTGGGAACAAGCCATCATTGCTGATTTTGACGGCGATGGCCGCAACGACGTGCTGGCGTCGCGGAAATATGCGAATCAAGATCCGAGCCAACGACAAGGCACACTCGATCTATGGATGTGGCATTCGGAAGGGTTGGTCACTGTACCGATCGTCATCAACGCGCCTGTCGCCAAGTTTGTCGGTGGCGATATCAATGGCGATTCGATCACGGATGCTGCCTATTGGATCGAGCCTCCGCCGTCGATGGGCAATGAACCCAGGATGCCGAGTTCGATTTTTGTCATGTTCGGCAATCCTCAAGCATTGCCGTCACCGCCACAAATCATCGGGCGCGCCCGCGACATCGAAAACCTCGCGATCGGTCGAGTGCTCGGAAAGAATGCCGCGAGTGAACACGACGGTTTGGCGGATCTGTTGATCCTTGGATCAGTTCCTGCCATGGGCATGGGGAAACCCATTACCATCATTCAAGGCAACAATACGCGATATCCTGTGGCACCACTGCCCATACGAGATGGTTCGAGCGGGCAAGGAAATGGTGGTAGCGACTTGATCTACCAAGTCTTCGTTTCGGATTTTGGTGCCGCTCACTGTCCACCTCCGAATGATCCCAGTATGCTTTCAGCGGCCGAGGAGCCCTTGAACGTGCTTGCTTTGGGCGACAATTCCATTTGGCGAGCTGGCTGTTATGGCAATGCTTCGTCTTTTGCGCTCGATAAGGGGCTCAATCTGCACGATCATACATGTTTGTTCGCTCCGGTGGACGCGGCAACCGATGCCGAGCGGGACCCTCAAACCGGTGCTCTTTCACACTCTGAGTTGGCACTGTTCCTGAAAAGCCCCACCAAGAGCAGCCTGCCCAACAACGCCTTCAATTATGGCGTCGGAACGCTCAAATACGATCTGCCAGGTAAATCCTTTACAGCGCTGGACGATCAACTCACACCCATCGATTCGCAGATCTACTTGCCCAATGAGACGAGACCCAACGTTCCGTATGATATTGCCGATATTGATGCCAATGGAAAACGTGACGTCATTCTCACGGCTCAAAGCGATCCACCAGGTACCACACGAATTCGGATTTATTGGGACGGCTACCGACCCACAGACGGCGAGTCGGCAGAAAAAAGCAGCGTGTGGGACTTTCCTCCGCCCAAGAGTGGCATACAGTTGATGGGCCCGAATGCGATCAAAGGCATTGCCGCCATCAACTTGGACAACGATCCTTATAAAGAACTAGCAATCCTCACCCTCAATGAGGTTTACCTCTTGAAATTCAATCGCCCCGAAGTCGAGGCGGGTGCCCCGGATCCATTCGTGCTCGTTCCGGACGAACCATTGAAGCTGTTCGACGCGACCAAACCCGTCTTCACCAAGCTTGGCGGCGGTGAAGCGTTACTCGTGCTCGACGCCAACAGTGATGGCATTGATGACCTAGCGGTTGCGGATGTAGGAAAACTCTTGCTTTATCTCGGCCAGGAGCAATCGAAATGAGATACCCTAGCATTGTCCTTCTTGCATCGACGCTCTTGTTTTCCGCCGCTCCGGCCATCGCGGACGACGATGCGCAATCGCGCGCTTACTTCGAGACTGGCGCCAAAGCCTACGAAAAAGGCGATTATCTGAATGCCATCCGAGCATTCGAACAAGCCTATGCGCTGACCAAACGCCCGGGACTCGTTTTCTCCATTGCGCAATCCTACAAGCGTCAATACGCGATTGATTCGAACCCGGCAAACTTGCGCAAATCACTCGAATATTATCGACGATTCCTCGCCGAAGACAAAAATGGCAAACGTCGAGGAGACGCGACGCAATCGATCATGGAGATCGAAGCGGTCATTAGTCGCTTGCCGGCAGATGCTCAGGCAACGGCCAGTCAGCCTGCCGAAATGCCTCAACCAACGCAAATTTCCATCACGACCCAAGTCGACGAGGCGACCATTTCCGTTGATGGTGGCCCGGCCCAAGCTCTCGAACCCATTGAGGTAAAACCGGGCAAACGAAAATTCGTCGTCCAGGCTCCAGGGTATTTCCCGGAAGAACGCGAAATCATCGCCCGGGAAAAACAAATGACTGTGCTCGACGTTCAATTGCGCCCGATGCCGGCCAAAGTTTCCGTTACCGGCCGCATTGGCTCCACCGTCACGATTGACGGTTCACCCCGCGGAACCCTCCCCTTGCTCGGGCCACTCGACGTCGATGCCGGAGAACGCCTGATTACGGTGAGTCAAAACGGCTTCATGTCGTATTCTCGTGAATTCAATCTCGGTCGCGGAAAAGAGATTGCCGTCAAAGCCGACTTGTCACGCACGCGTCAACGCATTGGTGCTTATGTTTTGTTTGGAACAGGAGTGCTTTTTGCTGGCAGCGGCGCGCTCATGGCCCTGACAGTTGCAGGCATGCAAGATGTCGGAACACAAACGGACAAAGACCGCGATGCCAAAGGTACCTTCGATCCAGCAACTGGAACGTATGCAGAAGGAATCTCGTTGAAAGAGTTCGACGATTATCAAGAACTCGTCACCAACCAGGCAGCCCTGAGAGTCTCCACCACGGTCGCTTTCAACCAAGCTTCGGCATCGGCTGCTTTGGGATTTTTGCTGTATTACTTCGACGAACCCCAAGCGCCCCCCAACAAACCCAAAAAACACAAAGCA
>JBGAOI010000272.1:0-4760 GCA_044221885.1 Polyangium sp. (in: bacteria)
GGAGAGCGATCGCCTGCACCATTGAGGGCCGTGGTCACCCCGAGGCGCTGCGACAAGTCCGAGAGATCGTTTTCGAGTTCGTCTCGTACAGACGCGATCGCGGCGTAACGTGCAGGCATTTCTTTGGCTCGATCCGCAGCAACGGCAAAGCCTGCGCACGCAACTGGATCTTGCGTGCCGGGACGCAGCCCTTTCTCTTGCGCGCCTCCATAAAGCAGCCTTCGAAGGTGCACCGAGGATCTCGTTGCCACTGCACCAACGCCTTTCGGTCCACGGAATTTGTGCGCAGCGAGGCTCAGCAGATCCGCAGCTTCATACGTGGATCGCGGTAGTTTGCCCACGGCTTGTACCGCATCGACAAACAGCAACGTCTTGCGTGCGCGGCAGATCTCGGCGACTTCGTTCACGGGTTGAATCACGCCGGTCTCGTGGTTGACGGCTTGCAACGCGACGAGTTTCACGATGGCCCCTTCGGAAGCGACACGATCCATCGCCTCGGTGATCGCGTTGGGATCCACTCGACCACTTGGTGCAGGAGCGACCCATGCCACCACGACACCTCGGGTCGCCAGATAGTCGGCAAACTTCACGACCGAAGGATGTTCGATGCGGCTCACGATGAGCGCTTGTCGTGGCTCGTTTTGCTTTGACAAACCATCGGCAAACGCATGCCAAAGCGCGAGGTTGTTCGCTTCGGTGCCGCCCGACGTGAGGTACACATCGCGAGGATCACGCCCAACGAGAGATCCAACAGCTTCACGTGCATCTTCCACTCGAGCGCGTGCGCGACGACCCGTGCCGTGGATGCTTGCGGGGTTGCCCCATGCATCGCGGGCAGTGGCGATCATGGCACTGACGACATCCGGATGAGGTGGGGTGGTCGCGTTCCAATCGAGATAGATCTGACTCACCGATCTTTTTCCCCATCCGTGGGCAATTCCCATGGCGCGCGCACAGCGACGGTCAGGTAAAACGCTGCTCCGCCAAGACGAACCGCCTCGATGATTTCGTTGCAGGGCGAAACAATGCGCACGTCACCACCAAGACCCCGCGCTGTCCGACGCGAGATCGCGAGGCCCACGCCCACACCGCCGTGTTCACGGGTCACCGATCCATCGACTTGGTAAAACGGATCAAAGATCCGCGCCTGTTTTTCCGGAGGAATGCCAGGTCCCGTGTCCGCCACACACAACTCGTAATGACCCGAGTTCAACCAGGTCACGCGCACGCCAACAGTGCCTCCTGCCGGTGTGAACTTCGCGGCGTTTTCGAGCATGTGCACGATCGCGCGTTGCAAACGATTCGCATCACCCCAAGCGGCAAGTGGTCCTCGTGGCAACTGCTCGACGAGTTGGATCTTTGATTCAGCAAGTCGATCCGCAACTTGAGCAAGCGCGCGACGTGTCGTGTCGAGAAAGTCGTAGTCCGTGTGTTGAAAATGCATGCGGCCTGTTTCGAGGCCGGTGACGTCGAGCAGATTGTCGAGCAACGATCGCAAGCGACGAACACAGTCGTCCATGGCGCGAAGGGCTTTGCTTTGTGCGCGATTGAGAGGCCCGAGTTCTTCGTCTTGGAGGAGTTTTACGTAGCCCACGATCGGCGTCATGGGCGTGGCCAGTTCGTGCGAGATGTTCCGGTAAAACGCCGTACGTGCAGCATCGAGTTCACGCAAGCGCGAGTTGGCGCGACTGAGTTCCGAAACTTTTTCTTCGAGGTGCTGCACGATGCGGGAGCTTTGTTGCCGCAAACGCATCGCTCCTGCGGATGCCGCGTCGATCTCGCGCGGACCGATCTGCATGAAGCGCTCTAGTTGGGACACAAACGACTTTGCATCGATCGGTTTCTGCAAAAATCCGTCACACCCAACAGCGAGGCTGGTTTCACGATCACCTTCGGCGGTGATCGCGACGATCGGTACACCAGCGAGTTGCGGTTCACCGCGCAAACGCAAGGTGACTTCGAAGCCGTCGAGACCTGGAATGTTCAGATCCACGAGGACGAGATCGGGTCGCGTGGCGCAAGCCAGCCGCACGCCTTCAAGGCCGTCGGCCGCGTCGATCACTTCGTAGCCGTCTTTTTGCAGCAGTTTGCGAACGAGAAGCCGATTGGCCGGATCGTCTTCGATGTGCAGGATGCGGGGCATTCGTTCCCTCATCGTACCGCGCTAGTGACGACGCGCAGTTGACGAAACGCGCCCTGTCGGCGATACGAGCAACATGCGTCCGGTTGTATCCTTTGGCTTTCGAGCGTCGTCACGTACGCGCATGTTGATTGCTGCGTGTGCGTACCTATTTGCTGGTTGCTGCGCATCGGGGAGCAGCAATGACAGCTCGGCTCGATCAGATGCGGCCCCTCCGCCTCCTCCGTCCGCTACGGTCGCATCGCCCGTTCCGACTGAAACACCAGCACCTCCCAACCCGAACGAACCTGACTTGGGTGGGCATCCTGCACCGCCTGGTGCTGAAATCGACCACGGGAGTTTGCCCGGGGCGCTCCCTGCCGCAGCCGAGCGAGAAATCGCGGGCGCAGCGCACATCCTCGTTGCGTACAAAGGTGCAGAAAACGCGCCGAAAACGGTCACGCGTTCGAAGCAAGATGCGAAGAAGCGTGCGGACGAAGCGCTGAAGCTCGTACGCGCAGACGAGAAAAAATTCGGTGAGTTGGTCAAGAAATACTCGGATGACGAGACGTCCAAACCTGCCGAAGGTCGCCTTGGAAACTTCGAACGCAACGCCATGCCCGCAGCGTTCTCGGACAAGTGCTTCTCGATGCAGGTGGATACGATTTCGGATGTCGTCGAAACCCCGCGCGGATTTCACATCATCAAGCGCACGAAGTGAGCGCGAGCCGGACTCATATCCCGGAACGGTTTGTCAGTACGCACCAACGCGTGGGGTTAAAACCCCACGCTATACAATCGAAGTCCACACTCCGTGCGGACTGTGGATGGTTGATTAGATTTGATCTCGCCGTTCGCGCCGAGGGCAAAAGCACGGAACGTGAAGGGCGACCGCAGATCTGAAGGATGATTCGAAGTCCCCCGAATGGGGGACTTCGTCTTGTGTAGCCCCGGGTTTTAACCCGGGGCGTGCGTACGGGACGAACTCCCCTCAGTACGACTTGGCAAACACCACGCGTTGATCGCTCGAAGCGCCGCACTGCACGCAAGATCCCGGCTCGCGCAACGATGCCGCATCCGCGACGCCATCGATTCCATGTTCCGGAATGCAGCGAATGGTGACCTTGAGACGTTCCTTGATGGACGTCTCGCACAAGGCGTTGCCGCACCAATGCGACAAAGCAAACCCGCCATGAATCTCGGGTTTGTCTTGATTCTTTGCCGTGAAGAACTTGTCGAACGTCGCCTTGTCGTCGATGCGCTTCGCGTGCTCTTTGCGGTGCTCGAGCGACTTGTTGAGCATGCCCGACTGCATGTCCTGAAGGATCTCCGCGACTTTCGCGACAAACTCGTTGCGCGGCATCGAGGTCTTGTCTTTCGTGCCGCGATCCCGACGCGCGACCATGACCATGTTTCCGTCGACGTCGCGCGGGCCGATCTCGACGCGAAGAGGCGCGCCTTTCTTGATCCACTCCCACTGTTTGTCGCCGCCACGAATGTCGCGTTTGTCGACTTCCACTTCGATCGGACGGCCACCAAAGCTGGTGTTGCGCAGCTCGGCAGCGAACGAGTCGACGTACTCCATGACCTTCGCCTTGGTGTCGTCACCTCGCAGCACCGGCAAAATGATCACGTGCGCGGGGGCCAAACGAGGCGGCAAGACGAGGCCGTCATCATCCGAGTGCGTCATGAGCAGGCCCCCGATGAGACGCGTGGAAACGCCCCACGAGGTTGTCCAGGCAAACTCTTGCGTTTCACTTTGTGTGTGGAACTTGATGCCGCTCGCTTTGGCAAAGTTCTGTCCGAGGAAGTGGGACGTGCCAGCTTGCAGAGCCTTGCGATCCTGCATCATCGCTTCGATCGCGTACGTATCGACGGCGCCAGGGAAACGCTCACTCGCGGTCTTCGGTCCACGAATGACGGGCATGGCCATGAACTGTTCGGCGAAGGTTGCGTACACATCGAGCATCCGTGCGGTTTCTTCACGCGCTTCGGCTTCGGTCGCGTGGGCCGTATGGCCTTCTTGCCAGAGGAATTCCGCAGTTCGTAAAAACAAACGGGTTCGGAGTTCCCAACGGACAACGTTGGCCCATTGGTTGATGAGCAAAGGAAGATCGCGGTAACTCTGCACCCACGAAGCGAACGCAGCGCCGATGATCGTTTCCGAAGTGGGACGCACGATGAGCGGCTCTTCGAGTTTCGCTTCGGGATCGGGAATCAACCCGCCTTCGGGACCAGCCACGAGGCGATGGTGCGTCACGACCGCACATTCCTTGGCAAACCCTTCGACGTGCTCGGCCTCTTTCTCCAAGAAAGACTTGGGGATGAAGAGCGGGAAATACGCGTTCTTGTGCCCCGTCGCCTTGAACATGCGATCGAGTTCGCGCTGAATGTTTTCCCAGAGCGCGTACCCCCACGGCTTGATCACCATGCATCCACGCACCGGCGAGTTTTCAGCGAGGTCGGCAGCTCGCACGACCTGCTGATACCACTCCGCGTAGTCATCGTTGCGCGTTGGGGTGATGGCAGTTTTGGGAGTTTCGTTCTTGGCCACTGGAGTTCCTCCGGCGGCGCCCTCTAGCACAAAATCTCGGAAGTTTCACCGAACCGTGGTATCGCTGCGCGCAACGTGGCGCACCAC
>JBGAOI010000272.1:4770-9088 GCA_044221885.1 Polyangium sp. (in: bacteria)
GGCCAGGCGCGCGGCGAACCAGCGCGCGTGGGTCGCGGGATCGATCGGCCGCGGGTCGCGCGACTGCGCGCGCACGTCGGGCGCCTGGTTCCAGCGCAGCACCTGATCGCGATCGGCGGGGCCGAAGACAAGATCGGGGCTCGCTCGGTTTTGCGCGAAGTCGTCAGACACGCCGGTGGCGCCAAACACGCCAAGATCACCGTGTTTCCAACGGCATCCAGCATCCCCATCGAGATGGCGAATACGTACGAGTCGATCTTTCGCGAACTTGGCGCGGAAGTGCACATCGTGCGGATCGGTTCACGCGCGGACGGCGAAGACCCGGACAAACTTGCTCTCGTCAAGGAAGTCACGGGCATCTTCTTCACCGGAGGCGACCAAGGCCGCATCGTGACGATGCTTGGGGGCACCGAACTAGCCCGCACGATTCGACGCGCGCATCGCAACGGAGCTGTCGTTGCAGGTACGTCCGCAGGCGCGAGCGTCATCTGCGATCACATGATCGCGCAAGGCCGCAAAGGATACGCGCCACGCCGAGAACTCGTGATGCTTGCGCCAGGGTTGGGACTGACGCGCAAACTCGTCATCGATCAGCACTTCGGACAACGACATCGCATTGGGCGCTTGTTTTCAGCCGTCGCGATGAATCCATTTTTGATTGGTGTGGGCATCGATGAAGACACGGCCATCGTGCTGAAGTCCGACAAGAAGCTGCAAGTCATCGGGCGCGGCACGGTCACGGTCATCGACGGATCGAAGATCCAACACACCGACATTCACGAGGTCAAACGCGAATCGCCGGCGGCTTTACTCGGTTTGTCCGTGCACGTACTCACACAAGGTTGCGGCTTCGACATCGATCACCGCGTCCCTTCTTGGCCTCGCTCCACCAAAGACGAAGAACCTGAATCCGCTCCTCCCAGCCCACGAGATACACCATGAAACTGCTCGAAACGCGCGTCTATCGTGGCCCCAACCTCTACGGTTACCGTCCGGTCATTCGTTTGACGATCGACCTGGAAGAACTCGAACAATACCCGAGTGACAAGATCCCGGGTTTTACCGAGCGTCTCATCGCGGCCATGCCGACGCTGCACGAGCACGGATGTTCTTACGCGGAACCTGGTGGATTCATTCGGCGTTTGAATGATGGAACGTGGTTCGGGCACATCACGGAACACGTGGCGCTCGAACTCCAATGTTTGGCCGGTACGCCCGTTACGTACGGAAAAACTCGCACCGCCCACCGCGAAGGCGTCTATCACGTCGTCTACAGTTTCGAAGAAGAGTCCGTCGGGCGACGCGCTGGTGAAGTGGCGATGCGCTACTTGCGAAGCCTTTTGCCCGATGGGTTCCCGGACAAACTTCCGCCAGTCAACTTGCAAGAAGAGATCGAGAGCTTGGCCCGCCTTGCCGAACGAATGGCGCTTGGTCCCTCGACGCGAAGTTTGGTCGAGGAAGCAAAGAAACGCGGGATCCCGACCATGCGGCTCAACAAACAGAGCCTCGTGCAATTTGGTTGGGGCACCTATCAAAAGCGGATCCAAGCAACGGTCACGAGCGAGACGCGGCACATCGCGGTCGAGATCGCCCAAGACAAACAGCTCACGAATTCGCTTCTCGAACGAGCTGGTTTGCCCGTGCCTCGACAAGAGCGTGCGTATTCGGCCGATGAAGCCGTCGAGATCGCGGAACGTTTGGGTTACCCGATCGTGGTCAAACCCATGGATCTTTCACATGGACGCGGTGTCGCGCTGGATTTGACGACGCCGGAAGCCGTCCGCGATGCGTTCACCAAAGCCTACGATCTATCGAGTTACGTGCTCGTCGAGACGTTTCAACACGGCAAGGATCATCGCGTGCTCGTGGTGAACGGTGAAGTCGTCGCCGTATCGGAACGCGTGCCCGGCCACGTGGTCGGCGACGGACAAAGCACGATCAAACAGCTCGTGGACATCGTGAACACGGATCCACGGCGCGGGGTTGGTCATGAAAAAGTGCTCACGCGAATCGAGATCGATCACCAAGCCGAACGGCTGCTCGCGCAGGCTGGATACACGCTCGATACAGTGCTTCCGGCAGGACAAATGTTTGCGCTGCGATCCACGGGCAATCTGTCGACCGGTGGCACGGCGATCGATCGCACGGACGTGATTCATCCGGACAATCTTGATATTTCGATCCGAGCCGCAAAGGTCGTGGGCCTCGATGTTGCAGGCATTGACCTCATCTGCCCGGACATCTCGAAAAGCTGCCGTGAACATGGCGGCGTGATTGTCGAAGTGAATGCGGCTCCTGGCTTCCGTATATGTCGCTGCACCTGTCGTGGACATGTTGTTCCCACCTGGCGTGCCGGCGCGGATCCCGATGGCGGCCATCACCGGGACAAACGGTAAAACCACGACGAGCCGCATGGTCGCGCATATCCTCAAGATGAGTGGTAAACGCACCGGTTTGACGACGACGGACGGCATCTACATCGACGGCGAGCGGATCCTCAAAGGCGACATGACGGGGCCTTGGAGCGCACGCGTCGTTCTCACGGATCCAACAGTCGAAGCAGCGGTTCTCGAAACGGCGCGAGGCGGGATCCTGCGTGAAGGCTTGGGCTGGGATCGATGCGATGTCGGCGCTGTGCTGAACGTGTCCGCGGATCACTTGGGTCTCGGTGGTATCGAGACGGTGGAAGATCTCGCCTACGTGAAGCGGCTCATCGTGGAGGTCGTACGCGACGGCGGCACGAGCGTGCTCAATGCGGACGACGAATACACACGGGCGATGGCGGAAAAAGCGGGTGGACGCGTGATGTACTTCTCACGTTCCCCGACAAACGAGACGGTGCGCAAGCACGTGCGTGACGGCGGACGCGCGGTGGTGCTCGAACAAGGCGTCAACGGCGACATGATCACGATCTACGACGGCGACAGGCACATTCCGCTGACGTGGACGCATCTGATTCCGGCAACGTTTGAGGGCAAAGCAAAGTTCAACGTGGAAAACGCGTTGGCAGCAGCAGCGATCGCCTACGCGATGGGCGTGACGCTCGAACACATTCGGCAGGGCCTACGCACGTTCACGACGTCGTTTTTCCAGGCACCTGGTCGCTGCAACGTCTTCGACGAGCATCCGTTCCGCGTCATCGTCGACTACTGCCACAACCCTGCCGCGATGGCGAAAATGGCCGACTTCATTCATGGTCTGCGGCGTGGACGCTGCATCGGCGTGCTCATGGCCGCGGGTGATCGTCGAGATGACGACATTCGCGCGGTGGGTCGCGAAGCTGGTCGCGTGTTCGACATCGTGATTCCGAAAGAAGACAGCGCGCGACGTGGGCGCAAACCTGGCGAACTTTCAGGACTTTTGGCCGAAGGTGCTCGCGAAGCTGGCCGTTCGCCCGAGAACATTTTCCCGCGCACAGACGAACGCGAAGCGATCGAGTTGGCGATGAGCATGGCCAAACCCGGTGACTTGGTGGTGATCTTCGCGGACGACGTCACCGCCGTGTGGAAGCAAGTGATCTATTGGGGTAAGGAGCGCACATCACAAATTCCGCCCCTCCCTCACGAGGCATGAACATGAAGTACGCAATTTTGACGCATGGCGGCGCAGCATCTCCGCACGCGTATTCGGACGGGTGTGTCAAGGCGGCCGAGGCAGCTCGAGCGGTCTTGGAGCAGGGCGGCAGCGCAGCAGCGGCAGCATTGGCGGCGACGGTGGTGCTGGAGGACGATCCGCGATTTAATGCGGGTACGGGTTCGAATTTGCGTTTTGATGGGCAAACCATTGAAATGGACGCGTCGATTATGACGAGCGACGCGAGGTTTGGATCTGTTGCTTGTATTCAGCGCGTGAAGAATCCGATCTTGGTGGCGGCGAAGGTCATGGAGACGCCGCATTTGATGCTCGTGGGTGATGGCGCAACGGCATTTGCCCGCGCAACGGGATTTGGCGATTACGATCCAATGACGGAAAAAGCCAAAGACAAACACGCGCGAGCCATGGCTGAATTGCGGGGTCAAGGCGATGGGGACTATGCGACGGATGCGGCATCATGGTTGCATTTAGATTGGCGGGCATTGTGGAATTTCGGCAGTGAGCCACCGATCAAAGATACCGTTGGCGCGGTCGTGCGGGACTCGCACGGTCGATTTGCGTCTACAGCGTCCACAGGCGGGACGGTGTACATGTTGCGAGGTCGTGTGGGCGATTCGCCGCTGATGGGTTGCGGCGTGTACGCGGGCCCAGCGGGCGCCGTGGCGGCGACGGGCGTGGGCGAAGAGATTGTGCGGCGCTTTTTGGCGAAGACGGTCTACGATTG
>JBGAOI010000273.1:0-9087 GCA_044221885.1 Polyangium sp. (in: bacteria)
GTTCGAGTTGCCAGGGTTCGTCCGTAACCAAGTCGAGCGATGCCAAAGTCGAGGAGTTTGGCTTGCTCAACCCTTCCCTCCACCAAGAAGAGGTTGCTGGGTTTGACGTCGCGATGAACGATGCCTCGTGCATGCGCGGCCCCGAGTGCGCCCGCAACGGCCGTCGCCAGACGTACTGCGTCCGCGACGGACATGAGTTGCGGGCGAATCAGTCGTGCCGAAAGATCCTCGCCTTCGAGCCACTCCATGGCCAGGTAGAGTTCGCCATCGGGCAACACACCATGCCCCACATATCGGACAACGCCGGGGTGCATGAGTTCGGCCAGAAGAACCGCTTCGGCCGAGAAACGTTCCATGTCCCGAACGTTTCGCCCGCTGAGGATCTTGACCGCAACGACATCGTTGGTTTCGAGGTCGCGTGCACGGTGGATGGTCGCCATGCCACCTGAGATCGTAAAATCTTCGATCTCGAAACGACCCGCGACGCGCATACCTGCCTTCATCGGGTTGTATGGTAGGCACCAATGCCGCCGGACCGCAACGATGGGATGGCGGGAGCGCAATTTCTATCGATGACGCTCGAAAACGGAGCAAAAACAAGGCGAAAGGTATCCATAGCCGGTTATTATTGCGGCGGAATGGACGGGTTTGTCGCGTCGTTTCGCATGCCGAACGAGCATGAGGCCGAACGCGCCCTTTCGTGCTTTGGTGCGGACGCTCTTGCAAGACAGGCCTCGAGCAGCGCATGATGGCGCGCGATGAGCCACCAGCTCCTGGGAGACGCCGACTTCAGTTATCGCAGTTTTGGTTCGTTTCCGCTGGTCGAACACATTCTGGGTGTTGGTCGAATGGCCGTAGCACCGCGTTTCGAACTGGTGGACGAACAGGGCCAACTGCTCGGCGAAGAGGGATTTCTGAGCGATCTTGGCGACGAAGCGCCGCAACTATGGCTTCCCGTCGTGGATGATCTCGTTTCCCTGCCGACGGCAGCCGACTTGGACTTGGTTTTGTCGGATCTTCTGAACACGTTACGCTCTGCCGACGACTACATTTGCGAGACGCAAAACTTGACGGAGATTCCAGCCCGAGTCCGTTGGTCGTTGCCGTTTGTCTGGGAACTACAGCGTACAGAATGGCCAGAATTGCTCACGGTGCTCAACGAAGTTCTTGCTGAGCCGGAACCTCTGACGCTCGAGTTTTTCCAGTATCAGGATCCGGAAGGAATTCTGGACCGACTCCTCGATCCCAATGCGCGACTTGGGCAGTTGCATGCACGTCTTCCCGAAGATTTTGCGTTTGGCTTGGCCGCCCTTGCATTCGCGGCAGCGAACAACCTGGAAAGTTTCTCCGTTGAGGATCTGGCTGAATTTCACGAATATGACGAAGGCGGACGTGCTCCGCATTTGATGGAGCGCTTGGCATCGGAAGTCCTTGACAAACCTGAAGACGTACGCATCGAACAGATTCACGCGTATGCCAATCACACGCTTGCGGCGCTCGATGGCGGGCAATCCGAGGAAGCGCTCGCGTGGACGAAGTCTGTACGCGCATGGTCACTCGGGGTTCGCCAACGCGACGAAATTGCGTTGGCTTATCGAACGAGTGCCGCCGCATGGCTCGATGTCGAAGTGCTCGATCGCGCCGTAACTGACGCATCGTGGGCGTTGCAGAATCGATTGTCGTCGGATGCCTACGATACGCGAGCAGTCGCTTTGCACATTGCAGGGCAGATTGAAGCCGCCATCGAGGATTACAATCGGGCCCTCGAGTTGGATCCGTCCAATGCCCGTATTCTGGCCAATCGAGCTGAAGCGTATTACGACCTTGGGGACGATGAAGCATGTATGGCCGACGCGGAAGAGGCGATGAACCTCAATCCCGACGATCCGTCGCCATTTGCCTTGCGTGGCCGAGCATTGTTACGCCGCGGCGAACACAACTTGGCGTGGCAAGACGCCGAACACGCGGCATCTCTTGGCGACGATTCGCTACTCGAAGAATTGGAAGGATAAAGGTTTGTCAGGGTTGAGGCGGCGTTTGCGGTTGGCGCTGTTTGGCCGACGCTGCAATTTCCGCTTGTCGTTGACGAATCCATTCTCGATACGCCGGCGTTCCCGGGCGCGGCTCCAGCTTCAATTCGACTTTTGAGTCTTTCTCGAACAAGACGAATTGCGCCAATGGGCGATGTTCCGGAGCCGACGCTTCGAGGCGGTGGCCAATTTTGTCGACGGGAAACTTACCAGTGAAAGGATTGGACGGAAGTTTTGCCCCATCGAGATACACCGTTGCATTTTCCGGAAAAACGGTGACATTCAATTCGACGGTCGCTGGCTGGGGAGGTGTTTGCGGCTCAATTTCAGCGCTCGATGCTTGCGACGCAATCGCGGACGGAACTTGAGCCGCTGACGGAGGCGCGGAAGGAATTGGGGCCGACGGAGCCGGAGCTGACGGTACAGGCGAAGAGTTTGTCACTGCAACAACGGTGCTGGGATGAACGGGCGGCGTTCCATGCTGCGTTGCAGCTCGATTGCGCAGAAATACAAATGCCCCAAGAGACGCCGCAAGAGCAATGGCCACGATAGCATACAATCCGCTACGGCTGCGGCTATTTCCTTCACCCGCAGCGCTGAACTTCACGGAATCGGATTGAGCGACCGGGGCGGACGTGCTTTTGCCACCGGAGTGTGCGCTATTTGATTTGTGACTCGGATGCGAATCGGAACTGGTCGAGCCGCCGCCGGGCAAATTCCGCACGCCGGATCCGCCGACACGAGGTAGATCCCCAGGGTCGTTCAGAGATTCGAGCGGGGCGCTCAGATCGAGCAATCCCGGTGCTTCTTCGGCTGGTTGTTTCGCCGAAAGTTTGCGCAGTTGTTTCTCGATGATCTTTTTGATTTCAGCGCGTTTGTCGGCAAAAACTGTCCCCACGTATTCGGCAACCATTTCATTGGTCACGCGAATGTTCGCGGAATCGAGATACGCGACAATGTCTTCGCGCATTTGTGCGGCTGTGTCGTATCGGCCTTCTGGATCGGGATGAAATGCTTTCTTGATGACCTTCAAGATCGCTTCCGGTGCATCCGGACGAACATCTCGCAAATCGGGCATGTCTCCAAGCGCCAGCCGATGCAAGACCTCCATGTCGGTGGCTTTTTCCCAAATCTTGGTCCCAGCCATTGCTTCCCAAAGCAAAATGCCGACAACGAAAATATCCGCGCGGCGATCGAGCGGTTTGGCGCGGGCTTGCTCCGGCGACATGTACGAAATTTTGCCTTTGACCACGCCGGCTCGCGTTTCGACGGAGCGCGCTTCGGACTTGGCAATGCCGAAATCGAGCAATTTCGTTTGCCCTTCGTACGTCACGACGATGTTGTGCGGACTCACGTCGCGATGGACGATTTGCAAAGGTTGACCATCGTAATCGGTCAATTCATGTGCGTAATGCAATCCGAGGAGTGTATCTGCAAGGATCTTGAGCAAAACGCCTGGCGGCGGCGGCTTGTTGCGAGCACGATTGAGGATGCGATTAAAAGGCACCCCGTCGAGATACTCCATGGCCATGAAGTATTCGCCTTCGCTTTCACTCACCTCGAACGTCTGCACGACGTTGGGATGATTGAGTCGCGAGGCCAAACGGGCTTCGTCCAGGAACATTTCGACGTGGTCGGGATCCTCGAGGTAGTCGCGTCGCAGCCGTTTGACGACTTGAAGTTTCTTGACGCGCGCGGGACCTTCGACGACCGCCAAATAAACGTCCGCCATTCCGCCACCGCCCAAACTAGCGATGAATTTGTACTTGCCTACGGCGTTCGTGTCGTAGTTGGAAGGGCGATCGAATCCGGACACCGCCCTATCATCTGCCGATTTTTGTTCCGAGGCAAGTAAGATCGTCATTTTGTAACACTGCATGAACGAGTGCGACGGCGCATCAATCGCGGGTGTCGAAAATTTCTCTGGTGCTGGTTACGTTGGAACGCTCTAAGATGCGGGTCGCCGTTGCTTGAACCTTGCCGCAACCGATGTTTGCTTCGCTCGAACGCCCCGGCCAATCTCGTGGAAAAACGCTACCGCAGCTCGATGCATTGCGGGGGGTGGCAATTCTTGCGGTGTTTACGCAGCACTTGGGCGACCGGTTCATGCCACTGGTACGCAATGCTGTGCAAACGTCCATGCCCGGAGCACTTGTTCCGTGGATTTTGACGGTGCTTCATCATGCATGGTGGGGCGTGGATTTGTTTTTTGTGTTGTCGGGGTTTTCGCTGTCGCTGTCTTGGTTGCGGTCGGGAAGTTCTTCTGTGCGCACGTTTTTCTTACGCCGCGCCGCACGAATTTTGCCTGGATATTATGTGGCTCTTGCCGTGATCCTCATGTTTCATCATTCGATTGTCTTTCAAAACCATTTTTTCCCGGCCCTGTTGATGCATCTCGTCGTACTACAGGGATATTTTCCCATTGGTGGAATCGTTTTTATTGGGGCCACGTGGTCGCTAACCACGGAAATCTCGTATTATTTGCTTTTCCCTTGGCTCCAGCGCGGGGTTTCGTCGAAAAAGTGGACCATCCTTCTTCTCGTGGGATTGCTCATTGCTGGAACATGGTGTGTCCGGGCCATACTTCACGAGGCGAGTTTGGGCCCGGGCCTCTTTTCAGGCATGCTCGAAGCGACGCAACGACGTTGGATTGTGAGCCGCCTCGATCAGTTTTTGCTTGGGGCCTTGGCCGCGCGTTTGTTCGTCACGATGGAACATTCCGATCGGGCAGCGCGTTGGGCGCCGTGGGGATTTTTGGCGTGTATTCCTCTGTTGATTGTCGCATTTCGCTTGGAAGGCGCGTATTTTTACGAACCTGGCGGGAGTTTTCCGTATGCCTTGTTGTCGCTCGTTACCGCGGGGTTCGTTTTGTCGGCGTGTTTGTGTCGAGGGACATTTGCGAGCATCATAACGCCGAAGCCGTTGAACTTCGTGGGCATCGTGAGTTACGGCGTCTTTTTGTATCACCAGCTTTTGCTGGGATTGTGTGACTTCGAAGGAAACGCACCACCTACATGGACAAACCTGTTCCGTACAGCGACGCTGGCGCTGGGTTTGTCAATCTTCGTAGGGTATTTGTCGTGGGTGTTCGTGGAAAAAAACGCGATGACGTGGGCAAACGTCAAGTCGCGCGACCGAACTTCGAAACTACCGTCCGAATGATGTCGAGCGCGTCTTCGACGGAAAACGGTTTTTCCAAAATGGGTCGCCCCGACTCCGACAAAAACCGTTCAAAATCAGCCCCGAAACCTACACCCGTCATGAAAACGAAACGCTCGGCAAGCTCAGGTCGGTCTCGACGCACCATTTCAAACAGAGCCTCACCCGTCATGCCTGGCATTCGTACGTCGCACAAGATCACGTCGATGGGACGGTTTGCCCACGCCTGAATGGCTTCACTCGCATTTGCGGCAATCGCCACTTCATGCATTCGCCCAAGTTCGCTGGCTAGAGCCCGAGCGAGCGATGTCTCATCTTCGACAATGAGCACGCGCGCTGGCCCGCCAATGGAACGCGAGGGTCGAGAAGGTACCCCCGAAGACGGGGAAGACAACGCTGCGGAAGTCGACGGCAATTCAATGATGAATCGCGAACCACTTGGGGGATTCGTTCCAGGAACAGGACTTTCGACGTACAATCGACCGCCGCTCCGATCAATGATTTCGCGACTAATCGAAAGGCCGAGTCCGGTCCCGGCACCGGGATCTTTGGTTGTAAAAAATGGATCCCAAATGCGTTCTTGAATATCCGGTGGAATGCCAACGCCCGTGTCCCGAATCTCGATTTCGACCGTTCGCCCATCGTGACTGCGCGTCGTGACGTATACTTTGGCTTCACCACGGCCACCGCGAGGCATGGCTTGAGCTGCATTCACGAGCAAATTCACGAGCACTTGTCCGAGGCGACCTTCATCAATCAGGACATGCGGCACATCGCCCAAATCTCGGACCACATCGGCTCGCTCCACGATTTGCCCGCGCGTGAGCGTCAACGCACTTTCCACGGTGCGATTGACATCCACCGCCATGCGTCGCGTACCGCCGGGAGCTCTTGCAAACATACGTAAATCGCGAACAATCTCGACAATGCGGCGCGTAGAATCCCGCAATTCCGACAACATTGCTTTGGTTTCTCGCGCCGTCTCGGAATCGAGTGACTGCTGCGCATTGTCGAGCAACCGGCCCATCATATCAAGGCCGAGCAGAATGAAGGCTGCGGGATTGTTGATTTCGTGAGCAACGCCTGCGGCCAGCGTTCCCAAGGTCGTTAATCGATCGGCCTGAATGAGTCGCGTTCGAGCTGCATGTTCGGCGCTCACGTCGGTAAACAATCCTTCAATGGCGGCGACATTGCCTGATTGCCCAAGCAATGGATAGATCGTTCCCCGCGCGGTCATGAGTAGACCTTCGCGCCGCGACAAACGCGCTTCATACGGCGATGAACACAAGCCCGCGGCAGCTTGAGCGACCGCTCCATCGTATGCCGCTTGACCTTCGACGTCTGCATGTAATGCCCGAAGAAACTGGGGCGTGGACAAGGCTTCTCTGCGCGGAACTCCGAGCAATCGTTCAGCACAATGATTCAAATACACGAGCTCGCGCGATTGTGGGTCAAGGCGAAAAATAATGAGCGGTGCATTATCGAGCAACGTACGGTGCTGTTCTTCCAGCTCGTGAATGCGCGCCAAACGCTCGACGGCCTCGCGTTCCTTGATTTCCCAGGCGCTCAAGTCACGAACCAAGGCATGACAAGCCACGAGCGGATCTTCATCGACGGCGGTCATGGTCACAGCCACGGACAAACGTTTTTCTTCGCCTGCCGATCCACGAACCACGAGGACCATGCGCGCATCGGGCGGCGGCAAATGTTGCTCGGGATCGGGTCGCGGGTCGATCAACGAGCCGATGTCGCGCCCCAGCAATTCTTCGTGCGACATGCCCGTCAATGAGCACGCAGCAGCGTTGGCATCCGTAAGTCGCCCCTCGGAATCCCATGCAAACATCGCATCACTCGACGTTTCGAGAATCATCGCCAATCGACGTTTACGCGCAAATCGCAAATTACGCTCGAACGTCAATCCTACGATCTCGGCGACCGAGGTGAGCAAATCCAACGGCGCTCGCGAAGCTTCACCCACATCGCGAAATAACCACGCCAAACCTCCGGCCGCCCGTGACAAACTCGCCACCTTGATCGGTACGATAAGATGCGAATGAAACCCTACCTTCGAAGCAACGCGAGACAAGTCGCTGCCGTGCGCAGAATCATCGCATACGAATGGCCGACCTTGTCGCAACACGATTTCGTCGACATGGGGCAAGAGCGGAATCCGACTCCCAAAACCAAACGGCGAAGGACCAAGGTTGTTCGTAACGTCGACATAAATACGCAAGTGCGCATCACCTTCGGGCACGAGCGCCACAAGCCCGACACTCGGAACAAATTGCGAAAGCACCTGCGCCAACTCGCGAAATGCCATTGGCGCCAGCAGGCTCGAATGAATGGCCGCAATTCGCAACACGGCGTTCAAAATCGGCAAATGTTGATCGACGCTTACAATTTTTGTCATGGTGCTCCCTCCCCTGAACGACCATCGATCGGAATGGTTTTTCCCGAACACCTCGAGGCAAACTTCGCCATTGCTTGTCGTCGCGCAAAAAAGACATCGCTACGGGCCAAATACGACCGAGCTGCTTGTTCAACCAGAACGCCATCGTCAATCGCACATGCCGCAACAATCCGCAATCGATGCGCTTCGACAGCAACGCGTGGAATGGACAACCCAAGCTTCAAAGCACGATCGAGGCGGCTCAGCGCATCTGCAAATTGCCCAGCCTGGATATCGCTTCGGGCCAAGAGATACTCGGGCAAACCGTCACCCGTCTCCGTCGCGGCCCACGTCCCCAGCGCTTCCGCCGCACGTACCTTGTCGGGACCTCGACCACCGTGTCCCATCAACAGTTCAACTACGGCCCGATATGCCCGTGCATTACGCGCGCCTTCGATCTTTACGTCGAGCGTGCGTAGAACGTTTTCATCGAGCGACCTGGACATCACTTCCCGATAATGCTCCATCGCGCGGGCTTTGTCGCCCCCTTCGAGCAAGAGATCGCCCATTTGTTCGAGCGCACCGTCGCGCACGTAGCGAGAAAATCGCTCGTCTTTGACGACCGCCTCGAGAGCTGCAATTCCTTCGGCTTTTCGTCCCAAACGAACGAGCGTCAGTGCAGACGCAATTCGCGCGTGACCGTCGCCCGGATCGAGGTCGAGCCATTGGGCAAAAGCTGCCATTGCGCCATCGTCATCGTTTCGTGCACGTAATTCTTCGGCTCGTTTTCGGCAACCATCGACGACGTGCGGGCAACGTCGCGAAAAAAGTCCTGGACGATCAAAACGTGCCTTTGCCTGAGCCATTGCCGCTTCGGGCAATACGACCTTCATCAAGTCCTGATGAAATGCCATTTCGAGATCGTGCCACGACGAACCCGCCGCTCGAGGCAACGATTCGCCTCCATACCAAGCGCGTACGACGGCTGCTCCATGACGTTCGTGGACAAACCCGACAAACGCGCCGCTCACGGTATACGCGACGCTCGAGTTTTCGCCATAAAACCCAAACGCAAATAAGCGTTCGAGGCTTGGTAGGAGGTTCAAGTCTTTCATGGCGCGCGCCCATTCACGCGGGGTCAAAGCGCCTTCGTGGGGACTCGCGGCAACCGCAATGCCTTCAATAAGTCCAGGATTCGGCCAGAGCCCTGACAAACGCCCGGCGACCGAAAATGGACCTGGAGCAAAGGAGCCGGCCATGACGTGCGCAATTTCATGACCCAATACGGGATGCGGAAAACCTCCTTGTTGGAGATACACTTCATGGCGCCATGGTTTCGCGATGTAGGTATCCGCTGCGCCCATCAGGGAACCTTTTTGCGCAGAATCGGCAAATAAATACGCAGTCAATCGTGTTGGACCACGAGAATCGAAATAGGTCTCTTGCTCCAGAATATGAGCATGGCATTCTCGGGCAAACCTTTCGGCGTCCGCCTTGGGGATGCCTCGG
>JBGAOI010000274.1:0-9034 GCA_044221885.1 Polyangium sp. (in: bacteria)
ATCTTGGGCTACCCTGCCGAGTAATGCATCGGGGCCGCGCTGTTTTGCTTCGTAAAACTCTGCCGCTTCCAAATCCGTCCAAGGTCGCACGATTGAATCTTTATGCGCATCGTCGAGTAAGACGACGCGAACCCGGATTTCCGACTCGACTTCGGTGTCTCGCAATTTGCCTAGTTCCCCGGCGGATACCTGTAAAACCCGTGAAGAGCGAGTGACTTCGCGGATTTGTTCTTCACTGGGTTCGGCGGAGGCAATCATGGCGTGCCATAAATTGCTGGAAAGATCGGGCTTATATTGCGGGGCAATCTCTTTCGAAGAATCGCCTTTCGTGCGCTGAAAGTCTTCGAATAGCCGTTTGCAGAAGAGTGATTTCCCCGAACCCATAGGGCCGTGGAGCAAGATGACGGCTGCACTTCGGGTTTGAAAAACGGTCCGAAACTGTTTGCCAACTTGAATACAAAGGTTCTTCCAGTGCGAGATCTCGACTTTGTAGTTGTTGTACTCGTTGAGGTACTCCGCACGTTGAGGGAACTCGAGTTCGTCGGAGAAGGTAGACATGGCTTGCGCTTGTTAGCACAGGTTGGAGCCCGCGAGAGAAATTTGTGCGTTTTTTGATTGATGTGTCCGGTCGTGAATTTCCGCGAGCTCAAGCCAGCGGCGATGCCAAACATCCCGACCAACGTTTCATGTCATCACTATGGTTACTCCGACGAACCCGCATAGGGTATTTCGCTGTCCATTTGGACGAACTCGGGCTGGACGTCACCGAGGCCCAGGTGCGGATCTTCCGGCGAGAGAAGAAGAAGGTCACCACGCTCGTGTGGGACCTATACGGTCGGCGGGACGAACCAAGGTTGGAATGATCTTGCAATCGATGCGTTCGACGCCAAAGCTGCCAAACGGCTCGTTCGTACGATTCGGCAGACGCGAACAAACCAACCGTTGCGGTAAACGGTTTCTCCAACATCATCCCCGAAAAACACCTTCCAATTCCGCAAACGTTTCCGACCAAGTCCCTTCATCCACGCCAAACGTCAGCACCACGAATCCCAGCATATCCAGCATTTGCAAGGCGTCCGCGGGTAATGCGGTATCGGCTGCGAACACCACCACAACCAAATACTTCCGCCAAATCAAGGGCGCCCGAATCGCCCCGTGCACGAAGGGCTTGTCGTCTTCTTTTGGAATTCCTCGTTCCTTGGCAATGGCAATCCAACGATCCAAGGGCGTTTGCTCGTTCGCTGGAGCCGGTCGCGACGAACGTCGACGTGTTACGCCAGGAAGTTCACGAATGGTTGCTCGCGCCAAACGCACCAATGTTCGTTGCACCAGCATGTCACGCCGATCGATGTGTTCGTGTTCGGGCTGATTGTAATACGACAGCAAACAGCGATAACACGCCGCGACGCACGTCGTTCCGTCTTCATCGTGCAGCATGTCACTGCCGTCTGGAACCTTGAAATGCATGACATCCAGGGCTTTTCGCGCGACATGGGCGATTTCTTTGGGATCACCGACGAGCCGAGTCAACACGCCCGCTCCACCTTCGGCCGCTTCGTAAAGCAAGAATCCGTTACGTTCCCATCGACGCGGCAATGGTTCGGCCAACATTTCTCCCTGTTCCAATTGGAAATGCAATTCGATGCCTCGCAGAAGCGCGTATTGCAATGTCGCCAAACTCGTTTCGTTGGCCGTTGTATCTTCCAAACGTACGAGGACCGCATTTTTTTGATCCTCGACGAAGGGTACGATCCGCTGTGCCCGGGTGAGTGTGGGATCTTGTTCTTCTGTCGTCGATGATTCGTCCTCGGTTTTTTGCCAATACCCGGTTGTCGGGTCGATCATGAATCCCAAATTTTTTGCTTCAGCTCGACGCCGTAATCCCTTGTTGATGCGTGTAATCGTTGCGCCGTGACCGTACGCGAGTTGCAAAATGGGTCCGGTGGCATCTTCCGCGGTGCAATTGCGCACGTCGTGAATACCGTCGCGAATGGCCCACCGAAACGTGGTTTGCAGGTCAAACCCTTGGCGTTGGCGCTCTTCGTCGTTGGCAGTGATGCGTTCAGCGATGCGTGTACCGACGTTTTCAATGCGGTACGCATCGGCGATGACCTCTTTTGTATCCATAGACAAACCGCACGCGTGACAAATGGACGTTTCGTCGAGATCGTGTCGCGCGCCGCAATGTTGGCACAAGTAAAACGTGAGCGTCGACAGGGTCGGCTCGACTTTCGTCGCTTGTCGCTGGGAGGGAGGCAGTAACGCTCGAACGACCCGAAATGCTCGACCCTCGTGATAAATCAAGCTTCGGGGTCCGAATTCCGCAATGGCCAAGAACCGTGGACGCTGCAAATAGGTTTGTTGCTTTTTGGCAGCTTCGCTTCCGGGAATGGAGGCCGTCAGCGGCAATCGCGGGAAATTATATCCCGGCAAAAACCCTTCGGTGGCCAAGTAGCGGTAGGTGTAAAAATCGTTGGATTCGACGTCGTCGCCACGCAACAACGACGTGATTTCCTCTTCGGCTCGACGACCTTGCGCTTGCGCAAAACGTCGTTCCGTCGGCGTCGCCGAATAGTTATCGGTGACTCGACGCGCCAAGGTTTGCATGTGTTTCGCTGCGGCAAACAGGTCGCGCCAACGCCGAAATGTTTGCTCGAATTGCTCCAATGCCTCGTTGACGACCATTTGCGCAAAGGACCGGACGTCTTCGAACCACGGCGCATTGTCCTCGTTCAGGTATTTGGTAATCATCTCGAGGACGCGTTCGATACGTTCCCGTGCTTCCGCGGGTGCCGCTGAACGGAGATCTTGTTGCAGATTGGCCAGCAGGGGACGTTTGGGATGTTCGAGGTTCAGCAGTTTGGAAATGGCAGGTTCGAGTTTGACGCCGGATGCAGCGAGCCAAACTGCATGCAAATGGCTGCGTACCAAGTCGGGATTGGCCAATTCCAAAAGCGGGGGACGAACTTCGCCGCCGACCATTTGTTTGGGCGACCGAAAAAAGTATTGATCGTGTGGGCCTTGGGCCGAACAATATGTCAATACCAGCGCGGCTTGCCCGCTACGTCCTGCGCGTCCGCTACGTTGTGCGTAATTCGCAGGCGTGGGCGGCACATTGCGCATGTACACGGTATTGAGCGCTGAAATGTCGATGCCGAGTTCCATGGTGGGCGAACAAAACAAGACCGGCAAAAATCGCCGTTCGTCCATAGGAACGTCGGGCCTTTCCAGGTCCTTTTGCTCCTCCGAGCCGTACCGAAAACGTTTTTCCCGGATTTCACGCCGTCGTCGTTCCACCTGGGCCGTATGTTCCCGCGCTTCAAAGCCGAACAACGGATGTTCCGGACTGCGCAACATCGAAGCCAAGTTTTCATAATATGCCCGAAAAAAAAGATTCGTCTTTCCTCGTTGCCCTTTTTCGTACACCGGCTGGGATCTGTGGAACCGAATTTTCGCTCCATTCAGTTGCCACCCCTCGATACCGTCGAATGCGTTTCCATGTTTGACCACGAACGCCGACTTTCGGGCGGCTTCCAACAATCCGCGCAAAACGATATCCCTTTCGGGGCTTTTTAGATTGCGAAAAGCATCGTTTCCCCACAACGACGATTTTGCTAGCGTTTTTCCCAGCGCACTGCGGAAGCTGCCTCGGACGATCATATCTTCGTCGGCCAAATGCATGTCTTTACGCGCGGGCGAATCCATGAGCAACCATCGCGCCCTTCGGGGTTGTTCATGGTCGCCAAACCCCCAGGGTGATCGCAGGCGGTTGTGCGACAACGACTTGAGCTGTTGCAATACCGTGTCATTGAGCACGCGACAATCGATGGCCATCCATTGCCGCATGTAATCGAAAATCGCGATGTACACGTTTTTCCGGACAGAAACAGGAGCCGCACGAAACACTTCGTGCAAATGAGAAAAATGTTCGTCCTGACCAACAAATTCATCGAGGCCCGCATAATCGACCCGGACGAGCTTTAAATCTTCCAAACTGGGATTGGTGTAGCGCCAACTGCGGCGTTGGTCGAACCAAACACGGTATTCCAAAATCTCGCGCAGCATTTTCTCATTTTCCATGAGCGAGGCAGGACGTACGTCGGGATGAACCAGCCATTCAGCACGCGAGTCTTCGCGAAATCGATCAAATCCCAGCGCAATTTGTTGCGCTTCGCCCAGGTGTGCGGCACCAATTCCCGAAGGTTCCGCGTCCTGCAATGCGCGCAAAAAAGCCGCCCGCACAAGGCTCGTGTGGATGAAGTCATTAAAGTGACCCGCTTGCAATGCTGCGTCTTGACGATTGTCAGTAAAACCCAGCAATTTACGCGAAATGGCATCAAGCTTGGAATCGGGCCCATGCATACGGCGCAATACACTGCTCACGAGTACGGTTGTCGCCGAACTGCGACCTTCGGCAGAAAGTGCGGCCAATCGATTGCGATCTCGCGCCGCAGACGAATGCGTTTCACCGCAACGTAAACAAAATCGGAATTTGCCAGGCAAATACCACGCCTTCAAACCCCCGCCTGGAGCACACGCGCGCCCCGAGGCTTCCACGTAATGCTCGACAGCCTTGAACTTACGGTAATTCGATTTGATCCGAATCTTGTTCTTCACCGTTTCGAGCCAAGCTTCGGGATAATGGTCGTCCTCGCCGTTAAAGTCGAATTTGTTCTCGCCTTTGGCGTCGAGCGTCAAAAACCCACAACGCATGGCCGTTTTCTCGTCTTCATCGGTATCTTCAGCATTGTCGTCCGAATTCGACGGTGCATCATCGATATCGCGTTTGATGAATCGCACCTGACCATCTTCGGCGATTCGCTCGACAGGATGATATTCTTGTCCGCAATTTCGACAGAAGTACATTTCATACAAACGTTTGTCGCCGCCTCCTGGGACGTACACCTGTTCGTCCACGGTGACATGACGCTGCCCCGGTGGTTCGAGCGACGCGAACGCTTTGCCGGCGCCGGAAATGAATTGGTGCAGTCGAAATGGGAAAAATGCGCGCTCATTCGCTTGTGGATGGCCTGTCCGTTCGCTCTCGGGTACGCTCGACACCAAGAGCAAATCGCGTAATGCTTTGAGACACGTTGATTCATCGCGCCCCGCATCGCGACTCAAGTCCCGTTTCGCTTCGGACATCGTGCGTGGACGCGCGCGGACCCAGCCCCCTGCGCCGTCGATCCGATTCACGCCCAGTTGAGTTTCCACCCAGATCGCCAAAGGGTGCTTTGCCAATTCCGCGTCGGTGATATTCGGCGCAATGCTCTTGTCGATGGCTGCGCCGAGACGAGGTTGGACCGATTTGTCAGTTTCATAGGGGTCCGTTGCTCTTTCCAGGGTTTCGCCAATGATGTTTGACGCGGGAATTTCCGTCGCAAACAACTTCGACGCCACTTTGGCGACCTCGCCACGTTTCTCTTCTGGAGTTCCTTCGCTGGCCATCGTCGCCGATGTGCCAATGCATTGTAGTTTGTCCGGGGCCAATCGTTCTCGAACACGTCGCACGAGCATCGCCACGTCTGCGCCTTGACGCCCACGGTAGGTATGCAGTTCGTCGAGGACCAAGAAACGTAAACCGTAGCAATGGCCAATGACACGTTGGTCGAGTTCGTCCTGGCGAGTCATGAGCAATTCGAGCATCATGAAGTTGGTGAGCAAAATGTCCGGCGGATTGTTGGCAATTTTTTGCTTTTGTTCCTGTGATTCTTGACCGGTGTACCGGGCGAATGTCACCGGTTGCTTGCCGTTGACCTCTTTGACGTATTTCTTCAATTCTTCATATTGGCTGTTGGCGAGCGCATTCATGGGATAAATGATGATGGCTCGAGTTCGCGGTGCGGAATCTTCGCGTTTTTCTGCAAGAATGGCACTCACGATGGGAATGAAAAAGCACAGGGATTTGCCGGATCCGGTGCCGGTTGTCACAACAAAACTTTGTTCCTCTTGGGCCGCCGCAATGGCTTGGTTTTGGTGACGATACAGTCGCAGTGAGTGTTCTCGATTCGGTCCCGTGCGGAAAATGGTCCCGCATCCCGGATCGAGCAACCCTTGGGTCACGAGTTCGTCGATGGTCTTGTCCGGTTGATAATTGGGATTGATTTGCAGCAGCGGCTCGGGCCAATATCGCTCTTGCCCGTAAATATCTTCGATTTTGGTGCCGATGTCTTCGGCATGAATGGTCGTGAACGATTTCGCGAATTGCTTGTATTCGTCGATGATCTGCTCACGTAAAGTAAAAACATCCATGCTTTGAGCCGTCACGGGGTACCTCGAGCGTGTTCGATGAACGGACCGCAGCTTACAGCAGATGTCTTCAAGAAGGCAAGACGAATGTGGAGGGTAGAAAACGGCGGCGGAAAACCGAGCGCAGTTTCGCGTGGCGTCGAGACGAAGCCGTTTACTTGGCCGCTGTTCCTAGAAGACGATCCCAAAAGAAAAACGTCGATTCGTAATTTCCTTTGGTTGGATAACGGTGGTGATAATCGTGAGAATCGGTTCGGCCAGCGAGCGGAATGTATTTCGTGATGACGGACCGCATGCCCGAATGCACGTTCATTTCGTGCAATTGTCGCAAAATGATGAATGTCCACAAAGTATACGCGCAACCATGGCCATGAAAAACCGCGACCGAAACGAGGCCCAGGGTGGACCCAATACTTCCGACCATCCATTCGAGCGGGTGTACGTACAAGAAATGAATGGGCAGTGGAGCATGAGCTTGGTGATGAATTCGATGCACCTTTCGATACAAGAATCGTATTTCGTGCATCGCTCGGTGCCACCCGTACACCCAGGCATTTTCGACCATGAAAACAACAAGAACATTCAAACCGACGATCCACCACGGCGTATCGAACACGAATCGCGATTCCATCTTGCCGAGAGCGAACCAGGTGCCAACGTTCATGACGAAAACGTTGAAAAGAATGAGCGGCAATTGGCGATGAAATGTGGCCACCGAATGCGTTGCGTCCTGCAAGCGTAATGATTTGGGAACGCCAAACCAGATCACCAAATACGTCGCGAAAATGCCAAAAAACGTTGTCGAAACAGTGACAAGCACAGTTGTCGTGGCGAGCATTGTCAGGTTCCTTCCCGTAAGGCAAACACATTGCGCAATGCGGTGTGCTCAAAACCCTCTTCGTGAACGACCGTGAGCTTCGTAAAACCGCGACTCCGCAAAAGCGCCGTCAATTTTTCCAGACGGCCATTTTCGTCGTGCACTTCGACCACGATTTGCCTGATGCTGGACCAATGCGCGTCGGAAATACCTTCCAAAACCAGCAATTCGGCGCCTTCACAATCAATTTTCAACAAATCGATTTTCGACACGCCTGTTTCTTGGATGATTTCCGAAACCGTACGCAATGGGCTGGTCACTCGTTTGGCGCCGCTGCGTAAAAAATTCATGACGAACTTGGCCGCGAAATCCGGAACGAGATACGCATACCAAAACCGCCGCCGCGCATTACGGACATTTCCACGCACCGCATTCTCGAGCGACTTGGCATCACGTTCCCAAGCTTCGGGAAATGCCGTCGACATTGCCGGAGCGCGCGGGTAATAGTCGAATGTCATCGTCGACGCAGCATTCGACAGACCGCAACGAAAAGAAAAAAATCGCTCCGCACCGTACCGTTGTCCATTTTTTGCGAGTACCGCATAAATATCTGGAATCGGTTCGAATGCGTAAACGCGAACCGATGGATGCCGCTGCATCGCTCGAACCGCGAATACGCCGATATTTGCACCTACATCAAAAATGACGTCGTCATTCGCGATGGTGATACCGTGTTGCAAGTATCCATTGACGTGTTCGTCAAGCACCAGAGCTTCCGGTTTGTTCAAGCAAAAAACTTCGGTTCCATCATCGAGAACGGCCGTACGCATCGAAACGATCGTATCACGTCCCGCCGGCGTTTGTCACCGAAAATCATTACGATTGCAATCATCCGCGGACCGTGGTACGGACGAAACATGCACCAACGCCGATTTTTCTTGGCTTTCGTTCTCAGCGCCATCGTGCCCGCATCCGCTTGTGTGTTGGTGGAAGATTTTGAAGGTTATGGATCCATCTCGACAGGCGACGGCGGAACCCAATGCGCTCCAGGCGTTTGTCCCGCTGGGGGCAATGGCCCGGCAGGCCCGGCCAGCAGTGGAAGTAGCAGTGGCAGTGGCAGCGGCGGCGCTGGATCCGGAGGCTCGGGAGCGGGCGGAAGTGTTCCATTATGCGCGGCGATTCCTTGTGGAAGTGATACGCTTCCTTGTATGCCGGTCGAAATCGCGACCAGTGCCGCGAGCCTTGCGGCGGTCGATCCTCGAGCGGTGGTTGTCACCGCCACGGCAAACGGGACGACGAAAATCAAACGCCTTGCCAAACCCGGATGTCCGGCGATGGACGGCGCAATCACGACCGTGACGCCCAGTGTTGCCAATGTCGTTAGTGATGGCACGTTGCTCATGTGGTCGCGATATGATTCGCAGGCGAAGTGCGGAATTGTCGACGTTCAATCGTGCGCCATCAGCAATTGCGTTCCATTGACGATACCGTTGTTATCGATGTGGCCCGAGCAAGGCGCTTTGCAGGCGCTTGAGGTCGGAGCCGATTATTTCTATTTCATGTTTCAAAACGGTCTCATCGGCCGCGTCTCGAAAACGGAATTCAAACCCGAAGCCATTTTCACCGATCCGGTTTATCAGCCGCCCGGCACAATGTCGCCGTTTCTTCTCGGCTTCCATTATCGAGGTGGAAAACTGTCCGCCACGCGCTATTTTACAGTTTCAGGAAAAACGGGGCCTTGCGAAGGTGGAAATATGGCCGGCAATCCGGGCATTCTCAGTATGGACGCGAATCCTGGGGGCGCGACGAATGTCACTCCTACGACGCTCGCGTATCCATCGAACATCGCAGGCTCGGATAACTACGTGTATTTTCAATCGCTCGAACCAAGCGGTTTGCTTTTTCGCGTCGCACGCACTGGTGGTGCCGTCGAATCGCTTGCGCCCGTAAAGGGGTATGGGAAGAGTG
>JBGAOI010000275.1:0-8993 GCA_044221885.1 Polyangium sp. (in: bacteria)
GCGCTCCTCTTCTGGGACAGATTCCGCTCGACCCTTCCGTGCGCGAATGGGGCGATGCGGGGACACCCATCGTTCAGGCCGCGCCGGAAAGCAGCGTGGGTCGCGCTTTCCTCCAGGTCGGCCGTGAGCTGGCGTCGCGGGTAAATGCGCACAATCTTTCGCGCGGCGGGTCGCTCCGAATCGACCGAACTGGTGGTCAGCAACGATTTTTGCCAATTGTGCGCTAGAGATGCTCGCAAATCCTCGCACAGAGGTGCGAGGTACGTTATGGTTTCCGCCCCTTTCCGAGCTACGTGCATGCGCGACAAACGCTCGAGCGCGTCGTGCAGCGCGAGCCGTGCCGAGATCCCGGATGAACACGGAAGAACAAAACACCAACGATCCGGCTGATGCCGCCGGCAACATGCAGCCCTCCGGCAATGTGCAGGAGAAGGTCGCCGCATCAGGCGACGCAGAGTGGGACGAACCGCAGCCGGGAGACGACATAGGCAATCGCTTGCCAGGTCCGAACGCCCGACCCGCACAACAGCGTCCGCAAGCCGCTGCTGCGCCGCCTGGCGACGGTAAGAAGCGCAAGCGCAACAAGAAGCGCAAAGGTCCGCCTGGACAAACCGGCGAAGCAGCACCGCAGGGTGATGCTGAAACAGCCCCGGACGAAGCCAGCGAAGCCAGCGAGACCGATGCGGATGCGCCGGAAGAAGCTGCTGCTGAAGAAGGGCAAACCGATGCGCAAGCGCAAGGCAAAGGCCCCGGTCAAGGCAAGCGCCGCGACAAACACCGCGACAAACAGCACGCGGCAGCGCAACGAGAACGTCCCGCGTTCAGCGTCGGCGAAGAGGTCTTCGGCAAAGTTTGCAAAGTGACCGATCAATCGATCTGGGTCGACATTGCAGGCAAAGCCATCGGCTTGTTCAACCGCGACGAACTCCCCGAAGAGGAAGGAATTCCGACCGAGGGTGATCAGTTCATCGCGACGGTCGCGAGCACAGGCGTGCGTGGTGGCATGTTGATGCTCTGCCGCGGAACACCAAAACCGCTCGATGAACTCAAGCAACAACTCGAAGCTGCAGCGAAGAGTGAAGACGTCGTCTTCGGGTTTGTCACGGGCACCGTCAAAGGTGGTCTCGAAGTCGACCTCGGTGGCTTGCGCGCATTCGCGCCGGCATCGCACGTGGACTTGCGACACGGTGCAGACCTCTCGAGTCTCGTCGGTCAACGCCTCGACTTCCTCTTGACGCAATACGCGAAGAAGGGCCGCGACATCGTCGTTTCCCGCAAGAAGATGCTCGATGAAGATGCTCGCCAAGCTCGCACCAGCGCGCTCAGCAAAGTCACGGCAGGTAGCGTGCACAAGGGCATCGTGCGCAAGGTCGTGCAGTGGGGTGTGTTCGTCGCGTTGCCTGATGCAGGTGGCGTCGAAGGACTCATTCACATGACCGAAGCGAGCCATGATCGGAGTGCCAAACTCAACGATCTCTTCCGCTCAGGCGCCGAAATCGACGTCAAAGTGATGAAGATCGACGATAAGGGCAAACTCTGGCTCTCGCACAAAGCCACGACGGCCGACCCGTGGGATGCCGTCAAAGAGAAGTACGCCGTGGGCTCGCGCCACAAGGGCAAGGTCGCAAGGCTTCAACCCTTCGGCGCCTTCATCGAACTCGAACCGGGCATCGATGGCTTGTGCCACACCGCGGACATTTCGTTCAAAGTTGTCGAGCATCCGAGCGAAGTGGTCAACGTGGGTGACGAGATCGACGTCGTCGTATCGAGCTGCGATGCAAGCCAACACAAGATTGGCCTTCATCCGGCAATTGCGGGCTCCGAGGACGAACCTCGTCAGCGCGTACAGCAATACAAGTCCGTCAAGGTGGCCATCATGGGCACCAGCGAAGCGGGTTTGGCCGTACGTATCCTTGGCGTAACGGGTCGTTCAGCTCGCGGGTTCATCCCTGCAGGTCACACGGGCACCGCGCGGGGCACGGACCTCCGCAAGGAATTCCCCGTCGGCACGAAGCTCGATGCCAAGGTTCTCGAGATCGATCCGCGTCGCAACGAAGCCAAGTTGTCCATCCGCGCCCTCAAAGAAGACGCGGAGAAACAAGCCTACCAAGCGTACCGCACGGGCGTCGCCCGCGAAGCCAAGTTCGGCACCTTCGCCGACTTGATGAAGAAGAATCAGAACCACTGAAGCAGTTTGTCCCGACGATCATATCGCCGGGACAAACGACTGCCGGATGACCCCGCCCACGGTTTAAGAGAGCATCTCAAAACTTGAGACGGTGTTCGTTTCGGCACCCCGCGCGGGGTTCAAACCCCGCGCTACATGATAAAAAGTCCTTCACTGCCGTTCCGGACTGCCATCTTCGTGATTTCTTCCATTCTCGAGATTTGCCCTCGTTGATCGAATGAAACGACTTCTCGCAGTAAAACCACAACGCCAGTCCGGAACGGCAGTGAAGGACTTTTTATTGAATAGCCCACGGTTTTAACCGTGGGCGGGGGTCACGTGAAGGACGGGGCGAGCGGAGTTGTGGGACGTTCTCTCAATACCAAATCGCGTGACGTGGCAATCATTCTTGCAGTTGACTCGAGCATGTGCTCGACTACGCACAATGTGCAAGATGCCCTCGACGTGGCCCCATCGCCAGATACGCGAGATTTGTAAATGAAGCCAGAACTACGCGAATTGATCACCGCCTATTGCGCCAAAGCTTCCGAAGTCATTCCTCGGTTGGCTCAGGCGTTGGGATTCAAGCTGCCCATCACCAACACCGAATGGGTTCTTTTCGATCCTCCAGGGCGAGACGAAACGAGCGATGGACTCAAATACTTCAAACACGGTTTTGGGGTAGCGATCAAATTCGAAGGCGGCGCCATTGACATCGATTTTGGTGATCATGGAGAATATAACGGATTTGATGCGTATCGGCTATTTAAGTTTGCAAAGAACAGCCACTTCCCCTCGCGATACGAAAGTGAACGCGAAGTCGAGGCGGATATCAAGGAAGCGCTCGCCCTGGGCCAACTGCGCTATTCGGGATATATCTTGTATTACTTGACGGACACCGAATAGCGGCCCATTCCCATGCGTCATGACGCTCCACCGACTATGCTCATTCGCCTCGCAGCCATTGCTGTCGTCATGGTGCACGTAGTCAACATCCTGGTCCAGGTGGCCCATGGCTTTTCCCCGGCGCCGCGTGAATGGTGGCTCGATTTATTCGACGTGGATACCGAGGCCAACGTGCCCACGTTGTTTTCATCGGCTTTGTTGTTGACCTGCGCGTATACCGCGGGGCGCATGGTCATGCGTGTTTCCGCGCCAAAACAGCGTCGAGGGTTTTTCTTGATTGCCGCATTGCTGGTGATCGTTGGCGTCGACGAGTCCCTTGCTCTTCACGAACGATGCGCGGCTGTGCTTCTTGACAAACTCGATGCTTCCGGCATTCATCGATTGTGGTTGTGGGCGTTCGGGGCAATGCTCGTCGCGGGGCTTGCCGCAATGCTGATTCCGTTCTTTCGAACGCTCGAATCGCGGGCATTACGTTCGGGGTTGCTCGCCTCCGCGGTCGTGTACGTCATTGGCGCTTTGGGCTTCGAGGTACTCGGGCAACATTATGCAGCAAGTCACGGTTGGTCGAATCCTGTTTATGTTGCGCTTTCGGCCGTGGAGGAATTCCTCGAAATGTGCGGACCGCTCATCTTTTTGCATTACGTTGGGCGTGAAATGGCGGGTTCAACGGATTCAACGGAAATGACGGCGAATTCCAGGCCGCATCAGGGTTAACCCGCGGTTGCCTCACGCCGCCACACGAGCGTCTCCACATCGAGGACAAACGCTGCGACATTGCCCGCGTCGTCATCGCTCGTGGCGATTTCTCCACCCCATACGCGAATTTCGTGCGAATTGATGGCCGAAGCTCGATGCTTGTAGATCCACCCGGGCCCTTCGCCTTGCGTCTCGAGGCGCTCCATGCGCAACGTAGAAATATGCAATCGATGCACCAACGTCACGCCATGTTGGCGTTTGTCTTGATATCCCAGAGAACCGATGACGTAAATGGTTTCGCCGAGGAGCGTGGCCGTATGAAAATCCGTCGGTGGAAAGACCGATTCGGGATAACCGTAGACGGCAATCGATCCATCGGCTCCGTGCACGAAAACATCGTTGTAGATGCAGAAATCTGCGTCATAAAAATCTTCGTGTTCACCACCGATTTGAATGGCTCGACCGTCGGGCAAAAACGTCAGCGATTGACCAAACCGCTGTGCGCACCACACGGGCCGGCTGGTTCCGTCGCCTTTTTCGGAAAACCGATCCAAAGCTGTATAAGCACCAACGCCGGCCCGAATCATCGCGTTCCAAAATGGAACATGCATCCGCTCGGGATTGTCTTTCCCAAACACTCGCGCGTGGCCCGAGCGAAAATCGTCTGTTGAAACAATGTCGAGCGCATTTTTGTCGATATCTCCAAGTCCGACCAGATTTCGCTGCGCTTTATACGAAATATTGGCGGGATCGGCGCCGGCTTCGAGCAGCCGCAAAACCATAACGCGGGACGTTGTGTCGCCGATAATCGATCCATATTGATCGGCTTCGACATGCGCGCCGGCTTCGAGGAGAATGTTCGCGCAATCGAGGTCGTCTTCAGCCACCGCGTGCATGAGCGCTGTATGGGCAAATTGGTCCTGGGCGTGGATATCGGCGCCCGATTGAATCAACCAGCGCAGCATGGCGGGATGATGGCCTTCGATGGCGTAAAACAGCGCCGGTTTGTCGCAACGACCGCGTGCATTCGTATTGGCGCCATGATCGCGCAAGAGCGTTGCTTTTTCCATGTCGCCGCAAAGCAAGGAAATCAGCCAAGCCGTTCGCGACCAGTAATCTTTGGCTTCGAGGTCGGCACCTTGCGCGAGAATGGTCCGGACATCCTCGAGGGAACCGAGGGCAACGGCTTCCACAAGCGGCGTCCATTCGAGGTACCGTTTGTCCGCGCCCGCATTCAAGAGTAGCCGGACGGCATCGAATTGACTGACGCGTGACAATACGCGTACTCCCGTTTCACCGTACGAAGTTTCTCCATTGAGGTCGACGCCATATTCGAGGAGTAACTTCAGCATTTCGAGCAAGGATGCGTCGGGGCCATGCACGGCATCGATGATTGCGTCGTAGCCGTCATCGCGCTTGTAATGGATGTTTTCGCCCGCGGCGATCAACGTGCGAACGCGTGAAATGTCGCCGGCGTACAGGGCTGTTTGGAGGGGAAGTTCGTCGTCGTTCATGGGGGCAAGGCTTGTGCGGGGCAGGGGACTCAATGAGGATGATTGACGTTACCGCTCGAAGTTTGTCCGGGCTTCAGGGGTTGGTTCGTGCAAGACCACGCAACGATAACAGACCCGTGAAGAAATGTCGAGGTGCCGTCATTTCTCGATGATGTTTCGATCGGATTTGGTCGTTGCGGCTAATCTGGATAGACGCAGGCCGCATATTGCCGCGCCTCTGGATTGGCCACACGGATCATGACCAAACTCACGAACACCGCCACCGACGATGCCTTCCCCGCTTCGCCAAAGTTTCGCAACACCCCGTGGTTTCATTGACACACGTTCCTTAGCCATACGCAGATTTCCCCCGGATTCGTGAATGGCAAGGCCCTTGCTTCGAGCACGAGCCATGTTCAACGTTCGCCGTTTCTCCGCCGTCGCTCTGGGTTTGGCACTGTCGGTTCCATCCAATGCATCGGCATGTTGGGATGGGTTTTACGCGCGAGTCGGCAACGTCGATGAAATGGGCGACGATACGTCGTGGGACGAAGCTACATTGCAACATCATGCGACATGGCTTGGTCGCGTGAATGCGCTTCTTTCGAATGATATGACGGTGGCTTCGCAACACGGCTTTGTTACGTTGACTGTGGGCTACCAAAGTCGCGAGTTTACTTGGAACGATGGTAAATACGCGACGCTGTTCGATCTCGTCGCCCGAAATGTCGGCGCCTCGAATACCGACATCGAGCGCGCGAAACGCGTGGAAACCCCCGTGTACGTCGTGCAAGCCGGCGCGTTTGTGAATGAATCGCGAGCGCACACTTGGGCCCAATCGTTATCGCAAGGCGACGTAGCCGAACACGGTTTCTTTGAGGCCGGTGGTTTTCCCGCGGATAACCCCGAAGCACACGTTGTGACCATTTCAAATGGACGCAAGCTTCATCGCGTGTACGTGGGCGCATTCGTACATCGTGCGGATGCGGAGGCGCTTGCCAAACGGCTCGGTCGAGGTGCGTTTGTCCGCGCATTGGCGGAGCGTCATTGAGGAATAATGGGTGAAGCCTATCGGCTTCCGGATGGCCTCGAGCGCGGTGCCTCGTTTCTTGGGCGTGCGGACGCAGCAGCGTCGATAGAATCAGCAATCGCCGTTCACGATGTACATCAAATGTGCATTCAGATTCTCATTGACGCCTGCGGAAACCCTTGCGTATCGTGGTAATCTGGAGGCCGTCCCATGTATACTTCATCGCCTTCCATCTCACGGTTTTTCCTTTTGAATTTGATGCTGATCTGCCTCGTGTTTTTGCCAGTGTGTACGGATAGCAAGACAATTCCCTCATCGACGCGCGCCGTTTTGGCGTGCAAGGGAAATCGTGCGTAATCGTCGATTGCGCCTCCATTGCAAAAGATAACCAACGCAAAAAGTGGGACATGGCATGCGAGCTGCTTGTTGGGACGCTCAACCAATGGAATGAAAGGATGAGGAAACATGAGGAACGAAACGCATCATCAAGATGCACAAACCGTTGCAGAAAATATGCTGAAGACCCGAGTCATAACAAAATCCCGTTCTTCGATGCTCGGATTGCTCGTGTTGGGCTTTGCTGGTGCGTGGATGATAGGAGCTTGTGGGAGCGGAAATGAACCCGAGGGTCCCACGTCGATCCTTACGGGACGCCAGCCAGAACCTCCCAGTCGCGTCCCCATTCCAGCAAATACGCCACCGAACATGGCGTCTGGATGCCCGGCATCGGATGAGGAGCCTTGCATGCGTTATCGCACGGAACTTGCGGGAGATCCGAACAAGAACGACGCATTACGCGCGAAATACAGCGTGGCCTTTGCCCCGGCTTGTTACCTGTCGGACGCAACGCCGGGAACCTTCAACTGTTTTTACCAGAAATGGGAAAAAGCGTGTGAGGACGCAGTGCAGATTGGCAAAGTGTCGGGAAATGCGCCGTATGATCCGGGGTACATGTGCGAACCTGTCGGCAATGGTGACTATACGTTGCAAATCGGCCCGGATAAGTCGAACATCACCAGGATCTACTTGGAGCCCGCGCCACGGCAAACACCGTTTATTCCCGTCGATGGAATGGCCATGGAAGTCAGCGGTCCGTACCGGAATTTGGTGGATCCGAAGGAGATTGGACCTGCATATCCGTTCGATCGCAATAGTGGTGTCCCCGATGGAAGTGGAGGGTTCCTCAAACAAAGGGATTGGGTTCTTGCAGTCAATCGTAAACACAATGGCGGAAAGATTCGCTCCGACCTTGCGGGCTACAAGTTTCCCTGCAAGCCGGATGGTGTGGTTTCGGAAATGTGCACCGAACCGGAGTTCCTCGAAGATCCGTTTGATCCGGTCGGAACGAAGCCAAACGTGCACCACGTCGTCCCCATGAAGGACCCCCGCTGCTGCATCTGGGGTACAAACTCATACAAAAATGCGGCCGTTATTTCGCAGAAGCTCAATGCCCACTTTGCAAACAACGATCCACCCGCGGAGGAGGTAAAAAGGCTCAACAGCGCACCGGCCTACACGCCATAACGTGCGCAGTTGAGCGTGCGCGAAAAATTCGTTGCCACCAAGAACGAATTGCGGTAGGTGGCGCGATATGATCCAACGAGCCAGCCGCTTTGGAAACCTTGTGTTCGACCGCAGTGCCCTCGTCCGTGCGGCGTTGCGCACGTATGTTGAAGCCATCTTCAACCGCATTCCAAACCGGCGCTTGCCCCTGTCACTGTCAAACTGCGACTATCCAAACTGGACGGGAGACCTGAAAATAGGCGCTTTTTACAGCGGTGACCTGGAAGGCAACCAAAACGTTCTAGCCTGGACCGACGCGGGGGTCGTGGGTCTTGCGTATGAGCATGGATTTGGTCCGCTCCAGCATCTTGACCTCTCTCCTGATGCAGTGACTGGTGGGCCGGAGGATGTGCGAGGTGCGGTACCGGACCTTCCCGCAGAGCTGGAGCCCGCATTCGCGATGGCCAGCGCTTTGCTGGACCCGGGTAGCCAAGGAGAGAAGCTGGCGGGAATCGGAATCTGGCTCTACGGCGATGAGATAGGCGGCTCGTTCTTTACCGATCGGATTGGCCCGGGCGCCGACCAGTTGGCTAGGTGGGGAAAGCTTCAAGGCGGCCGGCTTCTGTCCTCGAGTGCTTTTTCGCGTTATCCCTCCAGGAGGGAGGATTTCGCAGAGGCCGAGTGCCGAGCCGCCCCCGCCAACGCGCTTCTCGATGCCGTCGTCGATCGGAGGATGGCCGGTCCCACGGAGTTCACGCCCGAGGAAATCGAAATGATCTTTCGCGCTCCGCCCGACCCGAAGGAACTGCTCCCGGCTCAGCGCTCTCTCGCAAAAGTCGGCATTACGTGGCCCGGTTCGCCTGAACTTCCGCCCGAGCCGCCGCGTCCGATAGGCCCAAACCCATTCCGACCACGGTTGCCAACCGCCGAAGAGATGAACGCGAACAAATCATGATTAAACCGCCCGCCTCATTGAAGTGGGCGAACGTGTCGACGTTTCCCAGCCGCAGGACTCGGAACGCCCCCCAAAAAGCCATCCATTGGCAAAATCTCGCAACAACCCATCAGTCATGGTCGCCCCGAGGGCCAACTTCCACCGCGACCCCTACGCAATAGCAAAACCATCGCGCCAACTTCCACGGCGACCCCTACGCAATAGCAAACGCATCGCGCCAAATTCCACGGCAACCCCTGCGCA
>JBGAOI010000276.1:0-8991 GCA_044221885.1 Polyangium sp. (in: bacteria)
CCCGCGTACAACCATTGAAGGACGAACCTTGCGCGTTGGGTTCATTGCCGAGCGCCCTGAAGTCGTAGCTTTTGCGCCCGCTACGGGAGGCGCCTATTTCGTTGGTCGATTTGGAACGCGCGCGGTAGTCGATCCATTACGCGTGACCGTATCCCTTGGAACGGGTGGAATCGTACGCTCGGCCATTTGGGGATTTCGCCCAGGCATTCGCGTCATTGCCCCAACAGCCACGGTGCGCATTGCCGCAGCACCTCGCATTCGGTTCCGTTTGACCGGAGGCTTCGATGGCGGCATTGACGTGTATGGTCGCGCGCGCCCCCGCGTGGAATCCCGCGTGGAATTCCGCGATGACGATCATGACGACAAACATCACAAAGGCAACAACGGACGCCATTTCGGACAAGATGGAACGTTTGCCCGAGACAGCGGCGGATTCAAATCCGACCGTGCGGAACATCCCGGCGGAAAAAGCCACGACGTATCGGCCCATGCCGGCGTGCACGTGGGCGGATCGAATCACGGTGATTCTCGAGGTAGTTCCAAAGGTGGCGGAAGCAGCCATTCCAGTGGCGGGAGCAAAGGCGGCGGAAGCAGTAGCAAAGGTGGCGGCGGCAAAGGCGGGAAACGGTAAACATCCCGCGTAGCAACAAACTTTGGCCGGAAAAACGCCCGCGTCCGAGCCTTCCCCCGATCATTCACACCGCAAGCTTCACGTCTTCCTCGTGCACTTCGTCTGCTGAGCCTTTTTCCCCGCGTTCGGCTTTCCGCATCAATCGCCAAATGTGTCGACCGAGCACATCGATTTCGGTCGACGCGTATTGTTCTCCGCCAAACTGCTGAATGTTTCGCGTTTGCAGCGCGAGCAGTTCCGCGTCTTGCGCAAAAACTTTCAATCCAAGGGGCATGAGGAGCGGCGCGAGCAGCCATCCGGGAAAAATGCGCACCTTGAAACTCACCACAGCGTGAATATGCGTCACGAAATCCGAAACGGGCGTCATGGCTGCGCTGACATAAAAATGGTTTTCCGTGCCAATCTTGTATTCGACTTCCGCAATGGATGGCAGAATGAACCGATCGAAATGGGTCACGACGCCGCCCGAAGGCGACAAGATCCGGGCGACAATGCCGGTGGGTCGAGGTTCTCCGATGTATTCGGCAACCACGCGATCCCACGTGCGCGTCACGTGCGCCGTGATTTCAATCCCGCGTGGTTTGGAACGAAAAAGCCCGCGATGTAAAAATTGCGTATGCGGCACATCGAGCGCATTTTCCAAGGCCGCATGCATCGTTGAATTCGCTTCGACGCGACGTCGGACGGACGTATACCCTGGTCCGAGCTGCGGAAATTTGTAAGGTTCCGACGTTGGTTTTTCATTGGGCGTTGAATAAACCCAGACAAACCCATCCGAATCCATCGCCGCATATCCCAGCGCATGATGAGCTTTCTGAATGGAGTTTCCAACGAGCGACGGAATGTGTTTGCACGTGCCCGCACGATCGAATCGCCAACCATGATAAGGACATTGCAATTGCCCATCGATGACTTCACCAATCGACAACGGAACGTTACGGTGGGGACAACGATCCAAGAGGGCGCCGGGATTGCCGTCGCCGTCGCGAAAAAGCACGAGCGGCACGCCGAGCAACGTTCGCGCGATGGGAACGTTTCCAAGTTCGTGTGATTGCGCCACGACAAACCAGTGACCCGGAAGCTTGGTCACCGATGCTCGAACTTTGGCCCGCGGCGGTGCGAGCAAACGTTCGGCGGGAACAAGCTGCGCCGCGTCTTCGCGCAGATCCTCGATTTCGGATGCCATACGGCGAAGAGTTCCTCGTTTTCGCGCACTTGGCAAGCCCGAAAATTCTTGCTTCAACTCGAACACAATTATGATATCTCTGGTGATCATGACAAACACCAAGTTGGTTCTATCTTTGGCGCTTGTGGCAGGAACTTCGACGTTCGTCCTTGGCGGCTGCGACGCTCCAACAGTCGATTCGGTCACGACAGCAAGCACGAGTGGCTCATCGTCGAGCAGCAGTGGAGAAGCTGGGGCTGGAGGAAAGGGTGGTTCTGGGGGTATGCCGTCCACGGGTGGCGCGGGCGGCGCGGGTGGTTCGGGCGGAATGGTGAGCACAGGGGGCATGGGAGGCATGGGCGGAGGCGCTCAAGCGTGTGCGAAACCTGGCGATGGTTGCGGCACTTGTCTTTACGAACAATGCCAACCGGCATATTGTGATTGCGCGGCTGAACCAAGGTGTTTTGGTCTCATTGAGTGCATTAAAGCGTGCCCGCCCAACATGCCCGATTGCGCAAGCGGGTGTTATGCGACAAACGCCGTAGGATTCGCTGAATTCACCATTGCGTCGAGTTGTGCGGCGGCACTTTGCGCACCGTCGTGTCCAGGTTCGGACCCGGTCAAACCTTGTGATTTGTGTTTGGCCCAAAAATGCGAAATGCAACTCGAAGCGTGTTTGGCCGATGCGCAATGTTTTCCGCTCATCGCTTGCCGAGATAAATGTATGGCGAACATGATGTGCGAAAAGCAATGCGACATGATGTACCCACAAGGGTTGCCGGTCTTGCAAGCGCTCTTCGGGTGTGCGGCGGCGGGCTGCGCGAATTCCTGCAACTGAAATTGAGCAGCTTGTCGCTCGAACACCTTTTCGCTACGCGTCAGAACTTTGCTTGCGATCAAGCATCGCGCACGCGCAGCTTTTGCCGATCATCTGCGTGTTTTGCTCATGATCGCATCTTTCTTTACTTGCCTGGACGAACTGACTAATCTACCGCTTCGTCCGTCGAACGCGGACCTCGAACCCTGTCAGCAACATGAACGCAAGATCTCGCCTTCGTTTCTCGAGCCTCGCGCCGCTGCTTTTCGCTTTGCCTCTTTTGGGGATTGCGTGCGGCGGCGGGAGCGCTGGATATTCCCCAGTCTACCAAGATCCCTTCAGCCAACGTGGTGGCGATCGTGACGGCGATGGATTCGCCGACATGGATGATCAATGCCCGAACGATGCTGAAGACGGCATTTTGCCCAAAGCCAATGACGGTTGCCCCGCGACCGATCCCGATAACGATGGGATCATGCTGGCCGACGATCGTTGTCCTGACGCAAAAGAAGACGGGGCCCAACCGAATCCCACCGACGGCTGCCCGAACGACGATACCGATCGCGACGGCGTCGCAAATGCCAAAGACAAATGCCCCAACCAGGCCGAAGACAACCTGCCCCCCGATCCCGGCGACGGCTGCCGATCGCCTGATACCGACGGCGATGGCATTGCGGATGTTTCCGACAAATGCCCAGCGCAAAAAGAAACGAACAATGGGTACCGCGATGACGACGGTTGTCCCGATACGGCGCCAGGCGAAGTCGCCTACGACGATACGGCGCACCAAATCGTTATTCCGGAAACGCGCAAAATCGATTTCAAGCTCGATTCTGCAGACATTGAGCCGGAAGCGCGCCCGACGATTACTGAAATTGCCAAGATTCTCAAGCAATACCCGCAAATCCAGCGGCTCGAAATCGAAGGCCACGCATCGACCAAAGGCGACCCGCAATACAATGTCAATTTGACGGAAAAACGCGCGCGAGCCGTCGCCAAAGCCCTCATGGATGAAGGCGTTCAAGAAAGCCGTCTCGTACCGATTGGTTATGGCGAATATTGCCCGGCCATCGACAAGGGCGATGAAGTGGACGATCCCATCAATCGACGCGTCCTCTTGAAAGCCGTTCAAGTCAGTGGCGCTTGGCAGGACGTACCGCGCGGATGTTGGAAAGCCAAGGCAGCGGGCATTGATCCGACCAAACGTAAACCTGGACTTTCTCAACAAGCACCAGCACCGAATCCCGGAAACCCAAATCCAACGCCTCCGGTCACCCCCGCGGGCGGCGCCTGATCAGCATTCGTTCCATCAAGGAAAACCTCGGAGAACTCGACCATGTCCAAGATTCACCTCTTTGCCATTCTTGCATTTGCCGCCGCACAACCCCTTCTGACGGGTTGCGGTCCGAGCCAAGCTCAAATCGATCCGCGCAACGTCACCGACTTGCAGATTCGCCCCGCCTCGGGCCAAGCACTTTTCTGCCCCGGCGCCCATTTCGGGGTTGAATTCGTCGCCAAACTCAAAGATGGTACGACGTGCAGCAACCTCAATGAAGAGAGCGGCTGCATGAACCAGAAAAACACCGTTATCGATCCGACGGTTTTGCGCCTGTCGGGCAGCAATGGTCGCGTCGACGGTCAAGGGTGGATTACCGACGCGGATCCCTTGAAAACGGCAGACACGGGCATTCGTCTCGAGGGATGGCTCGAACAAGTCATCAATGGCCAAAATCAACAATCGATGAAGTCTCAGCTCGAGATGAAGCCGGTGTACGAATGCAAGAGCAGTGCAAACTATTCACCGGGCAATGGGCGCAATGATGGTTCGAATGGTGCGGCTGGTGGAGCCATTACGATTGCCATCACGACGCTCTCGACGCCGTTTTACCCGGACGCAGCACTCGTTCGCGTCGAGTCCGGCACGATGCGCGAATACTTCATCAGCCCGTCCTCGGACAAACCCATTCGCATTACGGCGGCAGGACAACCCGGCGCTCAAGGTCGCCCAGGCGCGCCCGGTACGAATGGCACGCCTGGCAGCGCCGGCGCCGAATGCAAGAATGGCACGGATGGCACGAATGGCACGAACGGTATCGCGGGCGGTCGCGGTGGTGACGGTGGCGCTGGCGCAACCATCAAAGTCATCCTCGATGAAGGTAACCCAGACAAACTCAAGGGCCGCATCTTGATCTCCAATCCAGGCGGCGCCGCAGGCGAAGGTGGTATGGGCGGCCAAGGCGGCACGGGCGGCACGGGTGGCCCTGCGGGCACGAAGCCTGCAAATGCCGCCGCCGATTGCAATCCGCAAGCCGGCAAATCGGGTACGAACGGCGTCAATGGTCCAAACGGTCCGCGCGGCAATGCCGGTGCAGCGGGTCCGGCGCCAACGTTCGAAAACGGCAAGCGGGCATCGGTTTGGGCAAACGAACTTCAAGCGATCCAACGCATTGAAGGTACGGGCGGCAAAACGAAGTGATTCGTTTTTCTCGGTAAAACCATTCTAACAAGAACCCCGTCCTCGTGGCGGGGTTTTTGTTGGCCACCAGGAGGACGCAGATGCGCAAAACGACCATGGTCACCCTTGCTTTTCTAGGTTTGGCCCTGACCGCCTACGGCTGCTTTCATGCGCCATTGCGTCCCCCGGATCCCGCAACGAATCCTGATTATGCCTCGCCAGCCACGTGGTTGTGCCGCCCCGATGTCAGCCATGACGCGTGTGATATCGATTTGACCGCAGTCGAGGTTCTTCCCGACAATTCCACGAAGATCATTCCTTTCACGCCCGCCAAAGATCCTACGGTCGATTGTTTTTATGTGTATCCCACCGTCGACCTCGGGCTCCGTCCAGGTCAACATGAAGATTTGACCGACAAGGACGACCCGGCGCAAACTGCCGGTATTCAAGCAGCTCGATTCGCCGAAGTTTGTCGCGTCTATGCACCACTTTACCGTCAGGTTCGTCTTGGAACCTATTCGGCGGATGAAAAAACGCGCAATTATTATCTCGATAGTGCCTACAAAGACGTCGAAGCAGCGTTCGACCATTACCTCACGCACGACAATGCGGGACGCCCTTTCGTTTTGATTTCCCATTCCCAAGGTTCGCATATGGTGAGTCGCCTGATTCATCGCAAAATCGAAAAAGATCCTGCCATTCTGGACAAACTCGTCGTGGCTTTGGCCATTGGCGGCACACTGGGCACGGATAAACGTGGACGTACGGGCGGAAGTTTCGATCACGTGCCTGTTTGTACATCGAAAGAAGAGCAAGGGTGTGTCGTGGGGTATCGATCGTATCAACCTGGGGCGACCAATTTTCAGCGAGACGCATCCCTGGTTGAAGGCGAAACGGCCGTATGCGTTCATCCGGCCAATCCCGGAAGCAGCGAAACGGCAACATTGTCGCGCGCTTATTTTCCTACGCGGGTTCGACGCTTGTTCAACGCGCCAGAAGGCATTGCCGAACAAGCACCGTTTGTCTTGTATCGTGACTTTTACGAAGCACAGTGCCTTGACAAAGGAAAGGTGCGGCCGTTCGAAATACGTGTACGCAAAGCGATCGGTGATACGCGGAAAAACCCTATCGATTTCGATACCGTGCTGACGCGCAGCGCGCTCGGTCTACACATCTATGACATGCAATTCGGCATGGGTGACATGATCGACCTCGTGCGCATCAAAGCGGAAGCCCGGGAACGCTTGCGCGCGAAGTAGCACGAATCAAAGGTCTTTTGCGATTTGCACCATGACCGATGGCGTCGGCGGTTGCTTGCCGGCCATTTGCGAAAAACGTACCGCTGCCGGATGGGGAACTTTTTCCAAGGCATCAAGTTCGGCTGGACGAACTGTTTGGTAAAGCAAACGCACGACGACGCGTTTGACAGAAGCGCCCTTGGGAACACGATACTTTACCAGGTCGAGCCCAGCGCCGAACGAGACATCGTTGCCAACGCCGATGGGCGCAATCCAATCAATCCACGGATCCGAATCGGACCAACCCACGGGCAAAAGGCGATTGTCTTTGGCATATCCGACAGAATCGAGCGGCGTATGCGTAGGTTTGCCTGCGGCATTTTTCGCAACGGCTTCGTACACTTGCACTTCGTTTTCCGATTGAATGACGTCGCGATGCGGCAAGACGACATCCGAATCGACGGACTTGCCTTGACCGTCGACAATGGTGCCCGTTCCATCCACGGCACCAGATTCGAAGAGCGCATTGCCTGCTGCATCTTCAGCTCGGAAATGGACCCATACGCGCCTCCCCGGATATGCTGTGGGTAATTTGTGCCCGGTATGGTTTTCTACGGAAATGGTCACGACGAGGGTCTCGCCTTCCAGGGCCGAAGCCAGAATGGATAACGCTGCTGCTTCGGACAGATGTTTCTTCGCGGCTTCAGCAGATTCGGCCAATTCAGAGGCGGGTACCGTGCTTCCAGTAAAACCAATGTTGTTGGCCAACATGGTCAACATATAGGCATTGCCGCCACTGAAGCGATGTTTGCCAAAAGGCGTACGCGGGGGCAAACCATCGGGCCATTTGGCCAATGGCGAACTGTAGTCGGCCATGTTTTCGTCTTTGGTGGGCATGTGACACGTCCCGCAAGGAACGCCTGGCGAATAGGTAGAATTGAGCCATTCGAGGTACGGGGATTGCTCCAAAAAATCGCCCTGCTTTTGGCCATTTTTCATGATGGGAATCACGACGGTATGGCATGTCGCGCATACCTCGCTTTTCGTGATATGCGAAGTCGATGTCGGGGTGTAATTGACGATGAGCTGCATAGGATCGACTTTGGGTGTCAAATGCGGGCCGAAAATTTTGCGCTCGTAACCAATGGAAAAGCCGCCCGTGAAACTTGCAGGTTTTCCCAGGTTCATATCGGCGATTTGATGGCACAACGTACACGTCACACCATCGCGCCCCAAATTCGCCTCGGGGGTATCGTCTCTGGCCAACGCGTCCAGTGTCAAATGGTTCGCTGAATTCTCGTATTCGACCGATCCCGCAGGCGCATGACAACGCGTGCAGGTCGCTTCAATGAAGTCCTTGTCATTCGGGTAGGTGACGAGTTCTTGTCCCACCACTGCAAGGTAATAAGGATCCCGCGCAGCAAAAGCCATCATCGACGAACGCCACGCATATACGGGAGAAATGTCGTTGCCTTGAGCGTCATGCAAAAGCGGCGTGTCGGGGCCACCGAAATGGCATTGCCCACATTGACCGTGTGTCGCGAAACGATCCGTCGTCGTGACATTGATGGGAGCCATGTCCGCCATCGGAGGCGGCAAATCCACCGGAGGCTCAATGGATCCGCCGCCTGGCCCCGTCCCGCCAGGTCCAGGCGTGCCACACGACACGCAGAAAAGAGACATACACACCGGGAGGATGACGTGAGGCTTGAAAAACATGGTTTGTCCTCCGAAATCGCGATCTGCGAACCTATGAAAACAGAAATAGTCTACCAAAGCGACGATTTCTTGGAACATTTCCGCAAACCAATGCTAACGCAACGCAACGTCCATTGAAGCCGATTGCCGCGTGGTTCGTCCAAACGGAACGTCGTATTTGGTATGGCAACCAAACCTAATTTATTGCACGATGACGTGACAAACTTTTGTTGTCGTGGGTTGGTCGTTTGGTACGATCGCGGAACGCTTTGCCCCAGACCGTTAGCGCAAAATGCGTGGCTAACTCGCCGATTTCATCGCCAAGCGCCCTGAAATCACATCCACGACCGTCTCGAAAATGCCGAGCGACGTTTCGGCCATCGTGTTCAACGTATCGAGCACTGGATTGATTTCGCACATTTCCCAGCAGCACACGCGCGGATCTTTGCACAACGTTGCATTGATGATGCGGGCTTCCGCGACGGTCAAACCATTGGGCACAGGCGTCCCCGTTCCCATGGAAATGGCCGAATCCATGCTGTCGACGTCGAAACTCACATAAATCAAGTCGACGCCTTGAAGTTTGGCCAGGCACTTCTCCGCAATCGAGGCTGGACCGAATTTTCGCACATCTTCCGTCTTGAAGTTGGGAATGCCGAGCGATTCAATGAGGTAATCCTCGGGGCTTTCCGTATCTCGCACGGATACATAAACCAAATCATCCAGGCGAATGTTGGGGCCCGCAATACCCAAGGCTTTGCACCGTTCCCAATGGGCAATGGTTTCTTCGCTGGGATCATTGACGCGTTTCGCCAGGTTGTCCGTATTCGATGCAATCGCCACGGGCATGCCATGCATATTGCCTGAAGGCGTCGTGTAGGGACTGTGAATGTCGGCATGTGCGTCGATCCAAACCACTCCGATGCGCCGATCCGGGAACGCCTTTTTGATGCCCGCGATCGTGCCTGCCGCGGTCGAATGATCGCC
>JBGAOI010000277.1:0-8936 GCA_044221885.1 Polyangium sp. (in: bacteria)
CTTGACACCCTTGAATTCGACAATCGTGTCGTCGTTTGTCGTGGCATTGGCCGCTCCAGCTCCAGCTCCCGTCGTTTGCAACAAAGCCGAAGTCGTCGCTGCACCCGTCACCGTATAACGCGTCACGCGAACTTCGGTGTCTTGCCTGGCCGCAAATAACCGAAATGTATACGTTTTTGCCGGATCCAATTCGCGCAAATACAAAGCTCCGGGTGAATCTGGCCCGTCTGTAAAGAAGAAATCGCCCGTCGCACTACCCACGGCCAAGTTTCCAAGTTTGGCGCCTTCAGGCCATAACAATCCACCATTCGCTCGTCCGTAACCAATGAATCCGCCGGCAATCACCAAATCAATGCCCGTTGGGCTGCCATCGGTCGCAATCAGATTCACGCGTTGTTCACCAGGTAGAATCCCGATACCTCCATTGACTGCGTGCCAATTGTTCCAATGTTGCCCCAAATAATCCGGTGAGGGCGTGGGCTCACCATCTACAGGATTGCTCGGACCAAGGTCAATGAGCAAGCGCGTTCCACTGGGTAACATCGGATTCGGCGGTCCCGCAGGGTTCGTCGGCGATGTGGCGGCCTCGACGACGGGCCGAATGGCACTGTTCCACAATTCGTAGCCGGCGGTATTCAAATGCAATTGATCGGCGACGTACAACGATGCTTTGGGCGGCGATCCGGTCGCCAAAAAGGGTGTCGCAACGTCGGCGTAATACACGGCCGGATCGCTCGACGCAATGGCCGCAATTGCTTCGTTGACCGCGCTCGCGTTCGGCCATTGATTCCAACGTGCCGGATTGGGCGTCAGCCCAATGAAAACAATCGGCCGGTTCCATCCGAGTTCTTGGCCGATACGATATCGGAAACAGCGAAATCGGTCCACGACCACACTTGGAGCCACGCCGGCATCCACATCGTTTGTCCCGGCATAAAGAACGATCGCGCGTGGATTGTGTCGTCCGACGAGCTCCTGTGCATAATAGGCCACTTCGCCGAGTTGCGTTCCGCCAAACCCGCGCTGAAGCGGAGAAAAGTCCGTATACGCATGAGCTAGATTTTCCCAGCGGCGAATCGAGGAACTGCCGACGAATACGACGGGATTGTCCGGCCAACCTCCTGTGGTGTCTTGCGCCGACCAACGGGCAATGACATCGGGAAATATGGGACCGAATTGCTCCACTTCGCCGCAAGGAGAAGGCCCGGCGTCAAAGGGTTCGCCGCCGTCTGTTGCGGCCCCGTCGATTCCTGCATCTGGGGGCGCATTCTCGCCATCCGGCGCGTTTGAGCCGTCAGGCGTGCTCGCGTCCGCGTCGATGCTCGGTGGGGGTTTGTCGCGCAGCGTTGGGGCATCGCAGGTCAACAGGGGCAGAGGGACAAACAGCAGCAGAATCAAGCGGGAAGACGAAGGAAGCACGTGCACCTCGATGTTGCGTCTTTGCATCTATGCCACGAATGGCGACGTTGGCTACGGTCAAAATGCCATTTTCACCAAGGCTCATCTGTGTTACGGCGCCAAACACCATGGCCAAAACGCGTTCCAAGAAGCAATCACAAGAGGTTCCTCAGGTCGTCGCGCCTGTTGCATACAGCCTTTGGTCACGGGCTTTTTTTACGCTCGTGCCGCTCATCGTGTTGCTCATGGGTCGGCACATTGCGGTGCCCGGAGTGGCCCCTGAGGCAATCAATCCTCAAGGTGTCGACGCGGGTAATACGTCTATTTTTACGTTGGGCGTTACGCCTTTTATTTCCGCGGCGTTTCTGGTTGAAGTCGCGGCGCTCATCGTTCCGAGCTGGAGGGAGTTGCGTCACGGCGGGGAAGTCGGCCGGGCCAAACTTCAACGAGCGACGAATATCTTATTTATAGCACTTGCCGTTTTTCAGGCTTATGCGAACGCAAATTTCGTCCAAGCTCGGCTCGTGTTGGCCGATCGCCCCATGTTATCCGTGGAGACCACAATGATCACCTGGGTCGCGGGGGCCGTTGTGCTCAAATTCATTGCTGATTTTATCAGTGCGCGAGGTCTCGTAAATGGTTATGGCGCCATGGTTGGAGCATGGTGCCTTATTGACATTGGGAGCGATGTTTTGGCTCGACAAACCATGCTTACGCCCTTGGCATTGGCGATTCTTGTTGGAAAAATCGTGACCCTCGTGGTGCTCACGTTTTTCATCTTGGAACGATTTCGCGATAGGAACTCGCCGGCTTTGGCATCGGCATCGCCCCATATCGCCGACAAACCCACGGATGCCGACAATCCATACGCAGGTCCTGCGGATACGCTGACTTCTCCCGCTTCGACAGACAAACAATTTGAACGTAAAGTTCAGTTGCCGTCGCCTGTGTCCGGAATTGTGCCGTATTCAACGGTCATGTCATTGATGGCTCTTCCTGCGTCGCTCGCTGTGGTGCCTGGAATGCAAAAGTTGGCCGATACGCTCGAACGCCCCATGGAGCGAAATCTGGTCACGATCTCCTTGCTGTTTGCATTGACGTTGTTGTTCGGTTGGTTGTTTCAGCAGCCGCGACGTGTGGCCGCTCTGTATGCGTGCGCCGACGAATCGAAGGATGCTCGAGGTCAATATCAAGCTGAAGCGCAGGATGCTTTTCAGCACGGATCGGCCATTGCGCTTTTTTATATGCTCGCCTTCTTGGCAATCGATTTGGTGGTCAGGAAATATGTGCCTGATGTCAGCAGTACCGGAGCAATCGCGGTGACGGCCGCTGTCGTTTTCGATGTCGTTGCCGGATGGCGCATTTTCGCAAAACATAGAGATCTCGTGCCGATTTGGCCGGAACATCGACCATATGCGATTGCCGCAATTCGCGACGTTCTGCAACGCGCCGGAATCGTTGTGCATGTTCGAGACGAACGGCAACGTCGATTGTTGCAATTTACCGGTCCGCATGTGCCAATGTACATTTGCGTGCCCGTTGCCGATGCCGAGCGAGCTCGAAAATTGCTCGAAGAGGTTTTTCTAGAAAAGCTCGCGGCAGATGCAACCTCGGATCCTGTGGTGCCGATTGCCGCAATGAGTGGAAACCGAAGGCAGACGAGTCGTGTATTGACTGTGGGTATTGTCGTTCTCGTATTCGTGGTTTTGTCGTCGGCGCTGCCAACGCGACGGGAAGAAAAAGTAGATCGCATGCGGACGACGAAACTCGAATTCGTATTGACCGACGATGAGCATTCGATTGTCGACCAAGCCGTGGATTTTGCGCTGGAAGAGCGGCTCCGTGTACGTCTTGAATCGGAAGAAGTCGCGGTTGGTCCGGGAAAAACGGTTACCAGGAAATATGCCGTGGTCCAAGTGGCCGAAGGTGAAACCGTCGATGCGGCGCGATTGCGACTCGAAGAATGGCTCGCGTCGTTCAAAGTTCCTGCTGGAACTCGAGCGGCCATTGGCGAATATCAACGTTATGACCCGGATCGAGGTCACTTTTACGTGGCCGGGTGGAGAACCTATTTGTTGAAGGGTTCCGCCATTCTGACAGAAAAAGACGTCTACGAGGCCCAAGCGATGCCGGATGCAAATAGTCCCGGACATTGGCTCGTACGCCTCGTTTTTACCTCCGATGCGGGCGCTCGTTTCGAGCAAGTCACCGGCGAAAACATCAAACGGCGATTTGCTATTTTGCTGGATGGACGCGTGACGAGCGCTCCCGTCATTCAATCGAAGATTCCCGGTGGAGTTGCCACGATCACCATGGGCAGCAGGGATCCCGAAAGGGAACGTGAAGATGCCCAGAACCTCGAAAAGGCACTCAATGGCCATTGAGACCAGCAACGTTTCGGAATGGTTGCCGCATCGAGGAAAACTTTTTTCTCCACACATGCGGAAAACGTTCGCTAGGTGTGGCATGATCGACGGAACGAGGGACTCGGATGAAGCGCAACGACGAACACGCGTGTGGATCGGTTTCGGCAGAACCCAAGCATGAAAACAACAAAACAGTCTGGGAACGACCGCAACTCGTGCGCATGGGGCATCTCAAAGACTTCGTGCAAGGTGGCGGCAAAAGCGGCTCTTCATTCGACATGGATCCGCAAGGTTCGGGCAAGGGCGGTATGGGCTGAAACGAACGCGCACGTGGGTGCTCGTCTGAAGTCCTTGTTTTGAAGCCTCCATCGTGCTGTTTGTCCGGGCCAAGGTACTCGCTGGACACCGGATGGCATGACTGAAGAACTCTCTCCTGAAACGTTGCGTTTGCTTCGCGATCGCACAGCGCGTCCGCTTATTGCGCCCGGTGCGCATGCCGATGCGCTGTTGCGTCAGCACGTGCTCGCGCAAATGGCCGATGCGTTTCGTCAGGAAAAACTCGCCGGATTGCTCGTCAAAGGTGCCGCGTTGGCGCTCACGGTGTATCCCGATCCTGCGGCGCGTCGCATGTCGGACATCGATGTGCTCGTGCGTGAGCAAGATCAGACGCGGGCTGTGCGGGCGCTCGAACGGCTTGGTTGGCTCGTGGGGCAAGATGCGTCGCGGAATCTGAGTCGCGTGATGCTTGGCGAAACGATGGTGCAGGCACGCGTCGGATCCATGACGTTCACGGTGGAAGTGCATGCGTCGCTCGACAAAGTCGTGCGTCGACCGATAACGTTTGCCGACCTTATGCAGCGGGCTTCGCCGGCTCCGGGGCTCGAAGGTTTGTCCGTACCGGCACATGAAGATCACGCGCTTCTTGTGGCGCTACATGCATCGACGCACGAGTATCGGCATGTGTTGGCGCTTCAAGACATGGAGCTTTTGTTGCGAGGTGGTCTGGACAAACACGTGCTCGAGGAACGTTGCACCAAGTTTCAATTGCGTTCGGTGATGTTCGTGATGTTGTCGGTGTTGCGGAATCTGGGCGCAGCATCCGTGGATGCAGATCTCGTGCGGATGTTCGATCCGGGCTGGGTTCGTCGAAGCGTACTCGAAAGGTTTTACGACGTCCGACGTTTTCCTCCAGCGCTAGGAGACGAAGCGTTGGGGGTGGTTTGGCTGGCAAAACAGGCGCCCTTGTGGGACGATCCGTCGAGGTTTGTCGCGGGCGTGGTGCGTTATGCGGGTGTCCGTGGGGTGGAACGGGGGCTCGACATGTTTCGCAACGTACGAGATCGCGTGTAGGGATGAAGCGTGATGCTTGCTGGACGAGAATTTGATAACGTCTGAGCAAATGACATGGGGGCACGTGTAAGGACATGGGCGTATCGAGCGTTGCGCCCAGTGTGGCTGGCACCTTTTTGAAAAAGTGCCTGGCACCTTTGGGCGAACAGATCGCCGCACCGTGTCGTACGTCAAACGCGCTCGCGCGACGACAAGCGCCGTCCCGCCTTGGATGAATGAGGTTTCTGCATGAAGAAGGTTCTCCTGTCTCTCTCGTTCGTTTGTCTCTTCGGATGTGGTGCCAAAACGACACACGTGCGAAGTGACACGACCCTTGGACGCGTTGTCGTCTATCGGAATGGCGTGGCGTATTTCGAGCGTTATGCCGAGATCAACGGTGATTCGCTGAGACTCAGCGTTCCCGGGGACAAGATTGACGACTTTCTGAAGTCGCTCACCGTGATCGATGCAACGTCGGGCAAACCCGCTCCTGTTGCGTATCCGACGCACGGATCGGCGTTTGTCGGGAACCAACAGTTGCAGCAGCAACAATCGCAAGTGCAAAACGCGATGAACGGCATGGTGAGCATGGAGATCCAGCTCCAAGGCCCCAAGCCGCACAAGCTTTTCTTGTCGTATGTGACGGACGCACCGTCGTGGAAACCGAGTTACCGCATTTCGCTCGGCAAAGAAGGCAAGATGAAGCTCGAAGGCTGGGCCATTGTCGACAACACATCGGGCGAAGATTGGAACAAGGTCAAACTCGGTGTCGGTTCGAGTTCCGCGATGTCGTTCCGCTTTGATTTGCGCTCGATTCGTATGGTTCAGCGCGAAACGTTGCAGTCGAATGATTTGTTCGCGCAAGCGCCTCCAATGGGTGGTTCTTCGTTCTCCGGGCAGCCGATGCCGGGCGGGGGCAAACGCGTCGTAGCCGAGCTGGATGATTCACGGTTGGCTGCAGCCAGCGTGCGCGATGAAGAAGAGCGCTCGGTCGTCATGGCCGACAAAACCGTCACAACGGTGTCCAAACAGAAGGCGGCGGCGAAACCTGCACCAATGCCGATGGGAGGGTTTGGCGGGGGACGTGCTGCGGGAGCGACTGCTGCTCCGATGCGTGAGGCAATGCCGACAGCGCCACCACCGCCGCGCAACAAGGACGACAGCGGTCTCGAGCGATTGGCGAATCAATACAAGAATTCGCGCAAGCAGGTTGTTGTCGAGGGCTGGGCGGATTCGCGCGATGGCGACAAATATGGTGCGTCGCTCGAGCGAGCCAACCGGGCCCGGGAAAAACTCATCCGTTCCGGCTTGGATCCTTCGCAAGTCGTGGCTGTTGGTAATGGTCTACAAACGGGTCGCGCCGGTGGCGTGAGTATCATTGAAGCGCCAGACATGCCGCAGTTGGGTCAAGGTCAAGCGCCGGTGGTCAAAGCGCCCGATGCAGAAGGCAATGATCCGATTGGCAAGTCGTACTTCGAGTCGCAAACATCGATGACCGTGCCGAAAGAAACATCGGCAATGGTTTCGATTCTCTCGACAGACACCGAGGGCGGGTTTGTCTATCTGTACGATCCGGAAGGCGCTCGTGGAAATGCGATGTATCCGTTCCGCACGGTTCGTCTGAAGAATCCCACGAATTCCGTGTTGGAAAGTGGTCCTGTTGCAGTGTTTGGCGAAGATGGATTCATCGGCGAAGGCATGAGCGAGCCGATTCCTGCGAAGTCGTACGCGTTTGTCCCGTTTGCACTCGATCGGCAGATCGTCGTGGAACGCAAAGATGATCAACGTGACGCGATTGCCCGCATTTTGACGGTGCAACGTGGTGTGTTCTCGACCGAGGTCAAACACACGAAGAAGAAGACCTTGTCCCTGACAAACCGCATGCAAGACAAAGCCACGGTGTACATCAAGCATGCAGTCACGGCCGGTTACAAACTGACGAAAGCGCCGACGTCGCAAGAGCGTATGGGCGAGTCGTATTTGTTCAAGATCGAGGTTCCGGCGGGAACCAAGGTCGATGTGGACATCGAAGAAGAGACGCCGGTTTTCAAGAGCACGGACATTCGATCCAACGTCGGCATGGAGATGATCCGGGCGTATTTGTCGACAGCGGCGCTCACGGGCAAACTCAAGGAATCCGTCTCGAAGCTCTTGGACTTGCAGAAAGAGATGGCGAACCTTGATCAACGCATTGCGACGAGTCGCGAGCAGATGAACGAGTATCGCAACCGCATGGATGAACTTCACGCGCAGATCGTGACGTTGAAGGTCGTGAAGAGCGGCGGGCCTTTGATGCAGAGCCTCGAGAAGAAGATGCAAGAAGTGAGCGATCGTTTGTCCAAAGCAACCATCGATTTGGTGGCGCTTCAGGAGAAGCAAATGCTCGCGCGCATCAGCTTCCAGGATGGTGTGGCGGAATTGTCCTTCGAAACGGAAACGCCCACGAATTCCTCGGCGAAGACGCCCTGATCGACACTGTGCACGTGGGAGGGCCTGAGTTCTTTACAGGCTCTCCCCGGCCGGAGTAACCTGCGGTTTCTCTCGGCAACAGGAACGGTGCACATGAACCCAGGCGGTTTTGGTGGCGGCGGGGGATACCCGCCTAGTGGTGGCGGATATCCTCCGGGTGGCGGAGCGCCGCCTGCGGGCGGTGGTGGTGGTGGCTGGGGACCGCCTCCGGGTGGAGCACCCCCTGCGGGTGGTGGTGGTTGGGGACCGCCTCCGGGTGGAGGTGGATATGGTCCGCCGCCCGGTGGAGCGCCTCCCGCTGGTGGTGGAGGTGGTGGTTGGGGCCAGCCTCCGGGTGGAGCGCCGGGTATGGGACCGCCGGGCATGGGCGCGTATGCGCCTCCTGGTGGGGGTGGTGGATATGGTCCTCCGCCGGGTTCCATGGGTGGCGGTATGGGCATGGCTGGGCAACGCGTCGCGTTTAATGGCGACGGTGGCAAGTTGTTCGTGCTCACGCTGCTTTATCGAGCCGCTCCCGTACTTGGCGGATACGTTCTGATCCTCATCTTGGCTCTTGTCGGTCGCGCGATTGATGCGGCAGTCGGGGCGGGCGGCATCCTCGCCATTCTCATGGCCGTGGTTGGTGGCCTCGGAATGTTCGTGGTCGTCCTCGGCTCGGCAGTTGTTTACACGAACAAGTTTTACCAGTTCTACTACGAAGCGCTGACGCTGGACGGTCAGCAATGCCAATATACTGGAACGCCGCAAGAAGTGGCCAAGTTGGTCATCATCAACGCGATTCTTACAGGCATCACGTTGTGGTATCTACACCCCGTGGGCCATTGTAAGAAGCACCGAATTCGTGCACAGCAAAGTGCTCGTCAATGGTCAGCCGAATCGGCTCACGTTCCATGGCGATCCTGCGTCGCTGCTTGGCACGTACATCCTCGGAAGCATTCTCACGGGCATATGCTTCATCTACGCGCCCTGGTTCGTGAATGACATTTTCGCATTCATGTGGGAAAACACCCGCCTCGACGGTCGACCATTCCAATTCCGTAAAGACCCCGGTGGCTTCTTGGGCACGTACCTGATCAACGCAATCTTGACGGGCATTACGTGCGGCATTTACGCCTCGTGGGCGCAATGCAACTTCATGAAGTGGGAAGCCGAACGCGTGGCGTGACGCAATCCGGTTCTATGGTCGGCGGGCCAAAGGCCCGCCGCGCCAAACCGTCGAACCTAACCTGAACCAATCATCACGAAATCCTGCCAGCAAAGTTATCTAGGTTTTACCTAGGGCGTGTTGCTTGTGCATGCGCGATTCCCATCACCCCTTATCGAGCACCCCGGCGCGATAATCCGCCCACGCTTTTTCAATTTCCGCCTCCGTAT
>JBGAOI010000278.1:0-8635 GCA_044221885.1 Polyangium sp. (in: bacteria)
GGTTTGACCGGTCTGTTCCTGGGCATGGTCAGCGTCGACTTGCACTTGCACGATACGTACTTCGTCGTCGCTCACTTCCACTACGTCATGATGGGAAGCACCGCGATCGCCTTCTTCGGCGGCTTGTATCATTGGTGGCCGAAGATGACGGGCAAGATGTACTCGGAAAAACTGGGTCGTCTCGCCTTCGCTCTCACGTTCATTGGTTTCAACTGGACGTTCTTCACCCAGTTCATCCTGGGAACCCGCGGCATGCCGCGCCGTTACTACAACTACCTCGACCAATACCAACCCTTGCATGCCTTCTCGACGGTCGGCTCTTGGGTCCTCGGTATGGGCTTCTTGGTGATGGGAATCAGCTTGCTTCGCTCGCTGAAGAATGGTGCACCGGCTCCGGCTGATCCGTGGAAAGGCGCGACGCTCGAATGGACACATACGGCATCGCCGCCCATCACTGAAAACTTCGACAAACCCATTGTCGTTACGCTGGACGCTTATGAGCGACCTGGCCAGGAGACCCACTGATGAGTGCCAAGGCTGACGCTGTGGAGCACGTGGACACGTCGAAACTTTCGCCGCAATTCCACGTTGCCCACCACTTCGACAAAGCCACGACCCAATTCGACGCTGGTCGTATGGGCGTGTGGCTCTTCCTCGTGACGGAAATCCTGCTCTTCGGCGGGCTCTTCTGCGCCTTCGCCATCTTCCGGAGCAAGTATTTCCCGTCGTTTGTCGAGGCACATCATCATCTCGATCGCGTGATGGGCGGTATCAACACGATCGTCCTCATCTGCTCGAGCTTCACGATGGCTCTCGCAGTTCGCTCCGCGCAAAAGAACGAAACGAAAAAGACCACCGGCTTGCTCTTCATCACACTCTTGTGTGCCGGAGCATTCCTTGTCGTGAAGTACTTCGAGTACACACACAAGTTCCACGATGGCCTTTTGCCAGGCAGATTCTTTAGCGCGACAGGCTTCGAATCGGGTCACGCCGGGATCTTCTTCTCGATCTACTTCATGATGACCGGCATCCACGGCTTCCACGTCGTCATCGGCATGGGCCTCATCACGTGGATCCTGCTCCGCAACATGAAGAGCGAGTTCTCACAGCGCTATTATGCGCCCGTCGAGAACGTGGGCCTTTATTGGCATCTCGTCGACCTTGTTTGGATCTACCTCTTTCCGCTGCTCTACCTCGTGGGCTGAATCGGAGACGCAACATGAGCACTTCGCACGCAGAGCACGATCACGCACACGATGACGGCGAGCATCATCCGCACGTATTGCCCATGAGCCTTTACTTGGCCACATGGGGTACGCTGCTCGTTCTCACGGTCGTCACCGTGGGCGCCAGCTACGTGAACCTTGGGCATACGGGTAACCTGATCGTTGCGCTCTTCATCGCCACGATCAAAGCATCCGTCGTCGCGTTGATCTTCATGCACCTCAAGTGGGACCACAAGTTCCACTCGATCATCTTCTTCTCGAGCTTGTTGTTCCTCGCGGTCTTCATCGGCATCACGATGAGCGACACCCAGTTCCGCGGCGAACTCGAAAACGTCGAGAACAACCACCCGGTCGATATCAAGAATCCGTTTGGTGGTGAAATGACTGGCGACTTCGCTCCCGCCAAGCCGGCTGCTCCCGCTGCCGCGCCTGCCGCTCCTGCCAAACACTGATCCTTCGTCGATTTCCTCGACACACCCAGCCTCATCACCATAATCTTCCGCCCGCATGGCGATGCGTGTCTCTCTCCCTCCGGCTTCCATGGTCGAACCAGGGGAGGGGCGTGTTCTTGGACAAACCATCGTTACCGAACAAACCTCCGTCCGCGCATTTCTCACGAGCGTGGATCCTGTTCCGGAAGGCACGGCCGAACGGTGGCTCATTCACCTTCGTTGGGCGGCGATTCTGGGGATGACTGCGACGACGGCGGCCGCGAAACGACTCGTTCCAGCATTGGACACGTTTCCGATCTTTACCTTGCTTGCAGCGTTGGCGGTCGTGAATGGCATTTTTGCTCTGGTCGTGGGTCGCGTGCTTCGGCATGAACGACGACTCGTGGCGACACAGATTGCATTTGACGTGATTGCCTTGGGCGGCGTGCTCTGGGTGTCTGGCGGTACGGGTAATCCTTTTGCGGCGTTTCTCGTATTTCAGATTGCTCTGGCCGGTGTTCTTTGTGAAGGTCGATCAACCTTGGGCATTGCGGCACTCACGATGGTCATTGCGGCGCTCGTTTCATTCGCCGAACCATTACCTTTGGCATCGGCGCCCCTGGGAAAAGAACGAATACATCATCTCGGCGCGTTCGTTTCTGTTGCCTCATTGAGTGGATTCTTGGGCCTCTTCGTGTTTGTCCACGCGCGACGGCTCGACGAACTGCGCCAACGTGCCATTCGGAATGAAAAACTCGCGATGTTGGGGCGTGTCGTTGGAGGCATGTCGCATGAATTGTCGACGCCGCTGTCCACGATTCTCTTGGCCGGGCGTGAATTGGCAGAAATCACGAAAGAAGGCCCACCGGACGCCTTGGAATTGGCGCAAACGATAGCGAAGGAAGCGCAGCGGGCCAGTGATGTCATTGGGCTGGTACGTGGATACATTCGTCCGGACCATCGGCGTGAAGAATTGGAATTGGGGCAATTCGTGACCGAGGTGGCGGAGCGAGAATTGCGGCGCCTTGATTATCGCGGTGCAGTTCTTGTCGATGCGCCTCGAAAAATCAAACTAAACGTGTTATCTTCGGGCCTCTTGCAGGTCCTCTTGAATGTCCTCACGAATGCGACCGAGGCGATGCACGACGTCGACGAGCCGAAAATCAAGATAAGTGTAAAAGAAAAACCAGAATTTGCAGAAATCATCGTGGAAGACAACGGTCCGGGGTTTCGTGCTGAAATGATTGCACAATTTGGTGAGCCCTTCCAAACGACGAAAGATCAACAAGGTGGGATGGGATTGGGCTTGTACGTCAGTTCGGTGCTGCTCGATCGGATGAATGGCGTTCTTTGTATTGGTAATGCGGAGCATGGTGGGGCTCGCGTCGTCATTCGTCTGGCGCGGGATTTCGCAGCTTCCGAGGTGGAGGGTTGACGCGTGCCTCGCAAAATAGAAACAGCTTTGATTGTGGATGACGATGATGCGTTTCGGACGACGCTTCAAGGGGCGCTTCGTCGTCGAGGCGTACAAGCGCGTACTGCGGCGACGGTGGACGAAGGGCTCGTTTCGCTCGAAGACGGGCAGGTTGACCTGGTCATTGTGGATTATCGCATGCCTCGCAGCGACGGTTTGTCGGCAATGCACCGGTTTCGTCGCCTGTGCCCGGAATCGATCATTGTGATGTTGACCGGTTTTGGCGATATTCCATTGGCAGTCGCAGCAGTTCGCGAAGGGGCCGATACGCTCTTGACAAAACCCATTGATGCGGATCGGTTGTTGCGTGAAGCCACGACGTTGCTCGAGACTCCCCGTGCACCTACGCATCCGACTGCTGGTGCGCGTACGTCGTACAAGCTCGATGACATCGAGCGGGATACCATCCACGCTGCATTGAAGGATTCTGGTGGGGTGATTGCGGTTGCGGCAAAACTTCTCGGTATCGATCGACGTACGCTTCAGCGCAAATTGAAGAAAACAATGTAAAGGAACGGATTTGTCATGACGACGCATTTTTCTCCGAGTCTTGCTTTATCGCCTGCGTATGACGGCGAAATCACTTGGTTTGCCTTCCGCGGCCACGATTTGATCGTGCGTGAGGACGGCCCCGGCCCGTTTGTCGAAATGCCGCGCGCAAAACAATTGTCCGACGTGGGTTTCAAGGCCATACGCACGCAAGTGCTCGGGCATTGGAATGGTCATCCTGCGTGTTCAGCCGAGGTTGACCCGTCGGAGCCTCTTCCGAATGGCTTTGCGGCCTACTCGCTGCGACGCTTGTTTGGCCGAATGGAACAGTCCACGTTTGAAGTTGCCGGAACTGCGTATCAAGTTCAATATTGGGACAAAACGCATGTCGTTTGCGGGGCGTGTGCGGAGCCTCTGGAATATCGCGCCGGGAGTCGTTGCAAACAGTGCGTGAAATGCAAAATCGAATACTTCCCCAAAGTTTCACCAGCGATGATTGTTCTTGTCGAAGATGGCGATCAGTTGCTCATGGCGCGACATGCGCGTTTGCCTCCGGGCATGTACGCGCTCATTGCGGGGTTTTTGGAACCGGGGGAGACGCTCGAACAATGTGTGGCCCGTGAAGTGTTCGAAGAAACGGGCATCGAGGTCGACAACATTCGTTATTTTGGCAGTCAGCCCTGGCCATTTCCGCACCAAATCATGGTGGGGTTTGTCGCTCGAAAGGCTGGGGGAGACTTGCGTGTCGACTTGGAGGAACTCGAGGATGCGCGGTTTTTCCACCGCAACGATCTCCCGATGCTTCCGCTACCTGTATCCATTGCACGAAAAATCATCGATGCGTGGATCGAACGGAAAATATAAGCGGGCGGAATACTCGAACCATCGGTACGCGTTGGGACGCTGATGAAGCCATTCGTTTTGTCCCGCCGTGACTTTTCGTGGGTGGCGCTTGGTTCCATGCTTGGGTGCAACGAGCGAGCGCGTACAGACCCAATGCCTGTGCCCGCGCCTTCCGAGACGTTGCCTGACAATCCGAAGAGTATTGCATCGGTGGCGAAGAAAGAGCTGCCGCCCAGTCCAGCACTGCTTCCGTTGTTTCGAGCGTATCCTGGTCTCCAAGAACAACTGGCGCATATTGTTTTGGCTGATTGCCCAACACCCATTGAAAAAGCCGAAAAACTTGGTTCGCGTATAGGACTGCCAAACCTTTGGATCAAACGTGACGATTTGTCTGGAAAATGGTACGGTGGAGGGAAAACCCGCAAGCTCGAGTTTTACCTGGCGGAAGCGAAGGCGCGTGGCGCAACCGAGGTCGTGACGTTTGGGGCGTACGGATCGAACCAGGCTGTCGCGACGGCATTGTGGGGAAGGGCGCTTGGTTTTTCGGTGCGACTTTTCCTTGCTCCGCAAATGCCGAGTGAATACGTCAAGAAAAACCTATTTGCGATGCACAAAGCTGGGGCCACGATTGAAGTGGTACGTGACGGCGTGGGAACCGCGGAAGCGCGTGTGCAGGCGAGTTTGGCACGGAAAAATGACCGTCATACGTACATGATTCCATCGGGGGGCTCATCACCGCTTGGAAACATGGCGTTTGTCAATGCGGCGTTGGAATTGGCCGACCAGGTTCGTCGAGGCGATTGCCCGGCGCCTGATTGCATTTATATGGCCATGGGCACGATGGGCAGCGTGGTCGGAATGGCGTTGGGTCTCGCGTTGACGAATTTGTCGACGGAGGTTGTCGCGGTACGAGCATCCAGTGCAGAAACATCGAGTGACGCGCGTTTTTGGCGAATGGTCAAAGAAACGATTGCGTATGCAGCGGAGCGCGAGCCAGCCTTGTCGACGTGGCGCTTGGATCGAGGACGCGTGCGTTTTCAGACGCGACATCTTGGCGGAGGTTATGGTTTTCCCACGCAAGCGGGGGCGAAAGCAATGCGGATATTCGCGGACGAGCTTGGGTATTCGCTCGAGCCGACGTATACAGCGAAAGCATTTGCGGCGTTGATGGCGGATGCGAAGCGTTTGGCGGACAAGAACGTGTTGTTTTGGAATTCGCAGAACACGCGGTTTGTCGATACGGATGGCATTGGCCCGGACGATTTTGTTGAGGAATTGCGAGGCTACTTGAACAGGATCTAGGTTTGTCTTGATGCTGCATTCTCTCCCACGTGTTTTGCCCGCGCAACTTGCGCGATTCGCGCACTAAACAATAATGAACCTCATTCCACTTTTGTCTTGACAACTCTCCTGTTTGCCACTACCAGGTTTGTCCGTGACGTTGGTGGTCGGGTGAAACCGGCCATGGGTAGGTGCGGCGCAAGGCGTGTGGGCGTGAGGAGGGACGAACATGGTATCTCCGGCGTTTTGGGATCCAGATGAGACGTTGCCTGAAGGTTTGGCTCCGTTTCATCCTCCCTTGACACCCGCGCTCTCTTCAGGCAGGGTTTGGAACATGTCCGCCGTTCGGAAGCTAAAACTCCTGGACTCTGTTCCTGTGCCTTCTGCCGCGCCTTCGCCCGCACCGTCGTCGCGAGACAGGCTGCCCGAATCGGGTGAACGCCTCAAGCCATGGAACCCAGGACCTCTCAGCAACGAGCCGGAAATGGAAGGCGTATTTCACGTATTGACGTTTTTCTATCTCTTGTCCAGCCTTCGTTGGTATTGGCGAGAAAGGAAAAACTGGTTTGCCATTGGAAACCTGAGCATCTTTTATCCGGAATATTCTCATCGTGCTGGGCGAACCATTCGGAAAAAGCTCTCGTTTCGCGGCCCTGATTTCTTCGTCGTTCTGGGCGTTAATCCCGATCTACCCAGAAACAGTTGGGTCGTCGAACGGGAAGGCAAATACCCTGACCTCATCGTCGAAATCCTCTCCAAAAGCACTGCTCAAAAAGATCGCGGCATCAAAAAGCGTATCTACGAACGCATTTTCAAGACACCGGAATACTTTCTCTTCGACCCGGAAACCAAGCGTATCGAAGGTTTCCGGCTCGTGGAAGGCCGCTATCGCCCCATTCCGCCCAATCCCTACGGCCGCATCCCCAGCCGCGTCCTGGACCTTTCCTTTGGCGTCTTTGGCGAACACTTGCGTTTCTTCACCCCAGAAAACATCCTGGTCCCTCTGCCCGATGAATCGGCCACGCAAGCCATGATGGATAAGGAACTCGCCCTCGCCGAAAAAGAATTCGCCAACGTTCGCACGCGTGTCGTTCAAAAAGAAAACGACCGCCTCACCCAAGAAAAAAAGAAACTCCTCGACAAAAACGCCCGTCTCGCCGCCAAACTCCTCGCCCTCGGCGTCGATCCCAACACACTCGAGTAATCGCTTCCGGCTCGGCTTCGCCCCCGACGCCCCCGACGCCCGAAAGCGCCGGGAACACCATCATCGTGTAATTGTCACGCCTTCTTTTTGGCCGCTTTCCCCGACTTGGCCGCTTTCTCCTTCTGTTTCTCCACAACCGCACCCCTCGGCAGCATCTTCGCCAGAAATGCCCCCGTAAATGATTCTTTCACCGATGCCACTTGTTCGGGCGTTCCTTCTGCAATGATGCGACCACCACGCGCCCCGCCTTCGGGCCCCAAATCCAAAATATAATCCGCCACCTTGATGACATCGAGGTTATGTTCGATCACGACCACCGTATTGCCCGCTTCCACAAGCCGTGTCAATACCAACAAGAGTCGACGAATATCCTCGAAATGCAAGCCCGTCGTGGGTTCGTCAAGGACGTACAGTGTTCGTCCCGTCTGTGTTTTTCCCAGCTCACGACTCAGCTTCACCCGTTGCGCTTCACCACCAGAAAGCGTTGTCGCTTGCTGCCCAATCTTCATGTATCCAAGCCCGACATCCACAAGCGTCGTCAATACTCGCTTGAGTGCCGTGTGGTGCGAAAACAATGATAAGCACTCGTCCACCGACGATTCGAGCACTTCATGGATGTTTTTCCCCTTGAACCGTACATCCAGCGTTTGCGCATTGTATCGTTTGCCTTTACAAACTTCGCAGACCACGTAAACGTCAGCCAAAAAGTGCATTTCCACCTTGACCATGCCGTCGCCGTGACAACTCTCGCACCGTCCACCTTTGACATTGAAACTAAATCGTCCCCCGTCCCAGCCGCGCGCTCGCGCCTCGGGCAATAACGCGAAAATCTCACGAATGTGATCGAACGCCTTCGTATACGTTCCCGGATTCGAGCGCGGCGTTCGACCAATCGGCCGCTGATCGATGGCAATCACCTTGTCGAGCGCCTCGAGTCCTTCAATGCTCCCATGCATGCCCACCGTATCGGTCGAGTCATGCAATTCGCGACCTAGTGCCGGCAACAAAATCCCATTGATCAGCGAACTCTTGCCCGCTCCACTCACGCCGGTCACCGCCGTCAATACGCCCAGCGGTATCCGTGCATGGATGTTCTTCAAATTGTGCTCGCGTGCTCCCCGAATCGTAATGTATCCGTTTGGCGTACGCCGTTCCGAGGGAATCTCGATCATTCGACGGCCCGCCAAATAATCCCCCGTCAAATTGCCCTTTGCGTTTATGAGCGCCTCAGGCGTTCCGTCGAACAATACCTTACCGCCCTCGTGCCCCGCTCCTGGACCAAAATCGACCACGTGGTCCGCCGTCCGAATCGTCTCCTCGTCATGCTCGACCACGACCACCGTATTGCCCAAATCCCGCAGCCGTCGTAATGTCCCAATCAGCATCTCGTTGTCCCGCTGATGCAAACCAATGCTCGGTTCGTCAAGGACATACATGACCCCGCTGAGTTCACTTCCAAGCTGACTTGCCAAACGAATTCGCTGCGCTTCACCGCCAGACAACGTTGGTCCCGACCTGTCCAGCGTCAAATAGTCGAGGCCCACGTTCATCAGAAAGCCGAGCCGTGCGTCAACCTCACGCTTGACTCCCTCCGTGATGCGCGCTTTTCCCCCCGCAAGCTCGATGGCTCGCACATGCGCTAATGCATCGCCAACGGTCATCGACGTAATGTCGGCAATGGTTTTCC
>JBGAOI010000278.1:8645-8920 GCA_044221885.1 Polyangium sp. (in: bacteria)
CGCGCAAACGTTTTCCGCCACAAGCATCACATGGCATTTCCCGGAAAAACTTGCGATAATGTTCCCGCGCCATCTCCGACGTCGTTTCTCGAAAACGTCGCTCCAGCCCCGGAATAACGCCTTCATATTTCATCCCAAACGTCCCGTGACTCTCGGAACCTTCCTTGCCCCACTTCACCGAGATCTTCTTTCCCTCGAGCCCATACAAGATCAGCTCGCGGGTTTCTTTCGGCAATTTGCCAAAAGGCATATCGAGGTCCGCACCCGTCGCTTGT
>JBGAOI010000279.1:0-8917 GCA_044221885.1 Polyangium sp. (in: bacteria)
CCAGCCGGCGGTCAGGGAGCGAAGCCCCCCATCGAGAACCCGGTTCTTCGCGAAGCGCGCTTGTTAGCGCGCGGAGCGAACGTCCAAATCACCGCGTGCGTATTCAATTCCCCGCGTCCAAATCACTACGTTTGTCCGATCAACACCCACTCAGCGTGCGCCCGCTGGCACGGGATCCAAGCGCAGAGGCGTTGCGAGGTCCGGAGGAGTTCGTTTCGGATCAAGATCGCTGTTGAACTTCATGTGTTCGAGCGAGCCATGGACGATGGTCGACAAACGCGCAGCGACCGTCGTTTCATCATCGTCTTTCGTGACAAACACGAAAGCAAAACACTGATGCGCCCATCCACCAAACGCGATCACCGTGCCTTCGTATCGCGGCGCCTGCGCTTGTTCACGCACACGCACGTCCACGATCGTGTCGTGCCCCGGCGGCACATCAACGCGGCGCGCTTCGATCGGCACCGCACGATCAACTTCGGGCAACGTTCGATGAAGTCGCGCCCGTTCCTCACACACCTGGCGATCGACGATGTCGTACTCACGCCACTTGCGGATGAGCAACGTCGATGCTGAGGGCTGATGCATTGCGACAAACCATCGCTCGGTCTTGTCGTCGATACGGAAGGACGAACTGTCAGGCAGCGGCAATGAAAAATCAAAACGCGTCGAGACGATCGTTTTGAACGACGAACTGTCCGCCAAAGGATCGGGCGGCGGCGTTTCGACGGGCTTGGATGGGATTGGGGTGGGCGTGGGTTGCGGCTTCGATGGAGGTGCACCGCAAGCAGTCATCGCCATGCACACGACGAGAAGCGCGAGCCGACTCATCGTGTGCAGTGACGTTGGCATATGCCGATCACGCTTGGTTGGTGAACGACACGTGAGCGAGCCACTCGGGGTGTGACTCGTCTGAACCTTTGACGATGTCGAAGTAGCGCGCTTGCAGTTTCTTCGTGATGGGACCGACGGTGCCGTCACCGATGGGGCGATCATCGACTTCGCGAATGGGCGTGATCTCTGCGGCTGTCCCCGTGAAAAACGCTTCATCGGCCAAGTAGAGTTGGTCGCGGACGATCATCTCCTCTGACGTCGGAATACCTTCTTCACGGGCAAGTGCGAGCACCGTGTCGCGCGTGATGCCTTCAAGGATCGATGCTGACGCTGGAGGCGTGTAGAGTTTGCCACGACGAACGATAAAAATGTTCTCGCCGGATCCTTCACTCACGTAGCCGTTTGGATCGAGCAACACCGCTTCGTTGTACCCAGCGATGCGCGCTTCTCGCTTCGCCAGTGACGAGTTCGTGTATTGCCCCATCATCTTTGCTTTCGCGAGACCCACGTTGATGTGGTGCCGGGCGAACGAGGAAACCTTCGCGCGAATGCCGTTTTCGGTTGCGCCCTTGCCCAAATACGCACCCCAGTGCCACGCGATGATCGCTGTACGTACGGGATTGTCATGGGCATACACGCCCATCGGTCCATCACCCAAGTAGATGAGCGGTCGGATGTAACCATCGACCATATCGTTGGCACGCAAAATATCTTTGCATGCCGCCATCACTTGCTCCTTCGTGAACGTCGGCTTGATCGCGATGAGTTTGCACGTGTCGTACAAGCGATCGATGTGTTCCGTCAGTCGGAAGATTGCGGTTTGTCCGTCCGCACGACGATACGCACGGATGCCTTCGAACGCGCCCAAGCCGTAGTGGATCGAGTGCGTCAGGATGTGGACGTTCGCATTGTCCCAGTCGACAAACTCGCCATCCATCCAAATCTTCTTCAACTTGTCGACCATCGCGCGCTCCTTCGCTTCTTCGTTCGTCGCAGGATCTGTCGCCACGCCGAGCCTCTCGCGAGCGAGAAGACGCAGCGTCGGGAACAGGAACTAGCCCGAACTCGTCAGCGTGCCAAGAGAGCGAGTACGACTCCTGGTCCACCTTCGTCTTCAGGCGCGGAAGCGAAGGCTGCGACATGGTGAGCAACGGGACCTTGGCTCAACCAAGCCGCGATCTCGCCTCGCAGAACACCGATGCCTCGCGGTGAGTGATTTCCGCGGCCTACGATCAACGCAACGACTCGATCTCCATCGCGACGTCGTTTGCGTACGAACGATTCTACGTGTCGTCGCGCTTCTCCTGCGTTCAAGCCATGCAGATCGAGTCGCCCATCGATGCTGTATGCGCCGCGTCGAAGACGACGCAGCTCACGCGGATCCACATCGAGCCTTCGACCTTCGATGCGCTCACCATCGTCGACGACTTCAAAACGCGCGCCTTCGGCAACGAGCATTTGCAAAGCCGCACGAGCATCTGCGTCGACGTCTTCCGTGGGCGCGACCTTGCGTGGTTCGACTTTTTCTCCAGAGAGCGGCACACGTGTTGCGCGTTGATCATCGAGCGACCGCACACCCGCCATGAACATCGCGAACGTTTCCGCTTCTGACTTCGATGACGTGTCTGGCGGTGTCGCTGCCGCGGCTCGAGGTGGTGGTTTGTCCGGAGAAGCGGCCACTTTCGCCGCGGATTTGGGCTTCTTTTTGTGTGCCGCCAGTTTGGCGAAAGGCTGAAAGAAGGGACTATCCTGCGCCGTTTCTTTCGCCTTCTTGGCTTTCGTCGTGTCCGTCCGCTGCGACCGCGGCTTCGTGCCCATGAGACAGAACTTCGCTTGAGAGAGCGCGGAGTGCAAATCGTACGGACTGAATTCCCGTCAGTTGCCCGTCTTCGAAGTGCCAATCGGGATCATCGAGGTCGGGGAAATCGTGCGGATTGCGAATGTCCTCGGCCGTCAGGTTCGGTTTGAGACGACGCGCCAACGCGATGACTTTGTCCTTCTGGTTTTCTTCCATCGCGTCGATGAGCGCGAAGATACGGTCGAAGAGTTCTCGATCACCCATGATGGCGAACCGTCAGGAAAGTGGCGGGTTTGTCAGGTGTGGCGTCCTGGTGGGACGCTCCATTGCATATCACAGCGGTGCAAGCCTTCGCGATAACCGTTGGGGATTCGTTTGACCGTGCGAAACCCGAATTTCTCGTAAAACCCTTCGGTCAAGTGACTGGTATCGATGGCGACGGTGTCCACGTCGGGCATGGAATGGATCCATTCGATTCGTTTTTCGGTCAGCAGACGCCCGATGCCCTTTCCGTGTAAAGAGCGATGAATCATTCCCCATGTCAAATTCGCCGCGCGGCCCTCCGTGCGCGATTTCGCCACGCCGCCGCAACCCACAACACGCCCTGAAAGATCAACGACGACGCCATATTGTCCGGGCAAACGGTCCAGAAAATCGATGAAGGATTCACGTTCCTCAACCGAGAAAAACTCCGGAATGTTGCTATCGAAAACCTCGAGGCACCCGGCACGGTCGTTTGGTGTGTAGGCACGAAACAAAAAGTCTATTTTTCGCGACGAACTTTCCATACATGCTCGGCAGGATAACGCCGGGCCCATTCGAGCGGGGCATACCCTTCGTAAGTGGTGGAGGCCGTTTCTTTGGGTCGAATTTCGACCAGATCTTCAATGACGAGGCCCGATTGTCGAAACAAACGAATCCAATCGCCATAGCCCAATTGAAACGAAGTTGCTCCCTCTTCGTCCACCAAGGGACGCATGTCGAAATAATCCTCAACGAACCGATCCGTGACTTTTTCAGTGCCCCGTTCGGTGGCGACATCGAGCCACGGCGTGGCCATGTTGAAAGCAAAAAGTCCGCCGGGGCGCAAGATGCGGGCTGCTTCCGGCACGGTTTTTCGCGGATTCGCGAACGTCATCGCGCCATGATCGCAAAATACGATATCGAAACTTGCGTCGGCGAATGGCGTTGCTTCGGCATTGCCTTCGACGAGCGTGATAGAGAGCCCTTCCGCCGCAACGAATTCTCGGGCATGGCGCAATTGTTCGGCGGACAAATCGATTCCGGTCATTCGAGCGCCGCGACGGGCCAAGGCAATCGACCATTGCGCGCCGCCGCAGCCGAATTCGAGAATGTCCTTGCCAGCAACATCGCCCAAGATGCACAACTCTCGTTCGGGAATGGCCCATACGCCCCACGTCGGTTCGACTTTGCCAAGTTGCGAAGCGTGGTCTTTTTGATATTCGGCACTGATGCGATTCCAATAGACGCGATTGCCTTCGACGTGATCCTTCATCGGCTCCTCGTTGATAACAGTGCGCTCTACGTATCGTAACGACATTCATTTGTCGAGAAACATTTCGCGAAAATGATGCGCACCCTTGTGCAAACGGCGCGCGGGTCATGGCGCCTAGGCAGATCGTGGTTGATTTTTCGCGGCCATTACGTGGTTATGGCGCTCGGCATAACTCGTGCACACGATCGCGCGTATGCGTCAAACCGAATCGATTGAAAAAGCTACGCAACGTCGCGATACCATGGTTGCCGCCGGACTTTCGATTGCCGGCCTTGTGGCCCTCGTGGTGGCTCGTGGGGGCATTGAATCCATGATTGCCGGATCGGTCGGATCCGTGGGTGCCGGATGTCTGGCGGTTGGTTTGACGTTTCTCGATGGTCGCATGACGTATGCGCATCGGGTCCAAGCATGTTTGCCCATTGTATTCATGCTCGGGCTGGCGGGAATCGTCATCAAATCGCATGCGTTGGCGCTTGCCGGATATCCGCTGCTTTTGCTGGGAATCGTGGGATTGGTCCCGGCAATACTGCGCTTTGGCAATGCGCGACCGGCGGCAGACACGAAGGCGGACAAACGGCCTATTCCGCGCGCCACGAATACGCCTGCGTTGTCGAATTCTTGAAGCTTTTTGGCATTGGATTCAGGCAGGGGCCATTGCGGCGACCGTAAACACGGTCATCTCGTCGCCAACGCCCTTTAACGCCACCGTTCCCACTTCTTTTACATCCAGCGCATCCTGAACACGTTTTGCAACTTCCGCACTCAAAAGAATCGGCGGTTTTGGCGCCTTGGCGTGACTTTCAATCCGTGCTGCGACATTCACGTTGTGCCCAATCACCGTAAATTCGAGCCGCTCGGCGCTACCCAAATACCCGGCCACCACATCCCCAGCGTGAATCCCAATCCCCGATCGCAACTCGAGCCCCTCGCTGCGAAGTTTTTCATTGTACGTTGCAAGCCGTTTTTGCATGTCCACAGCCGCTCGCACCGCCGCGACGGCAGGCTCGGTTCCCGACGGATCGTTTGTCAAGCCAAATACGGCCAATACCGCGTCACCGATGAACTTGTCGACGATACCATTTTGATCGTGAATGGCTCCAACCATTTCCGTAAAGTACCCATTCAACACATCAATGAGTTTTTCTGGGGACAATGATTCACTGAGCGGTGTGAAGTCGCGCAAGTCGCTAAACAAGATTACGACATTACGTTTCTTCCCGCCCAGTTCGGCTTGACGACCTTCCCGCGCGTATGTCTCGATGAACTCGTGCGCGACTTCCGGAGAGACAAACCGTCCAAACGCTTCGCGAATTCGTTCCCGAAGCAAAAGTCCGTTGGCCATGTCGTTGATACCAGCCGCGACCAAGGACAACTCGTCCGGCCGGCTCGTCGACACACAAGGCTCGAAGTTGCCTTCGCCCACTTTGCGTACGGCATCGAGCAATCGTTCAGAATCGTGGCGTAAACTGCGACCAAATCCGACGGCGCCCCACAGTGCAGCCACGACAAACCCGAATCCCAACGCCGTTGCTTCGAGCACATACCGACGTTCGCCATGCACTTCTTCGATGATGCGCCGAAGGGTCAAGAGCAGGACAACGGCCGGAGCCGTCGTGAAAATGACGTACCCTTCGATCAATCGTCGCCCAAGACGCTCATGCAAACGATGCGCTGTGTTGCTCGCAGCGTTTGGCAGGACGCGCTCGAAAAGAAGATACTCGAGTTGCCCCACGATGCCTCCGCCGAGCACCCAATAACCGATCGCGAATTTGAAATGGCTGCCCAAAGGAAAGTGCGGATGAAGCGCGGCGTGCAAGGCGATGCCGGCGAGTCCCGCGACAAACCATGTTCCGACCGAGACCCAATACGCTCGTCGAGCCGGAGCAGTCGCCGGATCAAAGCGCGTCAGACGAAGCGCAAATTCGCGCACCATCATATGGAACACACAGAGCGACGCGATGGATCGAATGAGCTCCTCCGGAGACAAACTGCACATGTACACGCACACCAGGCGCGCGTAGATGAACGTGAAACCCGAAACGAGCAGCGTGGCCAAGTGCAGGCGTAAACGCGCTTGCAGCGGGAGTTTTGCGAGGATGGAGGTGGTCATGGATGGCTTCGAACGTGGAGGGCTCAAGCGAGCTTATCGCAACTCGGCGAACACAATGCGGGTCCCGAGAGGACGGCGCAAGATGTGCGTCATGGCGCAAAACATGCGCGGTGAAAAACAGAAAAGGCCGAATCAAGCGCGATTTTTACGCGGCAGGCATCTTGCCTGTTCGCAACGTCATGGCCCACTTTGCAATGCCCGTGTCGCTCTACATGAGCGAAACCATCGTCACGATGCCCGAAACAGCGACGCTCACAGAAGTCGACGCAACGCTGAATCGTTTTGGTATTTCGTGTGTTCCCATCGTCGACGAAGCCGGCGGTTGTACCGGCGTGCTCTCGCGTACGGACCTTTTGCGTATCGGTCGCGTGGAAGCGAAGCGTCGAGCGCGTACTGGCGCGTTGCTCGAGTTGCCCAACCAATGTGCCAAGGACATCGTCACAGCCAATCCGGTGACGGTTCTTCCTGACGCACACGTGTCCGAAGCCGCGAAGCTGCTCGTCAAACACCACATCCACCGAATCTTCGTGCGCGATGCTTCGTCATCCGATGAATCACGACCGAACCTCGTCGGAGTCTTCAGCACCAAAGAAATTCTCGCCGCTATCCGAGACAAACGTTTGACCGGACCGATCAGTGACTTCATGGTCCATCCGGTCTTCACCATCGAACACACCGCTTCGGTGTCCACAGCGACGGATCGATTGCGAAATGCGCACGTGAGTGGCCTTGTTGTCGTCGATGAAGACGAGTCACCGATTGGTGTCTTCACGCAGGTCGAAGCGTTGGAAGCTCGTGAGTTGCCGCCTGAAACGCAAGTGGAAGAGGTGATGAATTACGCGATGCTCTGTTTGGATATCCGAACACCCCTGTATCGTGCGGCAGGACAAGCGGTTGCGACGCGAGCTCGTCGCGTGCTTGCTGTGCACGATCGCCGCGTTCGAGGCATTCTCACGGGCATAGATTTCGCCCGTTCGGCGAGCCCTTGAATGTAGCAGTTCCCCACCAGAAGCCCTGCACCGCATGAAATTAGGGGTTTGGGGGGACTCTTCCCCCCATCGTAGACTGGATTGAGGGATTGAACGCGAAACGTTCAACCGGCCTGCACGTCGCAGAGGCGGCGCAATTTCTTCTTAACTACTTTCGGCAGTTGTCGTACCGCTCTTTTTCGGTCTTGCATGCCGTATCGAACTCGTTACCTGACTTGCAGAACCAGGTGTCATATTCGCACGCCTTGAGATCATCATAAAAATCAAGGCAGCCTTTGGCGTCGGCTTCGCGCTCCTTGTCGAGCTGGTCGAAGTAGCAATTGTCGAGTTGCGCGTTGCTGCACCCCTCGCATTCGCACTCGTAATCGCATACGGCTTCAGCGTCGGTGCGACATCCTGGAACCACGAGTGTAAGAAGCGCAGCTGTAGAGAATGCAGCAAACATCGATGAGCGGAGTAAGGTCTTCATAATGCGAGCTTACCACGACTCTCCGGTCTCTCGCAGTCAGGATTTTCGTGTATGCTTTTGCTTTGGTCAGTTCAATCCGGCCATGGCGAGGTGACATGATGAGACGCTTGAAAAATGGAGCACATGTCGGTTTTGTGCTCGGAATTGGCTTATGGGCGTTTGCCTGTTCTGACGGTGGAACCTCCACCGGCATAACGGGTGCTGCCGGCGGCAATGGGGGAAGCGGAGGTTCCAAAGACGCGACGAGCTCGAGTTCGTCTGGAAGTACCAGCGGGATGATGGCTTCGTCGTCGTCTTCCACAGGAGCGACCGTCGGCGCGGGTGGGTTTGGCGGGGCACCTGTTGCCTTCGTCTGTGATCCACCGGCCGAACCGGGAAGTCTTTACGAAAACTCGGCCAAGTCGTACGATATCAATGACATCGATCCTGTTTCGATGTGCAAATATCGCGGCAAGGTGCTCCTGATCGTCAATACCGCTGCTGCGTGAGGGTACACGCCGCAATATGCGGGCCTCCAGGTCTTGGAGGAAAGTTTCGTTGGTCAAAACTTCGAGGTACTTGGATTTCTCAGCAATGATTTCGGAATGCAAGGAGGTTCCAGCGGGCAGATCGATATGTGCATCAATTCGTACAACCTGACCTTCAAACAATTCGCCATTGGGCACGTGCACGATGTCGACGGCGCTGGGCCCGAAGAGGCACAACCCGTTTGGAAGTGGATTCTTTCCCAGCCGGATCCTGGACCCGTCGTGGGTCTCGATCCGACGTGGAATTTCCACAAGTATCTGATTTCAAAGGACGGAAAACTCGTCAAACATTGGGCATCCCCGACCTACCCCGGCGACGATCCGAACAATCCCAACGATAGCTTCGATACGAGCGAAATCGTTATGGCCATCAGGGCCGAACTCGCCAAGTAATCAACCATCGAATCGAGGCGTTTTTGCGTCGATGCCGGTCCGAAATGGGCTTCGCGCAGAGGCGTTATTGTTTTTTCGTCTTCCATCCAAATCAGGATGAAGTCGCGACCTTGGTATTGCTGTTACGTTTTGGTTTTACCGCGGAGAAAGTTCATTCCGATCACGAGTGCAGTCAATCGTCATTTTCCGAATGGGTAAACCTGTATCAATGTGTCGCGGACGCGCGAAGGACATCGTTGTCGGCGCGTGATCAATCAAATCGATCCGCATGTGTTGGATCA
>JBGAOI010000027.1:0-27842 GCA_044221885.1 Polyangium sp. (in: bacteria)
CCCGACAAACACCAATCCGAGCACCACGAACATCGCCCACAACGGCAAACTGAAGTGTTCGCCCGCAAGTTCACTCGCCACTGCTGACTCGAGCCCCTCCGCATTTGCCCCCAGCACCACCCGTTTGCCCACGAACGTAAACGGCAAACCGCGTCCCCCAAGCTCTCCGAACAACTTCTTCTCCGCTTCGAGTTTCGCCTTCGTTTCTTCGGACTTCGTACACGCCGTCATCGCCGTCGCATCCGCACCTGCACTCACCGCAAGGAGCACGGCGCCCTCCGGCGTGAGTTTGTCCGGTGTCGCCGCGTAGAGTTTGTCCGCTACGGCTTCACGCAAAGGCTCGGGCGTACACAGGTATGCGAGCGCGGCTGGTTCAGCGCCGGGATGACCTGAAAGAGGATTCATTTTCCGCGTGAAATGCACTCGTTCCGCATGTTGCTCCAGCACCTTGTGCAACACCGGATGCAGTCGCCGACAAAACGGACATTCGAAATCCGTGAAGGCGATGATGGTGAGTTTGCCCGGGACCTGTTCCTGTTGAATGGCCGGCGCCATGGGTGGTTCCGTGGGAAAACGCCCCCAGACAACGGGCGCTCCAAACGCGAGGAGAGCTGCGCCAAGCCAAACCATGGGCACGTTCGAAGCCTTGGGCAGTTGGACCGAAGCTTCGTCTTTCATCGCGTTCGACAACGCCCACAAAGATGCGCCCCCCGCGACGATCGCCGACGTATCCACCGCGACGCACCATGGACACATGGCCCCGATGACCGAGTGTTGCAGGTACAGCAAGTACCCCGCAAACAAGCCTCCAAGCGTGGTCATGCCCGCAATCGCCCCGTAAGTGATGCGGTTCTTGGCGACAAACGCGAGGCCAAACAGTGTCGCGTACGCGACGAGTCCCACGTACGGCAGTTGGATTTGGCCGAAGAGGTACGCGTAGCCGGAGGTTCGTACGGCGAAACAGCCCGACGTCACGCCACAAAACGCCGGATCTCCAGCATTTGCGTAATCGACGACGAGCGCTGCCGACGCGGCAATCGCCACGAGCAACGCAAACCGGAGCAAAAGAACGGGGACCAGACGCATTGAGCCTCATCTTTCGCACAACCACGGGCCTTTCGCAGCCCACTTGGTGCATTACGTGCTACGAGCCCCAACCACACTTGCACAACGGGGGTTCTTCTTATCCTCGCCGTGACTACAAATTCGTTGGCTCTTGGAGAAGTCGTTTCTCGGAATCTTCGAGAACGCACGTTTTTCTCATGACTCAGCTCGGACGCGCAGCCGTCATCGACGTGCTCGCCGAACAAAATCAACCCGTCCACATCCATGAGATCGCCGAACGTATCGGTTTGACCGAGGGAGCGTACGAAGCGTTGCGCCGCGTGCTCGACGACTTGTGTTGGGATGGGACTGTCGTTTCGCTGTCGGGTCAACGTTTTCGTTTGGCCAAAGCCGCGCGCCAAGTACCGAAACACACCGAATATTTAGGCATTTTCACCTTCAATCCGCGCGGGTTTGGGTTCGTTTCGGGCGCTGGTTTGTCCGAGGATGCCTTCATTCCGGCGGAAAGCATCGCGGGCGCGATGCACGGCGACACGGTTGCGATCCGCATCGTGACGCGTTCACGCCGCGGCGCCGAAGGCGAAGTGTTGCGTATCGTCAAACGACGGAGTCCACGCATCGCCGGCATCGTGCGCAAACGTGGCCGAAGTTTGTGGCTCGAGCCCGACGACAATCGCATCCGTGGCCCGATTGTCCTGGCCAAAGAAGCGATGATGCGTATCGAAGACGGCAGCGCCGCTGTCATCACAATCACGCGTTTTCCCGAGCTCAAAGACGAAAATCCCGAGGGCAAACTCGAAGCGGTTCTTGGCGCGCCAGGCGATCCCAACGTTGAAGTGGCCAAGATCCTCATGCGCGAAGGCATCGAGGAACCCCATTCGCCTGCCGTCATTGCCGAAGCTGAATCGTACGGAAGTGAAGTATCTGCCGATGCGCTCGTCGGGCGCGAAGACCTGACGCACTTGCCACTACCGACGATCGATCCCGAAGATGCTCGCGATCATGACGATGCTGTGTGGGTCGTCCGCAACGAAGACGGGACGTACCGCATCTGGGTCGCGATTGCCGATGTGTCGTATTACGTTCGTCCGGGAACCGCGCTCGATGAAAGCGCTCTGCAACGCGCCAACTCGATCTACTTGCCGGATCGCGCGATTCCCATGCTTCCGCGGGCTTTGTCGTCGAACTTGTGTTCGCTTTTGCCCAACGTCGTGCGGCTTTGCCAGTGTGTCGAGATCGACCTCGATGCGACGGCCCATGTGACCCATGCGCGTCTTTTTGAAGGCTTCATGCGTTCGCGCGCGAAGCTCACGTACGGAGGCGTCGCACGCACGCTGGGGCTCGTGCAGGAAGGCCCGACAAACCCCGACGCTGAAGCGATGCGTGACGATCTCGTGGTCATGTACGAGCTCACGCGACTTTTGCGGGCGCAGCGCCTGCGTCGCGGAGCCCTCGATTTCGACTTGCCGGAAGCGAAGGTCGTGCTGAATGCCGAAACGGGCGAACCCACGGACGTCGTCAAACGAGCTCAGGATCCAGGCATCAAGAAGGCGTATCAGATCGTCGAAGAGCTGATGCTTTTGGCCAATGAAACCGTGGCCCAGCAACTCACGGCGAAAACCATCCCGACCATCTTTCGTTGCCATGCTCCGCCAGATCCCGCGCGACTCGAACGGTTTGTCGCGATGTGCACCGCGCTCGATGTGGCGTTCGAACCGGAAGATGCTTTGGACCCCAAGCGTTTGTCCACGTTCCTGAAACGCATCAGCGTGCATCCGCGCAAACAGGTCCTGCATTCGCTTCTGCTCCGCGCGATGAAACAAGCTCAATACGACGTCGTGAACGTCGGGCACTTCGGCCTCGCTTCGAGCGCCTACCTGCACTTCACATCGCCCATTCGTCGTTACCCAGACCTCATCGTGCATCGCGCTGTGCGCGCCATGTTGCGGCGCGAGCCCATCGATCAAAGCGATGAAGCCGAGGAACGGCTTCGCTTGGCCGCGACGACCGCGTCCGATTGCGAACGCAAAGGCATGGATATCGAACGCGAAGTCGTCGACCTCTACCGCGCTCTCTACATGCGGGCGTTTATCGGATCGATCTACGAAGGCGTCGTGACGAGCCTCGTCGGTTCAGGCGTGTTTGTCAGTATTGAACATCCCTACGTGGATGTGCTGGTGCGCCTCGAGTCACTCGGGAACGACAGTTACGCGCTGGATGAAACGGGGTTGTACGTCGTTGGCGCGCGGAGTGGCGAACGGATCACGTTCGGCGACACGATGCTCGTGCAGATCGAAGACGTAGCGCTCATGCGCCGTATGGTGTTGGCCAAGCGTTTGCCCCGAGACGCCGACGAGCTGGGTGAAGGACCTTCCGAAAGTGATGAAGGGTTTGCACGTGACAAACCCAAGCGTCGGACCAAAAAAACCAAGGCCACCGTGAACGAAAAACCTTCACGCAAAGGCCGAGACGCGAAGCCGTCGAAGCCGTCGAAGCCTTCCAAATCCAAGAAGGCGGACAAACCCAAGATGAAGAAGAAAAAGCGCTGAATTTCAGGCTATTTCTGAAGCAGCCACACAAAACCAAGCACGCTCGCTAGCAGCACGACGGCGGCGAAAAGAAAAACCATCCCGTCGGCAAAACTCCAGCTCGATTCGTTGGACGAACCTTGGCGCACCGATGCCGGGCCCGTTGGAAACGGCAGTGGCTCGGAGACTTCTGGAGGGGCAGGGGTTTCGTCGTTGGCAGATCTCGGCTTTGGCGGCACGTCGCTCGCTTGCATCACCTCGTCGGCACAGCGCGAAAGTTCGGCGAGCGCCACGGCGGCGGGATATTCGAACACCAAGGAATTCTTGCCGATCGTCAGGGTTTGTCCCACGCGCCAAGGTGTATCGGCGCGTCCAAGCGCGGCTCCTTCGAGGTTTGCCGCATTGGAACCCAAATCTTTGACCACCAACGAATCGCCCTTGACCCCCAGCTCGATGTGTCGGCGTGCAGCCGTTTCATCCTCCAGCACAAGGTCCACGTCGGGGGCACGTCCCACGACATAGCGCCGCGTTACATCGGGCAACTCGAGCGATTTTCCTGCATCCGGCCCAGCCGTCACCACGAGCCTTGGACCTCCGTCTTCGCCTTGGGTCGCCAACGCTTGCGTGATGAGGTTCAGCGCCAGCGCTTTGGCCGACGTGGGATTCGCATTGGCGATGAGCAAGGGATCGATGCGAATCTCGAGCCACACGCGACCTACGCGCACGAGGTCACCCGTACGCACGACGCGTGGTGATTGCGGCGCGAGCAGCACGGCATCGAGAGCTGTGCCGTTGGTGCTGCCTTCGTCGACGATGACGACTTCGTTTCCGCGTTGTCTCAGAGATGCGTGGCGAGCGCTCACGCTGGGATCGGGCAGTCGCAGATCGGAACTTTCACCGCGGCCGATGAAGATGCGCGGCATGTCGAAGATGAGAGATGCTTCGTTGGTTTGCGCTGCATCGGATGCGGCGGGTTTGTCCTCGGACTCGAGGGCCTGGTCGGCTTGCCGCACCGTGATCTTGACTGCCATGGGACCTCGGGTGGCGCGGAGCTGGTTTGTCCGCGCCGACCGCTACGCGGAGACGCTCCGACGCAATCGTTCGATTGCGTTGCCAAGCTGGCGAATCGTTTGTTCTTGGGCGCGCGCGGCTTCTTCGATCTTCTTGGCCGCGTCGATGATCTGTTCGCCCTTGTGACTCCAGCTTCGTTGCGAGGCGTTGAGGTTGTTGACCATCGCCGAGATCTGCTCGATCGAGCTGGTCATCTGACGACCGCCACGTGCTTGCTCTTGGCTCGAGCGTTCCACGTGTTGCGTGATCGTTCGCATCTTCTCGGCGCTCTTCATGATGAGCTCCGAGCCGCGGGCTTGTTCGGCCGTTGCTGCGGCGATCTGCTGCACGGTTTCTGCAATGCGTCCGATGGCATCCGTGACTTGCTTCGAGCCTTTGGCTTGCTCGACGGTCGCTCGCGCGATGGCGCGCACCATGTTCGTCGACTTCTGCGAACTCTCGGTGATCTTCTTCAGCGCGCGTTCGGCTTCGTTGGAAACCTCGACACCTGATTCGACACGCAAAGCACCGCGTTCGACGGCGGCGATTGCGTTCTTGGACTCTTGCTGGATCGTCTTGATGAGGTCCGAGATGTCTTTGGTCGAAGCGCTCGAACGATCGGCGAGTTCTTTGATTTGTTCAGCAACGACTTGGAACCCTTTGCCGTGTTCACCCGCTTGTGCGGAAAGAATGGCGGCGTTGAGGGCCAAGAGGTTTGTCTGTTCGGCGACTTCGTCGATGGTGTCGAGGATCTGACCGATGGCTTCGATGCGGAAGTTCAGGTTCGAAATAACGCTGACGGCTTCCTGGCTCGATTCTTTGATGCGGTAGATTTCGCTGATCGTCTTGAGAATCGCTTCGGCGCCTTTTTCAGCGTCCATCGCGACTTCCTCGGACAAACGCGCCGTTTCGTTTGCGTTCGATTGCACTTGGTCAATCGACACGTCCATCTGATTCATCGACGACGACGTCTCTTCGGCTGTCAAAGACAAACCGTCGACGTTCTTGGCGACTTCGCGAATCGAGTACGCCATCTCTTCGATCGACGAGACGGTTTCACGCACACTTGCCGCAAGTTCGCCGACGTTTTCAGCAACTTCGTCACTCGTTGCCGTCATCTCGAGAATGCTCGAGCTCGACTCTTCCGCGCTCGTCGCGAGCATCTCGATCGATTGGGCAAACCCACTGAGCGAGTTGTTGATTTCGCGAGAATTCGCGGAGGTTTGCTCCACGGACGCCATGACGGTCCCGAGACCATCACCAAGGCGCGGCAAGTAATCTTCCACGATGCCGAGCACTTCACCGAGGTCCGCGCGACGCTTCTGATCACGTTGCTCCGAGCCGATGAGGCGTTCGCTGATGCCACTCAGCTCCATGAAAATCCGTGCAACCTCGGGCCGTGCGCCTGCGGGTGGACGAATCCGTTCGCCAGAAGCAGCACGTTGTACAGCATCGACGAGTTCGCCTTCGAGCATGCGCATCGTGTCGGCGAGTTCTGCTTTGCGCTGATTGTCGCGTTGCTCGGCGGACGTGAGGCGTTCCCCGATGCTCGAAATCTCCATGAAAATGCGAGAAACTTCGGGTTTGGCGCCGGGCGGAGGACGAACTCGTTCACCCGCGAGAGCTCGCTGAATCCCCTCGACGACGTCCATCTCGAACGACGCGAGCAGTTCGGCAACATCGCCACGATTCTGCGATTCGCGTTGTTCCGCGGCTGATGCGCGATGTTCCGCTTGTTGCAAGCGTTGGTCGGCTGCGGCCAGGGACTGCTCCGCGATCATCGCTCGCTGCTCGGCACTCGAAATGCGTTGCTCGAGCGAAGCGAGGCGTTGCTCGGATGCTTGAGCCTTTTGCTCGGCCGAGCGTGCGCGTTCTTCCGCGACAAGCGCCTTCTTTTCCGCGTTGTTCGAAGCATCGCGTACGGCTTCCGACACCACGGACAACTCGGAGTAGATGCGAGCCATCTCGGGCTTCGTGCCTGAAGGTGCACGAACACGTTCCCCGTTCGACGCTCGTTGCAGCGCATCGAGCACTTCGTCGATGTTCACGCTGCTTGCACCACCGCCTTCCTCGAGCTTTTTCACTTCAGCATCGAGTTCGTTGGTGCGTTTGGCGAGACGAACGACTTCGTCGTAGACATCAGCGAGGTCACCGCTGACACCTTCGGGAATGCTTGGCTTTTTACCTCGTGCGGCGGCTTTGAGTGCATCGACCAGTCCGCCAAGACGAACCGATGCACCTTGCGACGAACTCGCGATGAAGATCGCGATCGCGGCGCCAAGGCCAACGAGGTAGAAAAGTTCGGATGTGTAGTCTCGAAGCAGGGACTTCGAGCCCATTCCGAAGACGATGGCGGCAATGAGAACAACGGCGGGAGGGCCGAGCTGCCTTGAGTTCATGTTGGACGCGGCCTGAGGGTGAGGCACAACGGGTCTCGACTCCACTCATGATGAGCGGAGTTTTGGTAAACGAGACACGAGGGCTTGCCGAGGTTAAAAGCCCAGAGGGGGCACGTGCAAGGAGCGGCTTCACTTCCCGCACGATCGCGCCGACTTTGGGCCCCCACCATGAACGGACAGTCAGCGTTGGAAGCGCATGTTATTGTGTCTTGAATTACGTCAAGTGTGAGTAACGTGCGGAAAAAGCCCTTCAAGCGCGCGGATTTGGCCGATTAGCTCCGAAGCAGTTCCGTAAGACAAACGATCCCACATCGGCCCTTGGGACCTGGTCTTCCTGGGCTTTCGTGACGAGGCACTCGCAAGGGAAGTCCTTCCGGGTCATCGTCGTTGCATTCCTGTGAGTCTTGCCACGCGATTGATGCTCGCCTTCACGTTCATTGCCGTACTTGCCACGGCGCTCGTTGGCTTTTCCCTGCATCGTTCGACGCGACAAACGATCGAAAAAGACTACGAAAATAGGGTCGAAGCGGCTGCTGTGCGGGTGCAGAAGGAGATGGGTCGCGAGGTCAAGGCGCTGGAACAGCTCTTCAAACCGCTCTGCACGCACGACACGTTCGTGGATGACGTGTTGACGACGATGAGCAAGGGGCGTGGCGATCCCAAGAAAGTCGACGACACGCATCGGCTGCGTTGGAACATTTTCGTTCCGAATCAGGCTCCGGCGCTGGGCCTTGACGAGTTGGCACTCATCACCGACAAAGGGTTCGTCCTGGCCGCGACCGACAAAAAGCGTACGGGGACGATCGATGTTCGTCTGGCAAAACTCATCCAGGCCGTAGGCGAGTCGAGCGTTTCGTGGCGAACGGAAGGCCCCAATGATGCAGGATCGCTCGAAGCGTTTTGTACGCATGCCGAAGCTGGTGTGGAAGTTGGCCTCGTGGGATCACGGCGGGTCGATGCGATCCTCGAACGAATCGGCGCGTCGCATGCCGTGAAGCTGGAGGTTGGGCGAGACAATCCACCCCCGACAAACTCGCCGGATGTTGTGGTTCGCGTCGTGGAGGTGAAAGACGTCGCAGGTATGCGGGTGATCGTGACCACGACGAAGGAGACGCTTCGCACCGCCCTGAAACAGCTCGATGAGTCGGTGATGATCGCTGGTGCCGCAGCCGTTCTCGTCGGTTTGGCGTTTGCGATTCTTCTGGCCCGTAGTTTGTCACGGCCGATCGTCGAGTTGGCCCGCGAGACGCGCGAGGTTGTGGTGGGTGAACCGAAAACGATCACCAGCCGAGGCAGTCGAGAACTGACGCAGTTGGCCGATGCCTACAACCGAACGATTGCCGAATTGGCATCGATGCGGCGGCGATTGGCGGCCACGGAGCGCATCTCTGCGCGGCGTGAAGTGGCTCGACAAGTGGCGCATGAAATCAAAAATCCACTGGCTCCGATTCGGGCTGCGGTTGAAACGTTGCGGCGATTGCGGGCACGTGACGATCCGGCGTTTGACGAATACTTCGAAGAAGCCACGGCGACAGTGCTGCAAGAAGTGCATCGCATTGCGAACATCGTTTCGGAATTCACGAAGTTTGCGCGGCTTCCGCCACCCAAACCCGAACCGATCGATCTCGTCGAAGTGGCCCGCGGGGTCGTGACGCTTCATGCGTCTGCGGGCGAAGGTGTCGAGAAAACGGGCACAAAACGTGTGGAATTGAAGGCAGAAGCCATTCCCAACGTGATGGCCGATCGCGATCAGATGGTGCAGGTCCTGACAAACCTCGTCCAAAACGGACTCGATGCTGCGAGTGTGATGCGTCCAGATCCTCGTGTGGTCGTGACGATCGATCCTGCAGGTGACGACAAAGTGCGCATTGTCGTCCGGGACAACGGTCCTGGTGTGCCCCCGGAAATCCTGCCGCGACTCTTCGAGCCTTACGCGACGAGCAAGGAAAAGGGGACCGGGCTTGGTTTGGCCATCGTGCATCGCATGGTTTTCGAGCACGGCGGGGAAATCACGTATCGAGAGGCAACCAAAGGCGGCGCGGTTTTCGAGATTTTGCTGCCCGTCGCGGGTCCAGCGCTCCTCGACAAACCCCCGCCCGTCGATACGACATTTCGTCCAGAGAAGCTCCCGTCCACACCGACTTCGTGACACGTTGTCCAAGAGCTGGCCTCGATCGATGGGCTCTGGCATGGTCCGACCATGCGAAGATTGCCGGCCCGTGGCGGGTTGTTCATGACGGTCGTTGCTTCCGCGTTTGTCGCGCTTGCGTGCGGAGGTTCGTCGACAAAAACAATACCTCGCATACGGCCAAAAATCGTTCGCACGCCCCCGGAGAAAGTCGCCCCGCCCCTCGTTGCTCCCGACCAACCTGCGATGTTGCCGGCGCACGTGATCGCGCGTCTCGAAGACGAATCCTCCGTGCCGTACGTGGCGCGACGCGGCGAGGAGATGCTTCTCGTTTTTAACGCCAAAGGGCGGTTTTTTTCGCGGTTGCTCGGCCTTGATGGAACGCCGAAAGGCGACAACGTCGACTTGGGCATCAGCGTTGGAGACATCGCTCATGTGGCCATGACGCCTGTCGGTGAAGGCTGGATCGTGGCGTGGGTGGAAGGAAATCGAGGCAACGCAACGGTTCGTGCCGTGACGCTCGATGCCGCAGGTCGTGCACGTGGCGTCGCCTCCAACCTGGCTCAATCCGCGGAAGATGTCGCATTTGTCGAGGTGATTGCCGGGACAAACTCGGCGCTCGTGGTGTGGGAAGTCCCGCGCGATACGTTCGTGGACGTGATTGCTGTGCCCATGAAGCCAGGACAAACACCTGGCGCGGGCGTGGTGCTCGCGCGACGTGTTCTCGGCTGGGGCATCACGCAATCGGATGGAGGCGCTGCGCTGGCGACCTTGGTCGATGCCTCGACGGATCCGGCGGAACCTGGACGTACAGGCCGCGTCCTTTACGCGGACGTTGATCTCGATGGCAAGGTCTCGCCTCCGGTAACGGTGAGTGCGGAAGCGACTGCGCAAGGTGATCTCGTGGTCACGCGCGCGGGCGCACGCACGTTGCTTGCATGGACGGATGTGCGCGAAATCGACTCGTGTGTGTACGTCGCGACAATCGAGCGAGGTGGGCGCATCGTCGCGGCACCACATCGAGCCACGCCGCACTTGGGTGAACAAGCGTTGGTTTCGGTGGTGGGTGGTCTCGGGACAAACCCACGAACGCTGCTGGCTTGGGAAGACCTGATGCGTTCACCGCGTGAAGGTCGACTCATTCACCTCGGATTGCTGGACGCTGATGCGGTTCTTCGAAACGAACGCGCAACCTTGACGTTTAGCGCCAGCGGTCCGCCCGACATCGTTGCGGATGGAGACGGGTTTGCCGTGACGACCTTGGCTCCGATGGGTACAGCGTCCCGTCCCGTGACGGCCGATTCACCCATTTGGCCGGCCTTTGTGCGTTTTGGTCCAGATCTTTCGGTTCGCGCATCCGAACCGTTACGTGCGGAAACGTTTGCCGCGACAGACGGCATTCCGGAACTCACGCGCAGTTTGTCGTGTCAATCGGGCACCTGCACGACACTGGCCTCCGTTCCTGGATCACCCGCGACCGTAGCGATGCTCGATTTGCCCCTGCGGAAAACCTCGTGGACGGCGCCCGCATCGCGTGATCCCGACGAATCACCGCCGTACGCACGTTCGGTGACGAGCATCTACGATGGGGATCATCTCGCGAAAGTTGCGGCAACGGAGCTCATTGGGGGCACGTCGCTGGCCGCCTGGGTTACGTATTTCGTCGAAGGAAACGACGTTGGGCAGGCAAAACCCGCCAAGAAGGGTGAACCTCTTGCCGTCGTTGGTGTACGAACGGTTTCGCCGACTGGAACGTTGGGAAAACCATTCGTGGTGTCGAATCGCGCCGTCTCGATTGGGGGCGTTGCTTTGGCTCGCACGCCAAACCTCGAAGAAGCCGCGATGGCGTGGGTTTCTCGTGACAAATCCGAGACGCAGGTTCAGTTGGCCAAACTCGGTCTGGATCCCTCGAAAATCACACAAAAGCCGTTGACGACCGTCAAACGCAAAGTCGCCAAGGGCGATGTGCCCAGTGAAGCGAGCGATGTGGCGATTGCTTACGCGCCGCCGTCGGATCCTCGAGGTGGTGCTGACGATGGCTGGATCGTCGCGTGGGTCGATACTCGTGACGGAAACGCCGAGGTGTACGTCGCGCGCGTGGATCGCAACCTGCGGAAAGTCGTTGCGGATCGCCGCATTACGGAAGCGCCGGGCGATTCTGCCGAAGTACAAATGGTTCTTCAGGGCAAGGAAGTCTTCCTTGTTTGGAGTGACGCACGGCAAAACCCTGATGAAGGTACGGGCGATATCTACGCGGTTCGTCTCGACGCAAAAACGTTGCGAGAAGTCGGCCCACCCATGCGGCTCTTTGCCTCAGCGGGACATTCGCGATCTCCCACGGCCGCGGTCGCAGGCGATAGCGTCGTCGTCGCGTGGATCGAAGATGCCGCATCCGAGACGGCAAACGCAGATGCCGGTGTGCGTATCGCGACCCTCGATAGTCGAGGGGCCCTCGTCGGCGCGCCGATGTTTGTCCGGGGAGATTCTGCCAGCACGATCAGTTCGGTTGCGCTTTCTTGCGCGGCGGCGCGTTGTCGCTGCGTCACGGCAGCCGCGATTCGCGAAAGCATGCAGATCGACGCCTTCGAGCTGAACCCTGGCGCTCCACCTGGTCCGCGTAAAACCTTGGTCGCTTTGGCTGGAGGCGCCAATGCCGACGTTTCGCCCACGTTTGCGGGACCATCGGCAAGCGCACTGTTTTTCGGGGACGATTCCGTCGGCGGCAACGGACGCGTTCGTTTCATGTCGATTGGTTGGACGTCAAAATAGATTTGGTTTGATCACCAATCATCATGCCGAGCGCGTGGTTCACCACGGAGCTCGCTCAGCGCATCGTCCACGGACAAGAGCACCTGCTCCACCTCGTCGATGTTGTTCTCCCAGTGCGGACTCAGGCGCAGCGCACCGTCGGGCGTCGCGCAAATGACGCCACGCGTAGCGAGCGCTCGTTGCACGTCGATGACCGACATGTTCGCCGGAGGAAGAACGCTCAGGATTCCGCTGCGACGATGCTCTTCTGGCGCACGCAAGGACGTGAAGCCGCGTTCGACGAGGCCCGGTTCGACGCCATCGGCCCAGTGCATCGCGTGTTTCAAAATGTTTTGAGGTCCAAGGGAAATGAGGAGATCCAGCGCAGCTTCGAGGCCGACGAAACCGATCGCATTGAGGCAACCCGTTTCGAACATGGGGGCTCCGTGTTTAAAAGGTGCGCCGTAACGCATGAGGTTTGGACCTTCGAGCAAAAAGCGCAGGCCTTCTTCTTGACTGAGCCAGCTTGCGAGGTTCGGGACAAGGGCAGGACCGCGTTCTTTTCGTACGTACAAAAGGCCCGTGCCTTCAGGGCCCATCAGCCACTTGTGTCCACCGGAAGCGAGGTAATCGATCGTTGTGGTTCGTAGATCGAGGGGCACGATGCCGAGGGCTTGGATGGCGTCGACAAAGAGTTCGGCACCATGGGCATGACAAACCTTGGCCATCGCTTCCAGCGGCATGCGGAGGCCCGATTGAAACTGCACGGCGCTGACGGCGACGATGCGTGCGCCTTCTTTCAACGTTTCTTCGAGTCGCGTGAGGCCGCGTTCGTCGCTTTCGAGAAAATCGCGCACCGAAAGCATCACGGGCGACAAATCGAAGTGTTTTGCCGCTTGGAGCCAAGGAGTCACGTTCGCGGGAAATTCGCCCTCGAATAGAACGACGCGATCTTTGGTGCGCCAAGGAATCGAATACGCGATTGCTGTGACGCCGTAAGAGGTGTTCGGAATGAAAGCGATTTCGTCTGCGGATGCACCGATCAGGTGAGCCAGTTTTCCGCGCAAACGATTGCGTTGGCTGATGTACGCGCCATACGCGCCCGCCCCACGTCGCCCGAATTCCACGAGCGCGTTTTGCATCGCGCGTCGCACTGGCCACGAAGGCGGCGATAACGCGGCGTGATTGCAATACACCAGCGGTTCGAGGTCCGGGAACAACTCCCGACTGCCAAGCGTTGGCGCAAATGAAATGTCACTCGTGCGACTCATCATGCATCCGTTTCGTGAACGCTCCTCATCTTCGAGACGCGGCAGAATGAGCACGCGGGGAGGGACGTGGCAAGACGTGTCCAATCGACGTGCTCGATTTTTGATGCGTCACGATCGCCGTCGTATCCAGTTTCAAAGGCGGCAGGCGCAATTGGTGACGAATGTCAATGACAACGCGTGACCCGTAGCTGTTTGTCGCGCCATTTCCGTTCGTCGAGCCCAGATCCGGTTCGTCCGGGCGGGGGATTTCCTCGCGTTCCGGCGACGAACCCGTTTGTCGGTGGCCAGGTGGCTCATTGAGCTGGGCGAAAATTTCGCGCGCGTACGTGATTTCGCGGGAATCGGAAAGCGTTTTACGCGTCTCGGCATTTCCTTGAACGAATGTAGCGTGGTTGTCATGGTCGAGCTGTTCACCACGACGAACAGCGTGGTCGTGTTTCCGCGTTTGGCGTGTTTGCACGTGGACCGGCTTTCGAAGGCGTCGTTCGACGTTGGATCAATTTCCTCGGATTTCTGGGAAGCAAATCGGAAGTCTCGGGCGTTCTCGTGTCCGACAGCGGGGACTTGCTTTCTCTGAATCTGTGGTCGCAACAACTGTTGCAAAAGTTCGACAAACGGATTCCGAGTCGTGGGGACTCGTCTGCGAATTGGTTCGTTTTTCTAGTACACAGGTTCGTCGGAGTCGTGCATCATGACTCCAATGCTGCCCAGAGCATTCGTGGGGGACGCCGGGCCCGTCGCTCATGAAAAATGTATCGGTCCGACAAACAGAAGTCGACAACGGGCCATGAGGAGGGCCAACGGGTTTGTCAAGCCATCATGATTGACATCCCGGAATAAATCACATGCCGCGACGAAGTGTTCCGGATCCTTTTGCCAGTCAGGTAGGTACCCGTATTCGTGAGCTTCGCGCTGAGCGAGGCATGTCTCTCGCCGAACTCGCTGACGCGAGTGAATTGTCGAAGGGGCATCTTTCGAGCGTCGAGCACGGGCTTGCAGCGATCACGATTCAGACGATTTCGCGTCTCGCCAAGGGCCTCGAAGTCCCCGCTTTGTACATTTTGACGTTCAAGGCGGACGACGAACGAGCCCACACTGCGGAACTCGTGCGTCACCTTCCGAATGATCAGGTGCGCAAATTGCGCCGCCAGTTGCAGCAGCAACTCGGCGTCAAGAAGCGCTGATTCGTTCGTGTCGAAGAAAGGCCGCTCCGGGGTTTGTCCTCGGGGCGGTTTGTTTTTTTGTGGCCAGCGATTGTGTCGCTCGGACAAACCAAGGTTGATCAAGCCGACGTGATGGGTTCGACACACCCTTCGCCAAACAGCTCCACTTCCACGTGACGTACACCGAAACACGAAGCTCGCACGGCGCAACGATCACACGCCGGGACGTACCTGCGAAAATCCACCGGACCCGGAATGGGTTTGCCCGAGAACATGCGTTTGTCTCCTCCAAACGCGCAAAGCGGCGGACCACACGGTCCATCGAGACCGCGAACGTTGATGCCCAGCGCGATGGCGCGATCGAGCGTCGCGCGGAGAGACGTGCGTACGCGTGCCGGATCTGGAACGACTGTCGGCAAGAGCGATCGCTCGAATGGCTCGGTGGGTTGCGAAATCATCAAACTCGAAAGCAGCGGATGCTTTCCAAATGTGTCGTGGATGAAATCCGGCAATGAAGGCAATTGCTCAATGCCTTCGGCGGTCATGACGGCATTGAGGACGACCGGAATGTTTGCCGCCAGCAGCGCGTGAATGCCTCGGACGGTGCGTTCGTGTGTACCGGGGGCTCGGGTTATGGCATCAGAAATGGCTGGATCTGCGCTGTGCAAGGAAACGAAGGCATGCGTAATGCCCGCTTTGGCCAATCGTTCCGCTTGTCCTGGTTTTGCTGCTTGAATGGCGTTCGTCTCGAGCGTGATATCGGTAAAACCCAAACGTCGCGCGTGTTCGACGTACCGAACGAGTTCCGGATCGAGTGTCGGTTCGCCTCCGGAAATGATGAGGGATCGGGCTCCGGCCCGGCGTAAGTCCTCAATCCAGCGCAAGATTTGATCGGCGCCAAAACGACCCCAATCGCGGCCTTGCCAGCACATGCCGCAATCTTGATTGCACAAAAAGCCCGTACGAATCAAACCTTGTGGTTCGTCGAGACCCGCCACGAGTTGTCGGAAAAAACCGAGCGGTATGTTCACGGGGAGCCGAATGAGTTCTTTCGCGTGCCCGAGGGCCTGTTCGAATCGTTCGCTCGTGGTGGCTTTTTCGAGCCGAGAAATCATGACCTCGAATGCACGTGCAAATCGCTGAAGGTCGCCAATGACCGGAACGAGCGTGATTTTGGGGCGTCCTGCGGATTTGTCCCATTCGAACCGGATGCGGGTTATTGGATCGCGGAGCCCAAAAAGCAAATCGATGCTGCGTTTGTCCGCCTGAACATCCAAGAGCGACAAACCAAAAGCTGGAAGATTCACCGGAATTTGCGGAGCATTGACCAATACTTTGGCAATGAGGCGTTTTTTCTCGGCCGCTTCCGCATCGAGGCTCGGGGGATCTCGGAACAACGTGTCTGGCGATTGTCCTGCGTCGTGCGCGGTGCTTCGGCGGATTTCCATGGCGCGACGTACGTCGTCCACGGTAACGAGATTCGCGTCGGCGGCTTTTTCGACGAGCCCGAGCAGCACTTCAAGCAGGCGCTGTTCGTCTCGGCCACCTTCTTGCGCGATGTATTCCGTAGCGAGTTCGGCGATTCGGGCGACTTTGGAATCACGGAAACGATAAGGTTTGGCCGGTAAATACCCATAACGCGTGCTCGCGTCGTCTTCGGGCCGGGCGTAATCGTCCACCAAGAGGCCGTCGCGTTTGGCGAGCCAATACAATGCAGTGTCCGGATAAAGACGCACGCGGGACAACAGCAAATGCCCACGGAATCGATTCATGTTCGTCTGTCGAATGCAATCCAAATTCGTGCGTACGTCGTCGAGCGTCGTCCACGGAGTGAACATGATGAACCCGAATGCCGCGTGGGACAGATCCATCGCGGGCGCATAATCGGCATGCCAACGGTGCAAAGCGCCAAGGAACTTGACCAAGGTTTCTGCCGTTGCACCTTTGTTGAAGCGGTCGAGTTCTGGTTGGGAAAAGTTTTCAATGCCGACCAAGAATGGGGCCAGTTTAATGGCCGAACGTTTGGCTGCTTCGAGGGCGCGAACGAATCGGCCCGAGTTTTGTAGCCACCAATCGGCGCGAGATTCAATCAGCAAGGTAAAGGGCCCAAGATTCTCGTTTTCGGCGGCTTCGACGAATTCGGTCAAATAATAAAATGGATTTTGATCGCGCAAAACGAGTGTTTGGAGTTCCGGCGCGTGCGTGCGCAGATACCGCAATTGCACGAGGGCCCAATCGAGCGCTTCGTCTTTGGGTTTGTATTCGTAGTGATTCCCCGTCGTGCAAAATCCGCAACCACGACCGAAGTTTTCCGGAATGTCGACACCAGCAAAAATGGGATTCGCCCGTGCATCCGTTTGGTAGGGACAACCGATGTTGCCGGTAATCGGAAAAGAAGGCGATGTCGGTCGAGCGTCTTTCGTGACGTACACGGGTTTTACATTGGGCGCATAACGTGGCAATTCTCCGACAAACGTCGGTCGATGGGCGAGACCTCCAAGCAATTGAATGACGGCCGATGGATCGGGAGGACAAACATGATGAGCTGGAGCCCGCGACAAATCGTGTTCTCCAATCAAACGAACCAGGATTGCTTCGGGCAGTTCTCGAGCGAGTTTTTCGACAATGGCGGTATCCCAAAGGCGTTCGTAAAGAATGGTTGGATACTCGCGTAATGTCTCGACCAAAGCCGACCATGCCTCTTCATTGCCAGGCGGCAAGACGGCTACGACGAGATCATTTTCGATACCTGCAAATTGCAATGCGCCGGAGAGATGATGCAGAATGACGTCGTCGAGGAAAGACCGATCGCGATGGCTGTGGAGGCTCAAGATGGCCGCGGGAAGAATCGCGCCTGGAGCCGGGGTTGGTCGCGGCGTAACACGCCCGGACAACTCGGTTTCGCGATAGATCGGAAGGGAACGCATGACGTTTTGGATGCAAAGGTGTCGCGTTGCGGGGCGAGACGTTGTACGTTACACGAAATGCGTCCGCCCGTCATCATTCTCGGAGCCAACCCCGTGCAGCTTGGCGAAGGTGCGTTGTTCGAGCGGGAAAACGCGACGTTGGCCGACATCGAAACGTTGCTCGATCTGAAACCGCGGGCCGCCGTGGTGACGTCGGGCGGGGAGCCAGGATTTTTTCGGGCGAGTTTATGCTTGGAGCGCGGTGTTTCGCGTGTCGTTTTGCGTCGGGGGATTTTTGATGAAGCTTGGGAGCGCGAGCTTGCCGCGCGCGCGGCAACGTTTGGCGCGGAACTTTACGTGCACGACGACGCGCGAGGGTATGGACGGGTAAAACCTGGCGCACGCGTGGGCGTGGGTGCACCGCGTGCGGCGGTGTGGTCACGTGACCCGCGAGCCATTTTTCAAGACGAACCCAAAGCGGAGTCTGAATCTTCTGCACCGTTATTGCCGATGGACGACGAACTGGCAAATGTGCCGTCGCATTTGGAAGAAACTGCGTTTGCGATTGGTGACAAACCCGTATTGTATTTGGTATTGCCGTCGAGTGATCTGCCGGCATTGCGAGAAAAATACGCCGAAACGACGCTGGTGGTTCGTGAGTTGCCGCTTGTCGTCGAAGGTGCCACGGGGCGGCGCGTTTATGAAGCGCCCACGGGCGAGCAAAATGCGCATGTGTTCATCTCGAAAAACGGGGCGTTGGCTGAGCAGGCGGCGCGATATTGGGATGAAGGTTCGAGTCGCCATGCGATGGCGATTGGTGAATTGCTCGGGTATCCGCGGTGTTGTGTGGCGGCATTTGCGGCACTTGCGGAACGAGGCAACAATGCGGCGCTCGCGTATATCACGGCCGCGCGGACACGAGCGCTTGGGGCGACATTTCATGGGGCGCTCAATTCGGTGGTGCGGCATGTTGTCCCGTACACACCGTGTTCCTTTGGTTGTCCTCGAGCAATTGGTTTGGCTGAAAGGATCATTGCGGCTTTGCCGGATGACGTGGGGCGAGCATTACGTCGCGCGCTGGGTCGGCCGGTGTTTTATTGGGATGAGGCGCGGGCGATTGTATTCAACGGCGCTCGAATAAACGGACAAACGGTCGACTACGAATCGGCGGCATTTTTGCCGCCATCAGCGCCACTTGCTACGGATGTGGAGCGCGACGTGCGTTGTCGATTGGGAGCGATATTCGGCTGCCCGGGGAAACTCGTGTTAGGGGAGGACGCCATTGAAGTGCACACGGATGGGCAGGTGCGTAGGTGGCCTCGACAAACGCTGGGGCTTGGAGTATTGTTAGCGTTTGGTGAAGTGTAAGCAATCCGCAAGCAAAGTCGTTCTACCCCTGCCTATCCGCGTGGGCACTCGCCAAACCGCGTTGACCTCCAGGCAAGAGCGCGGCTTGATTGCGTCGACCGACGGGGCTTCGTGGAATCTGCAACAAAAACCGCGTGACCGTGGCTTTGTCGAATCGTCGCGACATCCAAAACAAATCGTATTCGTTGATCTTGTCGAGCGTTCGAATGTGTAAATCATTCATGCGTGTCAAAATGCGATTTCGTGAAGCATCGATTCGGTCGCGCTTTTCTTCCCACTTCAGCCCACCAATTTCATCGTAAGCCAGCGTCGCTTGTCCGGTCTTGAGGCGATCGAGTCCTTCGCGCAAAACGATGCCCGCTTTTTCGGGTTCGACACCCATTCCCGGGAATAGGTAAAACCCTTGAAAACACCCGACGATATCGATTTCTTCGGCCAAGGTTTCCACGAGAGCGATCGTCGCATCGACGTCTTCGTCGGTTTCGTGAAAATATCCGGCAATGAAGTTGACGCGGTTGATGATCCCCGCGCGGTGCGTATTACGTAATGAATCCACGATGTCTTTCGACAAAAGGCCCTTTTTCATCAATTCGAGGATTTTGTCGCTGCCGGATTCGGCGCCATAATTGAGCAGCAAACAACCTGATGCTCGCATTAGCGTTGCTAGTTCCGCGGAGATGTTCGTTGGGCGGCACGAATCGGTCCATTGGATATTCGCTTGCGTATCAATGAGTCGGCGGCAAAACCTATCGACCCACTTGGCGCTCGAATTGACCAAATTGTTCAAAAACATGAAGTCGCGGACGCCATACTTTTCTTTGAACGTCAAAAGTTCGTCGACGCTTTTTTCGGGCGATTGAATATCGAGCCATTCTTTGGCGCTGCAAAATTCACACTTGGCCGTGCAACCTTTGACGAAACCATAAGGCAAATACGCAAAAGGTTCGATGTCCTCGCCTTTGTAAAGTCCGGCTTCTTTCAAAGCATCCAGAAGTTCGGTGGTGGGTTTACCCATGTACCGGGAAAAATCCACGTCGTCGAAATCGGGACGAGGCATGGCATTGAGATGCGAACGAATGAGTTTGTTTTTCTGAACGCGACCGTCATGTTGTGACCATACGCCAGGAATATCGGACGCACGACGATCGTGATAAGCTTCCAAATGCAAAAGGCCGAGCAGCGGAACTTCTCCGTCGCCGTCGACCACGTAATCAAAGGTGCTCGGCGTGTCGAGCGCTCGATCGCCGTCGACTTGATCGCGCTCGCCGCCAAGTACCGTCGGAAATCCTGCACGTTCTTTGACCAGTCGGGCGAGGCAAGTGGCGATGTTCATTTGAAAATGGCCAAAATAATCGACAATGGAAAAACCCACGAGCGTTCGTTTTTCGGATTCTTTGGAGGTCAGAAGATTCGGCCCAAACGAAGCCCAAAGTTTTTCCAAAGCTTGCGTGATGACGGGAATGGTTTTTCCTTCGAGCCATTGGCGAACCAATTCATCGTCGGCAAAACATTCGAGCGGCTCGTGGGCGTGCAAAATTTGCAAATCGACCACGTTTGTCTTGAATCCGTGACCTCGCGCAAACGCGGCCAAACGCGCCGTGGCCAACGAAGGCAATTCGAGTTCGTCGTAGCTGTTGCGATACCGAGGCACATGCACGAGCGAAAGTTCGATGGGACGATTGTGGATTCGGTTTCCATATTGGTGAAGTGCCCACTGGACGGCGTTACGGGCGATATGGAGTTCCGAAAGAGCAATCGAAGAGTCGTCTCCGTGTCGTGTATGGACCAAGGCGTGTTTCACGGCCATTTCCAAACGATCAGGGACATCTTCCAGTTGCACGGGACCGTCGCGCAAGAGAGCTTTGCGGGTGAGCGATGCGCCGGTTTTTCCCCAGCGACAAACCAAGGAACCTCGACGCATGACCACTTCGACTTCCAGTGGCCCTTCACCTTGCATTTCGGCGTCGAAATCGATTTCGCAATACAAATCGCGACCCAGAAAGCCGTGGGCCGTGAAGCGGTCGGCACCTTGGCTGGGGACGAATTCGGTCACTTCAATGAGCGACGCGGCGCCGGGGCGAAGAACGTGGAGCATGGCATACGCATCGCGCAGCCAGAGGCCCATACGATCGAATGTGCCAGAAAAGCTTGAATCGAGTATTTTATTGTACGAGACAAACGGATTTCGCGTGGAAGCGGGGCGGGCGATTCGTCGTCCCGCGGGAGAACGGATAATGATGTGGGTGGCTGCGCCCATGGATTCTTTGCGCATCTCTTCGGCGAGGGCGAGAAAACAAGGGTCGAGCGTGCGAGCACCAGCATCGTATACGTAGGTGCGTGGGATGTTGTCGTGATCGAAATGGGCGCCGAGTCCGGGAGCCAATACGACGCGCACGTCTTTTTCGACCATGGCTGGAAGAAATGCGTATAGATCGTCGGCCGTAACGTCATTGGCGATCACGATACACGCGGACTTTCCTTCGAGGCGTGCGGCGAGCGTGGCAGCGCGGGGTAAAGCCTCTTGGATGGTCGAGGAGATGATGCGGGCTTGCGGACCTAAACGATTCAGGCTCGTCGCGAGCCTTTTGGTGGACTCGAGGTGCCCGCCGATCGCGACGACGACGGACTGCTGCTTGCCCTGCGGATCCTGCATCGATGCATGTATCGGTCAAAGCTGAAATGTCGTCAAGGGAATGTTGGGGCGAAAGGCTGTTTCTCCCTGTGGCGACATCGGTGAGGGTCGGGGTGTCAGACATTTGAATTGTCGGCGGCACCTTCAAAAATTCGTGGTAGGATGCGCGCCGGTTCAGGATGTCACCTTTGCACCGGGATGTAACAGACTCGCATTTTGAGATGCCGCGATTCGCTCGACCCGTGGTGCTCGATGAGCATGTACGTGCGTTGCCCGCAGGAGCTACGTGTAAGGGTCTTTTCTTTCATGACATTGTCGAGCGATTGCGTACGAGTGCACCCAATCATGCAATGTTTGGGCGTGACGGATTGGCGTCGAAGCGTTATGTGCATTTTTTCGATTATTCGTATGGGGATTACATGCGCGTTTTGCATGGTACGGCCCTGGCAATTTTTCCTGGCGTTCCGGTGGGTGAGGGATTGCGGCGGCTTGGTCGGTCGAGTTATGTGGCGCTTCTGAACAGCCAATTGGGGCGCGTCGTCTTTGGGGCGCTCGGGAACGACATGCGCCGGGTATTTGAAATGGGCGCGCGAGCTTATCCGATGGTGCTCAATTTTGGCAAAGTGGACGTCGAGGTGCTTGGTTCGGATCGGCTTCATTATCATTTTCGAGATCTGCCAGCGTTTCTCGAGACGTACCAAGTGGGGGTCATCGAGGGGGCAATGCAGGTTTGTGGGTATGAAGGCGAAGTACGCATTCAATTGAAGAATTTAGGTAATGCCGTGCTGGATGTGCGCTGGTGGCCACGCGGCGATCGTGCGCGTGAAGGCGCCATGTAAAACGGATTGCGTTTCGATGGGCGATACGCCGTGGCGTAACGCAAGACTTTGGTGGTTGGCGGGGCGGGGTTTGTCGGATGTCGGGCGTCTCGAGAGCGCGAAACTTGCAGTAAAAAATTCCTAACGAACTCTTGCCAGTGGATCGGCATGATGGTAGTCGTGGACAAACGTTGGCTTCTTCTACAGCATGGGAGCACTAGATCATGCGAACACTCGGCACACGAATGACATTGACTCACTGTGGTTTGCTTGCGGCAACGGCGACGTTGCTTCTGTCCGTTGACGCGCAAGCGATTCAGTTGTTTTCGAACGGTCCGCTCAGCACGGGCGCGACGGCCAAGAATGGCACGGCGGCACCTGCGGGCACGACGTGGAGCGAGGTCCAGAACGACACCGGCAACACCACAGAGAGCAATGGGAGCGCGGGATTTGCAGCAATCACGGGATCGCAACGCGTCGCGGACGATTTTGCCGTTCCGCCTGGCGAAACATGGACGATTACGCATTTCGAATTCTACGCCTATAAAACGGGGGCACCCGCGACACCTTCGCCCATCGCGAGTTATACGATTCGCGTCTGGAATGGTGCGCCAAACATCGCCGCGTCGATGGTTTTGTCCGGCGATGCCACGACAAACCGGATGACGTCGTCGGTGGATGCGACGATGTATCGTATTTTTAATACGCTCGTTCCCACGCCAACAGCGACGACGATAACGCGCAAGATTTGGCTGAATACCGTGACGTTGCCAACGCCTCTTACGGCAACCGCAGGTACCTACTGGGTGGACTGGTCGTCCAACGATACGTCGGGACCAACCGGCGCGCACTTTGCTCCGTCGGTCACGATTACCGGTGCTCGTGGACGTGCCAACTCGAACGCGCTGCAATTCATCAATGCGAACAACGCTTGGGCACCAGCGCTCGATAGCGGCAATCCGACGACAGCACCCGACGTGGTCCAGGAGATGCCCTTCAAGGTGTACGGTACTCGCACGGCGATCTGTGGCGATGGCATTCGCATCATGGATCTCGAAGCTTGTGACGATGGAAACATGGTCAACGGCGACGGTTGCGATAACAACTGCACCGTATCGGCGTGTGGCAACGGCATCACAGCCCCCGATGAAACCTGCGACGACAGCAATACGACCGACGGTGATGGTTGCGATTCGAATTGCACGCCTACAGGTTGTGGCAACGGCGTCACGACCATGGGCGAAGCGTGCGACGACGGTAATATGAACAACGACGACGCGTGCTTGAACACATGTGTCGCGGCATCCTGCGGCGACGGCTTTGTTTATATGGGCATGGAAGCGTGCGACGACGCCAATATGAACAACGACGACGCGTGCTTGAACACGTGTGTCGCGGCATCTTGCGGCGACGGCTTTGTTTATATGGGCATGGAAGCTTGTGACGACGGCAATATGGTCAACGAAGACGCATGCTTGAACACGTGCGTTGCAGCATCCTGCGGTGATGGCTTCACCCAAATGGGTGTTGAAGGTTGTGACGACGGCAATATGGTCAACGAAGACGCATGTTTGAATATGTGCGTCGCGGCATCCTGCGGTGACGGTTTTGTCCAAATGGGTGTCGAAGCATGCGACGACGGCAATGCGGTCAACGAAGACGCGTGCTTGAATATGTGCATCGTGGCAACGTGCGGTGACGGCATTGTCCGTATGGGCGTTGAAGCTTGCGATGACGGCAATACCGTCGACACCGACGATTGCACCAACGCATGTGCCGCTGCAACTTGTGGCGATGGCATTGTTCAGGCCGGAAAAGAAACGTGTGACGACGGCAATACCGACGCGACCGACAAGTGTACCAGCGCATGTCTTGATGCGAAGTGCGGCGACGGCTTCGTCGAGACGGGCGTTGAAGTTTGCGATGACGGCAATGCCGTTGACACGGACGATTGCACCAACGCCTGCGCCGCCGCGAAGTGTGGCGATGGCATTGTGCAAGCCGGCAAAGAAACGTGCGACGATGGCAATACTGTCGACACGGACGATTGCACGAACGCATGTGCCATGGCCAAGTGCGGCGACAGTATCGTTCAAGACGGCATTGAAGGCTGTGACGACGGCAATACCGACGATACGGACGATTGCACGAACGCGTGTGCTGTCGCAACGTGTGGCGACAAGATCGTCAAAGCTGGCACGGAGACTTGCGACGACGGCAATACGACCGCTGGTGACGGTTGCGATGACAAGTGCCAAACGGAAGGCGCTGGCGGCGCCGGTGGTGCTGGTGGCGAAGGCGTCGGCGGTGGCATGGCTGGTGCCGGCGGCAGCGCTGGATCCGGTGGTGGCGGAGTGACGAATCCAGAAAGTTGCAGTTGCCGAGCGGTTGGACAAACCGATTCATCCCCGACGCTGCCCCTCCTCGGTTTGATCGGCCTTGCGGTTGCGCGTTTGCGCCGCCGTCGCTAATCTTACGGAGACAAACCCTCCTCCGACAAACCAATTCAACGTTTGCGGATCCAATCACCGATCCGGGGTACTCAACCCCGGGTCGGTAGAGCTCGGCTTCTGTCTATCCCAACGCACTTCGTTCGATACCTCGCGTGATGGACCTTGCCGCCATCTGGCAAGACGTTCTATCGTGCCTTCCGTGGATCTCACGCCGTGTCCGATCCTCCGAAGGAGCGTCTCATGAGTCCGTCAAAAATCCGTCTCTGTTCCGCGCTTACAGCCTTGCCTCTTTTGCTGGGCGCAGAGGCTGTGATCGCTGCTGAACCCAAGGTGGAAGCGACGGACAAATCTTCTTCCAACAGTCCACCTCCAGGCTGGGCCGGGGAACTCGACGCTTTATCCAAGTGGATTGCGCAGCGTGACCAAGCCGGCAAATGCGTTGCGCGTTGTTTTGTGCTCGAACGATTGCGTTTGTCCGGTCGAGTTGGCGAAGGGCCGTTGGAATTCGAACTCACGGGGCGAGTTCTCACCGAAGGCGCGGTTGATATTCCGCTTTTTGGGCCGCCCAAAGACGTGCGTCTCGAAGATGTGACGGAGAACGCTAAAGACGCGGCCATCGGATTCGAACAAGACCGGTATTTTTTGCATACGTCGGCGAAAAAATTCGTATTGAAAGGGAAATTGATTCCGGGCACGGATTTGGCGCTCGTGATTCCCGGGCCGCTTAATACGCTCGAAAGCAATTTTGCGTCCGGCGCGGTGGTGGAAGGAACTCGTTTGTCCGGACTATCCAATGCGACGATTCATTTGAGCCGCCAAGAAAAGTCTGTCGAATCGGGGCCCACGGTGTTTCAATTGTCGCGAGCCGTGCGGGTTGGACGAGAAACCACGTTCGAGTATCGGCTCGTCATGCGTTCGGGCAAGGACTTGGGGGTTGTTCGATTGCCGCTTTCTTTCGGTGAAAAAGTCCTCGATGTGACCGGAGCGTCAGGATTTCGCGTCGAAGAAGGTGAACTCGTTTTGCCCACGTCGGGTCGTACGGCAGAAATGACCATTACCGGATCGCTTTCGAAATTCGATGCATTGGCGGTCGATTCGCGTTCGCCTTACGAATGGTGGCTCGTGGAAAGCGATGCGGAACATCGCGTGCTCGTTTCGGGTGACGCTCGACAGGTAGATTCGGCGGAATCACCCATTCCACGAACGCAGCCGACATCGCGATTGTTTTTGCTGCAAAAAGGCCAAAAAATGACGGCCAACGTAACCACGTTGGCGGCGGTCGATGCCTTGGCGGCGGTCGTGAAATCGCATTCACGAACGGTTGTGTTGACCGCGCGCGGGGATGTCGTTTCGGACGACCACGTGTATTACGAGAACAATGGCGTGGACTATTTGGCGTACGATCCTGGAGGTCGCCCGATTTATTTGGCGACGGGTGGAAAAGCCGAGCGGATCATGCGTCAAGGCGAAGAGAGCCAGGAAATCCTGATTCCGCTCAAAACGGGCAGTCAAAGTGTACAAACGCAAGCGCTTTCGCAAGCGAGCTGGAAATCGTTTGTCGGGGCTGTTGACGTCCCGATGCCTTCGTATGCTTTGACGGCAAGTCGAGTTGATTTGACGGTGGGTTTGCCCACGGGATATTTCCCATTGGCGCTTTTGGGCGGCGATCGTCCGAAGTGGGCGATTGAAGGCAGCGATTTGCTCGGAGCGGGCATTGGGTTTGGCGTGGGCATCGCGGCGGCCCGTCCGGGGGCGGAAACGCCGGCGGGCCCTGCGCGCGCGATACGCGTATTGGCGGGGACATTGCTCGCGGCGTTGTTTTTCTTGTGGAACCCTGGTTTTTGGTTGACGCTCGTGGGGCTTGGATTGGTCGGCTTGATTTGGCTCGTGGGGAGGTTTTTGAAAGGTGCGGCGCGAGCCGCGACGACCGTGGTGCTGCTCGGGGGTCTGGGGCTTTTGGCGTTGATGTTTTTGTTTGCGGCGGCATCGCGTGCGCCCATGAAAAGCGCGAATGTCGATTACGAACCGACGCGGGCTTCTGCGCCGGCGGCGGTGGAAGCGCCGAAGGATGTGGATTCGCGGACGGGCAATTGGATGGGTGGCAAAGAGGGTGGGGTTTTGCAGGGCGTAACGCCGGTGCCGCTTCCATTGCCGAGTTACCGGCATTCGCTGTATTCGTCGCGGGAACTTGTGACGAAGGATCGTCCGTTCCGACCGAAGATGTTTTACATGACGGACATGGTGGTGTTACCGATTGGGCTATTGTGGCTCGCGGGATTGGCGGTGCTCGTGCGTGCGCATTGGAAACGCGTGATGGGCGTGTATGGGGCAATCAAGGCGAAATTGGCGGCGGGGGAGGAGAAGGAAGAGGAGAAAGCGGTGAAGAGGGAGGGGTGAGTTCGTGCGTTATCAAGAAAATTGGGCGAGTTTTTCGGCCGCGTCACGTGTTGCGGGGTGATCGTGACCCAGCTTTTTGAGCAACACGTCGTGTGCCGACCGAACCAAATTCAAGCCCGCATTGCGTTCGCCCATCATGGCCAAGACCATGCCGAGGTTCGATTCGGTAATCGCAACTTGGTAATGGTTTGCTTCGGTATAGAGCTTTCGTTCGATCTCGAGCGTTCGCTGAAAATGTTGTCGGGCTTGGGCCAGATTTCCCCGAGTCAACTCGACGAGGCCGAGTTCGTGGAGCGAAGTTGCAATGGAGGGGTGAGTGTTGGTCGCGAATATTTGTCGGTTCAATTGCATTGATTTCTCCAATGCGGCTGCCGCTTCATTGGGATCGCCGAGGATATTGAGTGTCGACCCAAGTGCATGGAGCGCGGTGGCGTAGTCGGGTGGCGAGACACTGCCGCCGAGTTTTTGATGTATCGCGATTGCTTCTTCCAAGGCTTGTTTGGCGAGCCGAAACTCCCCTTTCAATAGGTGTACGCGTGCCATGTCTTGAAGGCACACGGCGATACGTGTGTGCTCATGACCGTGTAGCGATTGATAAATCTCCAATGCCTGTTTGATCAACTCGCTAGCTTCGTCGAATGTGCGACGCTCGCATAAGACTCGTGCCAAGTCCAAACGGGATTCGGCGATGATTCGGGCATTCTCCGCAGCGACGGTGGTTTTGAGTTCCAGCGCTTTTCGCAGAGCTTGTTCCGCTCCTTGTAAATCGCCTTGTTGTTGGCTGATTCTACCCAAGACGGTAAGAGCATGCGCATGCTCGGTCGCGATATTCGTCGAGACTAATTTCTTTTGGAGGCGCAGAACTTTCTCAATCGTTCGACGCGCTAATAGCAAATCCCCGGTGCGCTGCTGTAGG
>JBGAOI010000280.1:0-8890 GCA_044221885.1 Polyangium sp. (in: bacteria)
TGCACGCGGACGCGTGCGCGCACGTCGTCGTTCGCGGATGGGATGGCGCCGCTTGCAAATGCGTCGACTCCGCGGTAATCGCCTTGCCGACAGAACCAACGCGCGCCCGCGATGGCGTGCTCTGCTGGAGAAGTTGCGATGACCTTGCCCGTACCCGTTTATGTCGTTGGTGCTGCCCGCACGCCGATCGGAGCATTTCTTGGTGCCCTTTCGTCTCTTCCCGCTCCGCGACTCGGCGCAGCGGCGATCGAAGCGGCTCTTTCGCGTTCGAAGGTACCTGCGGATCGCGTGGGTGAAGTGTTCATGGGCAACGTGCTCAGCGCAGGGATTGGTCAAGCGCCTGCCCGTCAAGCCGCAATTTACGCAAATATTCCGAAAAACGTTCCGGCCACGACGGTGGGCAAGGTTTGCGGTTCGGGCATGCAAGCGGTGATTTTGGGGGCGAAAAGCATTGCGCTCGGTGATGCCGAAGTGGTGATTGCAGGCGGTATGGAATCAATGTCGAATGTTCCGTACTACATGCCTCAAGCGCGTAATGGTTATCGCATGGGTCATGGGCAAATCATCGATGGAATGATTCACGATGGTTTGTGGGATCCTTATGGCAATTTCCACATGGGAAATGCCGGAGAACTTTGCGCGAAGAAATTCGAGTTCTCGCGCGAAGCCCAAGACGAGTTTGCCAAGGAAAGTTTCCGAAGGGCCGTTGCAGCTCAAAAGGAAAACCTTTTCGATGCGGAAATCGTGCCGGTTTCCGTGCCGCAAAAGAAGGGTGATGCGGTCGTGGTCAAACAGGACGAAGGTCCTCCAGCGGGCAAACCCGACAAGATTGGGACACTCAAACCGGCATTCCAGAAGGACGGGACAATCACCGCGGCCAACGCTTCATCCATCAATGACGGAGCATCGGCGCTCATTTTGGCCAGCGAAAAGGCGGTCAAAGAAATGGGGCTCGAGCCGCTGGCGCGTATCGTGGGTTATGGCGGCGCCGCGCAGGAGCCGGATTGGTTCACGACGGCACCAGCGTACGCTGTCGACAATACCTTGGGCAAACTCGGGATGACGAAGGACCAAATTGATATTTGGGAAATCAATGAAGCGTTTGCCGTGGTCACGATGGCGTGCAACAAATTGTGCGGCCTTGATCCGGCCAAAGTGAACGTGCGTGGTGGCGCAGTGGCGCTGGGTCATCCGATTGGTGCAACGGGCGCGCGTATGCTGACGACGATGATTTACGCGATGAAAGATCGCGGGGACAAACGCGGTTTGGCCACGTTGTGTATTGGCGGTGGCGAAGCATTGGCTGTCGTTCTCGAACGGTCGTGATTCGCCCTCGCAAAGTCACTCGAGGCGTCGAACTTTTCCCGGCTCGCACGCCCACGTTACCCCCTGCGACGCATACGAATAGTTATGCGCTCGGGGATCGTGACGTGTTGCTGGTCGAGCCGGCGACGCCACATGAAGACGAACGCCGCGCGTGGCTCGAATGGGCGCGCGGTATCGCGTCTTCTGGGCGTCGATTGGTGGGGATTTTCTTGACGCACCACCATCCAGACCACGTCGGAGGCGCCGCGTTTTTCTCGGAACACCTTCACGTTCCGCTGTTTGCCCACGAAGCAACGGCCAAACGATTGCCGGGCCTGAGCATGACGACAATCGATGAAAGCTACGTTTTCGATTTGGCAGGCACGATTCCCACGACGAAGAGGCGGGAACGTTGATTGTCGGCGATATGGTCGCGAGCGAAGGAACGATTCTGATCGAACCTCGTGATGGTGACATGCAAGTGTATTTGCAGCAGCTCGAACGATTGGCGAGTTTGTCAGCGCTGGTGGCCTTGCCTGCACACGGCGAACCGATCGATACACCGAATAACCTTTTTCGGTATTACATCAAGCATCGCTTGGCCCGAGAAGAGAAGGTTTTGGCCGCAGTGGCCCAAACTTCCAACGAGGATGCGACGGTGGAAAAACTCGTGCCGGTGGCCTATGCCGATACGCCACCAATGTTGTGGCCCATTGCCGCCATGAGCCTCGCGGCGCACCTCATCAAACTCGAGCGTGAAGGTCGCATTGAGAAGCAGACAACGGGAACGTATCGTTGTACAATGGCTTCATGAAACCTCGATGGGCGTTTGTTTTTAGCTTTCTTTTCGCGTGTGGAAGCACGGTAACGCAAGATCCGCCAAACGATCCGACTGATATTCCGGATGCTTCGGCAGACGTTCATGAGGATGCGCAAGGTCCGGGCGACGCGGGGCCGAACGACGCGGGCACGAGCGTCATTGGTCGGCCTTGTACGAAGCCCACGGATTGCTCGAGTGGTGGTGAGTTTCAGTGTCAACTGAGTGTTCCTGACGGATACTGCTCGATGTGGTGCGCGAAAGATGCGGAATGTCCGGCGGGGTCTTTGTGCGCGCCGATGCCGCTTTCACGCGTGTCGGGGACGTGCATGACAGCGTGCTCGACATCGAATGATTGCCGCCCTGGCTACGTCTGTGAGATCGTGGAGCTTTTCCCGGGTCAACCCAACGTACCGAAAAGCTCGGGCCCAGTGTGTTGGGAACCCAAAGACGGCAGTCCTTGAGCTTATGCGCCTCGTAAAACGATTGTCCTACCGCACCATTGCATGTCTGGTCGTTGCTTCCTCCCCCGTTTTTGTGGGATGTGGGCATATCGAGCGGAAGCTGATTTTCGACAAGACAATCGACATGCCAACGGGGCGTTTTACCGGACCGATCGATATCGACGTACCGAAACGAGCTGAACACAACAATCGGGATTTCGAGGTCACCGTTTCGTTACGCAGCGCATGTGGCCCTTTGCTGAAGTTTTCGACACCCGATGGCGAAGTTTGGAACTTGGGGGAGGAACACGAGAATTGGCAAGCTTGGCTGGCCAAACGCGCGCTTGCCGGTCCTGCGGCAGACGCTGCACCGGGTGCACCAGGTACGTCTGGACAATCGTTACCGACGGGACCGGGCCATTGGCAAACGGTGCAAACGGAGAGTTGGCCGGGACAACTCACGTTTTTGCAAATTCGGGCACAACGATGTGCCGAGAGCAATACGTACGACTTCGAATATTTGAATGCCTTCGATGAAAGCAGTCGCATGACATTTTGGGCGGACCCGCCGCAAGAAATTGCCAATGCAAAACTGTCCATCAAATTTTACGAAGTCATTGACGTTCGAGCGGAGCTCGAAGCGAAATTGGCCGCGGAAGCGGAAGCCAAAGCCCGAGTTTCGGGATCGATTTCCGTGAGTGGTTCGGTGGGCGTCACGATTGAGCCGACGTCGCCCATGCCTCCGCCGAAAAAGGAAAACCCGCCGCCAGCAAAAGCCGAAGGTGCCACGTGGGTGCCTGGACATTGGGCCTGGTCGGTGACGCCAGGCGAATGGATTTGGATCCCCGGACATTGGAATGCTCCGACGACCACGCCTGGCCCAATGGCAGAAAACACCAGCAATCCACCGAATCCAGGTTGCACGTGGTCGCCTGGGTATTGGGTTTGGGTGCCTGGAAATGGATCGTGGAAATGGGTTCCGGGGCATTGGAATGCGCCGCCCCCGAAACTCGAAAATCCCGGACCGCCGCCTGTCCCCGAATCAGATTGGGTCGCCGGATATTGGGTGGAAGTGAATGGGAAGTTCGAATGGGTGGTTGGTCATTGGGGCAAACCCAGACCTCGGGCAGAAACGCCGCCTCCAAAGCCATCAGCCGCCGCGCGGTGGGTCGAAGGCGTGTGGGTTTATGTCAATGGCAAATGGGTTTGGTCGCCGGGATATTGGGAACGAAGTGGCCGTCCACCTCCGGCTCCCAAAGCCGAAACGCCGCCGCCCTCGCCAGCGCCCGGCTCGGTATGGTTATCGGGATTTTGGCGTTGGAATGACGCGAAGAGCGACTACGAATGGATCTCGGGCCATTGGGAAGTTCCTCCGGGCGAAGGATACGTATGGGTTGCTGACCCGGCCGATCCACGCATTGGCATTTCGATCAGCGGGCATTGGGAGCTCAAAGTAAAAGTCAAACCGAATGGGACGCTCGAGGTGAAGCCATGAAAAACCCTCGAATTCGTCTTTCCGCTTTGATTTGTCTTGCAGCATCGCTCGGTAGTGCGGGGTGTGGTGGCATCTTCGACATTACGTACTTGATTGCGGGCAAACGTTACACGGAAACCAAGGAAGAGCGTAAAGGCACGGGTCAAGCGCAAGCCAAAATAGAAATGGATGCGCAAATTGCGCCGGATGGGACGATTACGCCGACGTGTACCGAACGTCAGCGGACAATCGAGCGCTCGTTCACAATAGCGCGTACGTACGAATATCGTGGCGGTTACAAGCGTGACATTTACATTGCGTCAACGATTCTTTCGGCAGTCACGGGCGGCGCCATTGCGGGCCTCACGGCCTATCTTTGTCAGATCCCTCCGTCGGCACAAAATAATTTCGCTCAACCGATCAGTTGCATGAATACGCTCATCGCTGCGCCATTTGCGGTCGATACGTTGTATTCGTCGATTCGGATCGCAACTGCAAAAAAGCCGAAACTCGTGGATAAAACAAAGACCGAAAATCCGTTGGCTTTGAGCAATACGGCCGCCCAAGAAACGCCGCTGGCTTGCGATGTTTCTGAACAACTCATTTTGGGCCATGTTGAAGCATCGTTTGACGCGGAACAACTTGGTGGCCGGACGAATACCAATGCAGTATCGGCGGGCGAATCGTTGCCGGTAAAACGGACGCCGACGGGCAGCGTCGCGTTGATTTCACAACCGGACATCGTCAATGCGTGGATTACCAATCCGCATTGGGTCTTGGCCGCGGTAAATGCTGCGGGAGAACCTCGGATCATCCACATGGATCGTTGTTTTGCATTGCGGTCGGCCGTCTCTGTGATGCAACCGCAAAACATCACAATGTTCGCGCGGCAATGTCCTGCGCCGCAGAACGTGCAAAGGTGATGGGCATGTCCGCCTCGGAGTTGGCGTCTGATTCGCCCAAGAAAAACCCTCCGCAACCTTTGCTCGAACGTTTGGGCGTTCTGTATTTTCGACGCATGTCGGCGTCGTTGCCCCGTGTCGATGCTCAAGATGCGATTTACGTCCTAAACGCGGATGAGCGCAGATCATTGGCTGCATTGGTTCGCGGTGCGGTTTTTCGCGCCAGTCTTGTGGGCGGTTTGAGTGCCGCGCTTGCTGCGGCAGCCGAAGTGTATGCAGATCACACGTTTGGAACGACACACGCGAGTCCCGATCAAGCGCTTCGTTATTGGGGCGTGGTCATTGGCGTCACGGTGGTTGCCGCGATCCTCGAAATCGTGTTTCTCTATTGGGATTCCTTGCGCACGGTGCATCGAATGGCGCGAGCGGCAGGATATGATCCCTTTGGCCAAAACGCGTCTGACGAACAGAATGCGGTAGCTTCGGCGTTGGCTCGTGCGGCACTGGAATTGCCCAATCCCACGGAAAGCGTTTTTGGTGTCAATCCTCATCGCGAAGCTTCGAAACTGAAGTTGGCGTTGGCGTCACTGCTGTACAAGGTCAAAGTCAGCATTACGAATTTTGCCGTAAAACTGCTCGTTCGCCGGATTGCCGGACGAGCGCTCGTACGGACGTGGTTTTTGCCATTTCTTGCCATTCCAGGGACGGCCGCTTGGAACGGTATCGTGTGTTATGTGGTTTTACGGGAAGCACGAATTCGCGTCATGGGGCCGTCGGCGGCGCATGAACTCGTGGCGGCTATTTTCGATCAAAAGATCACGTTGTCGGCGGAAGCCCGCATGACGATGGTACGGGCCGTGGCGAGTTCCATTGTCCGAACCGAAGATCTGCATCCCAACTTGCAATCGGTTTTGATGGAAGTCGTGCGGCGCATCGAAGATCCATTACCGGACGGTATTGACGATTCGCTGGTATTTTTGAGCAAACTGAAACAATTGCGCAAGCCCGAGCAAACCATGGCGCTGCAAATTCTGGCGACGGCGGCCATCATTGATGGCCGATTCTCCGGCACAGAGAAGCACTTGGTGCGCGAGGCGTTGCTTGCGTGTGGTTTGTCGCCAAACTTGGAACCCGTTCATCGATTACGCCGGGCGTTCATTCGCGGTGATGGATCCCTGGACAAACTCGTGCGGGAACTCTTTTCACCTTCTGGGGCGAAATGATGACAATGACTACGCCTTCACCTTATCGCCAAGCCGATCCTTTGGGTGAGGAACAAGCAGATCATCCGGTCGCTGGAGCTCCGCAAGTCATTCGTCTCGGTCTGGGACTCTTTTGCATTCTTGTTGCGGTCGATTGCGTGTGGCTCGGCATGTGGCCTCGGGCGGGGCAAATTCTCTGGGAAGCCCTCATTGTCACGGGTATCATTGCGCTGATCTTTTTTTGGCTCGCCTGGGACGCCTTTTCGCATTATGCGCGGGCGCGCAAACAGCGCATATCACTTCACGAATTTGGCGTGCGCATTCACGATGGCAAGACGCACCAAGATGTGCGATTCGACGACATTGTTTTCATTGGCGGCGTATTGTGGCAGACCCCGGGACAAGCGCCTCCCGCCGGCGCCGTGTTATGGATTGACGACGTTCAGGGTCGACGGATTGAAGTACCCTCGCCGCATGCCCGTGCGCACGAGCTGGGACAATCCATTCGCGGGTCCACATTCGAGCGACGCCGAGCATGGATCGAATCGCAGCTTGCCGATGGCAAGACAGTATCGTTTGGTCGTGTAAAACTGGATCCGCTGCTCATCGCGGTCGACGGCCGCATCATTCCCCGCAGCAGCATCGATACGGTTGACATATTTGTTCGTTATTTCCGAATTGTGATCGGTAAGGACGTCGTCCGCATTGCGACGGAAGAAATCCCCAATGCGGATGTGCTCGTCACGTTGTTGCAGAAGTAAAAATGGCGCGGGCGGAGCAACACTCGAAAGCATTGTCCGCCCGGCTCGTGACGTTAACAGCCTGTTGAAGGATCAGTTCTGAGCGGGCGTGTTTTCGGCGAAGTATTCGTGATTATCGGCGTTGTTGAGCGCATTGAGCGGATTCGAGATGGCTAGGTTCTTGGCATTGGTTTGTCCGTAGCCCAGATCGTCCGTTGCCGCGACCACGTCAAAATGGCTCAGCTCATGAATGATCGTGCCACCTTTGGAATCCGTTCCCGACATCGGCGCACTCCAGAATGCCTTGCACAGGTAAACCTTGTAGGGCTGATTCGGGTACACGTACGCGTAATACGTCTTCTTGCAACCGCAATCGAACGTCAAAGGCTTGGTGTCAATCGCGTCCTTGATGGCCGCGAAATGCGTCTTCGCAGTGCCCCAGTTTTGGCTGGAGTACGCGCCAAACCACGTCGTGTAGCGCGGCGTCCCCGAACCCGCACCGCCAAGATATGCGGCCGCGCCATTGGCCATGACGCTCGCGGAATTCAGGCCCTGAAGAACAGTGTCGGCTTGAGCCGTCGTGCATTTCGTGTAGGTAATGTTGCCCGTGACGTTTACAGGCTCGCCCGCGGAAGGTTTTTCCTGGAGAGCGCTCGTGCGGCTTCCAATCCACAGTGCGACGTCATTCGAGCTGAGCGTCACGCTATCACGTGCGCCGTCACGCAAGAAGCTGACGTTGTAGCGAATGTTGTAATCGGTGCCCTTTGCGAAATCGTAAACGTCCGACAAATCGATTTCCCGTGTCACGCTCGCTCCAGCAGCGAGAACCACGAAATCATCCGCCACGGGCGCTTGACGCTTGTAATGCGGCCCGATGAATTCGACCTCGTCGGCGCCACGCGTCACCGTAAAGACGTTTTCTTCGATTTCGCCGTTCGGGGCATACCATGACAAGAGGCGCACCGGATGATCAGATTCGTTCTTCAACGTAACGCGCACCATTACGCGCTCACTTGATGTCACCGTGGTCTTGTCGATAGCCAATTTGACCGACACTTCACCGGCAACAGGATCCAATGCAACATCAGCACCGCCGACATCACTGCCCGTGCCCTCGTCGCCGTCTTGCGCAACACATCCCGCAAAAGCGAGCACTCCGACGACACCCAGTGCAAGCCATTTGATCTGACCCTTGTGCATGGCGAATATCTCCAAGAGAGCCCATTTGAGTCACGACGATTCGTGGCCGAAATATGCTCACCGTATGATTTCTAGCATCTCCGTAAGATCCCGAGTAGGGAAAACATTGGTGCACGAACAAAATTTCATTGCCATCTGCACACAAAATGCCTCTCAGAGTCGAATACTTTCGCCAATGCCTGGTAAGAATTGCGACCAGGCTCGGCGTACATTTCGCATTGCGTAGCAAATTCATGGTACAATGCAATCGGTGACGAGAGGACGGTGAACATGATATTTTCGAGCTTGCCATTTGGTTCGACACGAGCGCCATTCTGGACCTTGCCCATCGCCATGATGACGCTGTTTGGTTGTTCCGATCCAGCAGAAATCACAGTGCGTTCGACGAGTGAAGTCTTCGTACTGGAGCAAAGTAAAACCATCGCCGGTCGAGACGGCGGAGGGAGCGGCGTGCTTTTTGGCCGTTCCGTATGGGCATTCGGCGACACGGTGCTGACGGCGCCCGATGCGGCGGGAACGAATTGGCATCACAATTCATTTTCCTCGACCTCGGACTTCAATGCTTCTGACGGAATCGAGGGGTTGAGTGAACCTGTCGACCAAGCAGGAGCGCCGCTTTATCTGATTCCGCCAACGGAGGACGAAGAAACATTCAATGTCGCCCATCGCGGGGACAATTGCGCCGAACAACCTTGCAATGCTCGATTTGGCGCCTGGCCCGGTCAACCCGTGTTCGACGAAAAAAACCAACGTGCGATCATTCCTTATGGCTTGATTTACGCCGAACCGGGTGACTTCAATTTTCAC
>JBGAOI010000281.1:0-8887 GCA_044221885.1 Polyangium sp. (in: bacteria)
GACCGAGTTACAGTCGCATGATACCAAGCCTCTTCTTGAAAGCCATATGCGGATCGTCTTGTGGGCGAGCCCCATTTCGGTCGCAGCGTACGCTGCGGGCGCATGGTGGACGGGAAATCGTGATTTGTATCTTTCCGCCCTTGCCGGCATTGCCACAACACTCGCGGCAGTATTCGCTCGACGCCAATTTAATGCAGGTCATATCAGCACGGCGGCATTAACACTAGGATACGTCGTTGAGATCGCGGTTTGTTTGGTCGCTTTATCGAACCCTGAATTCGTATATGTTCTTGCCTTTATTCTGGTTATTATCCTCGTGCTCGTGCTGCCGCACGTACGCGGTCGGGCGCTCCAAGTTTTTTCATTGACGACATTGCTGGTGAATACGACAACAATGTCGTTGCGACTGATCGACGAATATCGGTCGACGTCGACATTGCAAATAAAGAGCCTGATCAATGTTGCGACCGGTATCGTTCTTTTTGGAGTTGCGCAGCTTTTATTATTTCAGTTTTCCGAGCGCATCAAGCAGAGTCTCGCGCGCGTGCTCGCGACCAAAGACGCATTGTCCAAGTCCGAACGCCTCCAGCGTGAAGAGCGCGTCAAGTTGGCGACAACGCTCGATCATATTGCACACGGCGTCGTCAAACTGAATTCATCCTTGTGCATTGCTTACCTCAATCCAGCGGCGCAACATCTCCTCGGGGTAGGCGAAGAAGCGATCGGGGAAGAAATCGACCGGATTTTCCGAATGAAATCGCCAGACGCGGATGTGACGATTGCTTCGATCGAACGTATTGCGCGGCATCAATATGCGACGTTGCCGCTGCCGGAACGAGCAGAGCTTATTTCCAAAGACGGTACATCCTATTTCATTGATGGTTCCTATACGCCGCTCGAACCAAGCGGCGCAGTCTTGAATTTTCGCGATGTTGGCGAACGCGTACGCCTCGACGCACTACGTACGGAAAAAGAAGCTGCAGAAGCGGCAACTGCTGCGCGTACGCAATTCTTGGCGAACATGAGCCACGAAATTCGGACCCCGATGAACGCAGTCATCGGAATGACCGGACTTTTGCTCGATACACCGCTCGATGTTACGCAGCGCGAATTCGTAGACACCATACGTTCGTCTGGGTCACACTTGCTCGCGATCATCAACGACATTTTAGACTTTTCTCGACTCGATCGCGGCGCCGTGGAATTCGAACACTATGCCTTCGATGTTCGCACATGTGTCGAAGAGTCGCTCGAATTGGTCGCCCCCTTGGCGGTCGAGAAAAACATCGAATTATGTCTCATCGCCGATCCCCGGACATCGTATTGCGTCATGGGTGACGCAGGACGTCTACGCCAGGTGCTCGTAAATTTCCTCAACAATGCCGTCAAGTTCACCAACAAGGGCGAAGTTGTCATTCGTGTCGAGCAGCAACCGATCTCGGACGAGCGTGTTCGACTTCTCTTTTCTGTGCAGGATACGGGTATTGGTATCTCCACGGATCAAATGGATCGTCTGTTCAAACCATTTGGTCAAGCTGATGCGTCGACAACGCGTAAATTCGGTGGCACGGGCCTCGGTTTGGTCATCTCCAAGCAAATTGTCGAGAGAATGGGTGGCGAAGTCGCGGTCGAAAGTGAGCTGGGCAAAGGGAGCAAGTTCTCTTTTTCGATGGTGGCGACTGTCGTTGCAGGACGCGATCCCAATCAACGAGATACTCCGGTTTTACGCGGCAAACGCATTCTCGTCGTTGATGACAATGCAACCAGTCGTCAAATCTTGCGCATGGAGACAGAACGTTGGGGAATGGTCGTCGATGAAGCGTCAAGTGGACCCGCGGCGCTCGACATTCTCCGCAAAAAAACGTTCGACGCCGCCCTTCTCGATTATCACATGCCCGAAATGGATGGCATAACGTTAGCCAAAGCCATTCACACCACACCGGCAACGCGGAACTTGCCGATGTTGCTCTTGAGTTCGCTCGGAATGACATTTGAACCAGGTCAGCAAGAACTTTTTGCCGTTCGTTTGACCAAACCTGTACGCATTGCACAATTACTCGAACAGTTGACCATTCTGTTCCGAGAAAACCGCGCAACGTCAATTGCCCCACAAAAACCACAGGAGCCGCAGAAAACAACTTTCAAGGTTCAAACCCTGCGCATTCTGCTTGCGGAAGACAATCCCGTCAATCAGCGCGTCGCCACGCTCATGCTCCAAAAACTCGGTTATCGAGCAGACGTCGTTGCCAATGGCCTCGAAGCCGTCAATGCCGTCGAGCGGCAACCGTACGACGTCGTCCTCATGGATGTGCAAATGCCCGAAATGGACGGGCTCGAAGCAACGCGGACGATTTTGCGAAAGATCCCTCGAGAAAAACGCCCACGAATCATCGCAATGACCGCTCACGCCATGGCCGGGGATCGTGAGAGATGCCTGGCGGCGGGCATGGATGACTACATCAATAAGCCCATTGAAATGACCGCACTCGGTGCGGCCTTGGCCCGCACGGATCGACTTCCAGCGGTATCGTCGGATAAGAATACGTCACCCAAGATCGTGCGCTTCAACCGACAACGTGTTGAAAGCTTGCGCGAAATGGGGGCATTGGTTGGCGAAGACGTCGTCGGAGACTTGGTTCGCGTTTTCGGAATGGAATCCGAGAAAAACTTCGCCGCTATGAAAACAGCGCTCGATGCTGGCGATCTTCAGACATTGGAACGATTGGCGCATAGCTACAAATCAACATGCGCCACCCTTGGCGGCGAATACGCAGCTCAATTTTGCCAAATTCTCGAAAGCCAAGCATTCGACGGTGAACCTACGAATGCCGCAGCCATTATCGATACACTGAAGCGGGAAGCCAAAATTCTCCATACCGCGCTCGAAGAATACTTGCGCAGTATATCGTCTGACAAACCGAATTGAATCTTCCACGACGAGCCATTGCCCCGATGAGTCACGTCGTGTCCGCGGACTGACCTATCGCAAAGACACGCCGCTGATCTGACCAATCACCTGTCCAGTTTCATCCGCCAAACAAATGTCGAATCGTCGCTCTTGATCCGGCGATGTTCTGACTCGTGCGTAACTCCAAACCACGCGGCTTGCTTTCGCCCACAAATGCACAACGGATGCTCCCGCGATCGAAAACGGACGGTCCGAGCCATCCAGGATGGACACGATCTGCGCACACGCCTCGAGCAATGCTGGATGCACATCGTAGGCAGCTTGCTCGACGACGAGATCCGGAGGCAACGCGACCCGTGCCAGAACTTCATCCGGCGCTTGCCAAAGTTGCGTGACCCCGCGAAAACGTGGACCAAGGTCCAGACCGCGAGACTTCAGCGCTACGTAGAAGTTTGTCACGGGCACTTCGTGGGTTACACGTTGACGAACCTCGGCGAGGACGAAAGAGGGAGCGGTTGTTTGTCTAGGTCGAACAGTGCCTCTTGCATGCAAGGTGAACGGTTGATCCGTATCAGCACGTCGACTCGAGATTTCGACGCGATGACCGCTGGGTTGAAGCGCAAGGACGACACGCAAAACCATGCGTGTGCCCTCGGCCCACACGAGCGGCCGTTCGACACGTAGATCCTCGAGGCTCAGTCGCTCCGACAAACCCAACGAGTTTGCCGCTGCAAACGCTATCTCGGAGTACACCGCGACCGGAACGACAACGGCTCCTTCAACGCGGTGATCGTTCAGGTATGAAAGATCGTCCAGTGGCTGGCACCTTTGTTCTCCCCGGAAATGTGGCTGGCACCTTTTGCCGGCTCCGTCCAATGCGGTGCACGGCGCCACGGCAATGTTGGCAACGCTCGCCAAGCACCTCGAGCCGAATGCCGTTGCGACCAACGCACCGGGAATCCCAACGTGTACAACGCAGCGATACATGCCAACGTCGGCGGCGCCTCGTGTTGTGTTTGTCGCACCAAACCACGGCCCTTGTCGAGCACTTCCGTCAGCGTTGGTAGCGTGCTCAGTTCCAGCACATACGCAGGTCCTTCGATGTGCTCGTTCGTCGAAGCAAACACGCCGCGTTCACCTCGAGCCAACACTGCGAGTGCGTCACCAAGGGACACGGCACCCCGCAAGACCGCAGCCGCTGCTTCACCCACGCCTCGACCAACGACGCGATCCGCAACGATGCCCCAATGTTTCCATAGAGCCGCCAGGCTGATCTGCACAGCGAACACAGCCGCGGGCGTCAAGATGTTGCCACTGCGCAAAGCAGTTTGGATCGACGTACCCACCAGACGTGTCGCGAGATCCTCACACGCAGCGAAGGCTTCCCGAAACGCGGGCTCAGTCTCCAAAAAGTGGCTGGCACCTTGGCGCCAAGCGTCCTGGTCCTCTGAGGAAACGTCGGAGCATGCGAAAACAAGCGCGTGACGGCGTGCCGTTCGTGGGGCGTTGATGAGGTAGGAGGGCAGCCCTCCGTCGAGCACCTGGCGCAATGTTGCTGCCGCTTCGTCTTTGCTTCGAGCGACGATCGCCAAGCGTCGTTCATGATGACTACGTCGCGTTGCTGCACCACGACAAACTTCGTCCCACGTCGCGGTCGTCTCCTGTAGAAAATCCACGTACGAACGGATGAGCTCTTGAAGTGCCGTCGCATCGTGTGTCGAAAGGGGCAACACGTGCCATGACGGATCCACGTGTATCGCGTGCGCCGTGTGTGTCGGCGTGTGCTCAGGAGCGGATTGCAGGACGACATGTGCGTTCGTCCCACCAAACCCGAACGAACTCACGCCCGCCAATCGCGGCCCAGACGTGTTGGGCCAAGGCTCCGCTTCATGTTGTACACGCAGGCCGAGTTCCTCGAATGCGATGTGAGGATTCGCCTTCTTGTAGTGCAATGTTGCCGGAAGCTCACGATGGTGCAGCGCAAGCGCGGTCTTGATGAGACCTGCGATCCCTGCGGCAGCTTCGAGGTGCCCGATGTTTGTCTTTGCGGAACCAATGCGACATGCGGCTTCTCCCTTGCGCCCTTGAGCAATCACGGCGGACAAAGCTCCAGCCTCGATAGGATCGCCTAGTTGTGTGCCGGTTCCGTGCGCTTCGACGTACTGCACATGCGCAGGATCTACACCGGCGCGAGCATAAGCCGAGCGCAGGACAGCTTCTTGCGCTTGACGGTTTGGCGCAGTGATCCCGTTTGTCCGACCGTCATTGTTGGTCGCACTTCCTCGAATCACCGCATAAATTCGGTCACCGGCAGCGAGCGCTGCCGAAAGAGGTTTCAGCACGACAATCCCCACGCCTTCGCCGCGCACATAGCCGTTGGCTGCCGCATCGAAAGCTTTGCAACGTCCATCCGGCGCCAACATTCCGGCCTGATGCAAGGCGCCCGAGACGTTCGGCGACAAGATCAAATTTACGCCCCCAGCCACGGCCAAACTTGCATCACCATGCCACAAGCTCTGGCACGCCAAATGAATGGCCACGAGCGACGACGAACATGCCGTATCGAGCGCCATGCTCGGCCCCCGAAAGTCAAATGCATACGAGATACGATTGGCGGCGATGCTGGTGGCATTTCCCGTCAAAGCGTAGCGATTTCCTGCATCCCAGTGACGTTGGTAGTCGTTCGTCGAGATACCAACGAACACACCCACGTTTGTCCCGCGCAACTCGTCCAATGACTCGCCAGCGTCTTCGAGCGCGTCGTATGCCACTTCGAGAAGCAAGCGTTGTTGTGGATCCATCGCTTGCGCTTCACGTTGGGAAATCTTGAAAAATAACGGATCGAAATGACCTGGTTCGTCAATGAAACCACCCCACGGCGGAGATGATTCGCTCGACAAACCCACGGCTCGCCACAACGTTTCACGCTCGTCCGGAACAGGGCCAATGGCGTCGATGCCCTCCCGCAAGAGCCGCCAATACGCGGCTGGACCGCGCGCTTTCGGAAAACGACACCCCATTCCAATGATCGCAATGGGTTCGTTTGTCCCTGCGGTGGTTACAGAAGGACCAACTCGTTCGGACGATGCTTCGCGTACCAAATAATGCGCGAGCTGTTCGATCGTTGGATGTTCGTACGCCAGCGTGGGGGACACACGACGACCGAGCCACGATTCCAACTCACCCGTGAGGCTCACGGCTTGCAGGGAATTGAGACCCAATTGAGAAAATGCGGCGCGAGGATCAATGTCGTCCGGATGTTGACCAAGCTGCGCGGCGATCCACGTGGCGATACGTCGTTGCATCGAAGCTTCGTCGCTCGATCCCAACTCAAACGGCTTCTTGGGTGCCGCTGCTGCAACAGGTGCACGCCATGCACCCACCACTTCGAGTTCCCCGGCGACAAACGCGGTTCGACATGCATGTCGTTGAATCTTGCCACTCGACGTTTTGGGAATCTTGCGCGACTTCACCAAGACAATGGCGCGCGGATCAATATCGAACCCCTGCACAACGGCGCGACGAATTGTCGCGACAATTTCATCCACCTTGGCTTCGTGCGCCGGCTCGACTTCGTGCACGACAACCAATTGCTCTTCATCGTTTTCTTCGATGGCAAACGCCGCGCCACACCCCGGACGCAAGCCAGGATGACTCGCTTCAACCACCTGCTCGATGTCCTGGGGATAATAATTTCGTCCTCGAACGATAATGAGGTCCTTGCATCGTCCGGCGATGAACAATTCCCCATTGTGGACAAACCCCAAATCACCTGTGCGTAGATAAGGGCCTTCCCCAGAATCTGCCAATGATGCCTGAAAAACTCGCTCGGTTTGTTCGGCATTTCGCCAATAACCTCGAGCCACGCTTGGACCTGCCACCCAGATCTCCCCAACTTGTCCAGGCAAACTCGGCCGACATGTTTCTGTATCGACGATACGAATCATTTGTCCTAGCGGAACGCCGCATCCGACAAACGAGCGCGCATGCGTGCTCGTTCCTTCAAGATGAACAACTCGGTGAGCCAAGAGCTGGCGGGCATCGAATGTTTCGGTGATGGGTTCGGCCTGACGATCGCCCCCGGTCACGATCAATGTTGCTTCGGCGAGGCCGTAACATGGATAGAAATACGCTCGTCGAAACCCGCACGGACCAAAGGTTGCGTTGAATCGATCGAGGGTTTCGGGGCGAATGGGTTCGGCGCCATTAAACGCAAGTTCCCATGTGTGCAGATCGAGCTTGGCTCGTTCAGCGGGCGATGTTTTGCGAATACACAATTCGTAAGCGAAGTTTGGCCCGCCGCTCGTGGTGGCGCGATACCGAGTAATGGCTTGCAGCCAGCGTTGGGGTTTTTGCAAGAAATGCAACGGAGACATCAACGTCACCGGAAATCCCCCATAAAGAGGTTGCAAGATGCCGCCAATGAGGCCCATATCGTGATACGGAGGCAGCCAGATCACGCCTTGCGATTGTTCGCAATGGCCAAAGCATTGATAGATTTGCTCGGAATTTTCGATGAGATTGCCATGGCTCACCATGACGCCTTTGGGATCCGCCGTCGAACCCGACGTATATTGTAAAAATGCAATGTCTTCAGGCCGAATGAGTCGTCCATCGTTCGTGTCATTCGCCCGTGCAGGCAAACCATCCGTCGCGAGCCAAATGGCGTTCGCGGCATCTGGCAACAGCATCCTGGCCATATCCAAAAGTTCGGTCGTCGTCATGATGACGGCCGGCTTTGCATCAGCAATGATGGCTTGCAGTCGAGGTAATGTTTTGTCGAGCGCCGCGGGATTCGGGGGATACACCGGAACGGCAATGACACCCGCTTCCAAACAACCAAAAAAAGCCTCGATGTAGGCAAGACCGGGCGGATACAACAGCAACGCGCGCTCTCCACGTACGCCGTAATCATTCAATGCAGCGCCAATCGTGCGCGCACGCTCATCGAGCTGCGCATAGGTCAAATGCGATTCCTGCGTTTCACCATCTTCGAGAAACGTGTACAAACGCTGATTTGATCGTTCCGCCGCTCGTTGTCGTACGAGATCGACGAGATTCGTTGCCTTGCGTTGGGCGTGGGTCCGAGTTTTCATGGAGGCGGCCGCTTGTATACACGCCTTGGCGTAAAATGCAATCCCGTCATCATCAGACCAGACATCTTCGCCCCGGCGATGATCAAACCGCTCCGATTTTCGCCAAGTCCTCGCATATACGCGTACTCGATGCTCTCGAGCGGTCGTTGGCCGGGTATGTCAATCGGGCGGTTCCATTCATCATTTCAAGGTCTGCGGTACACATGGACGCGTTTCAAATCGTCCTTATATTGAGATATGTACGGACATCGCGTTACGATGCCTGCAAATATCCAATCTTCATTGACGAACCGTTCGTGGTTCCACCTAATCAGCAACTTCTCAGGATTTGCTGTTTTGATACCTGGCAACGATCTTTCCCGAGCATTATGCTTTGCTTCGTAATACGTTGAATTCAAGCCGAGAACATCATGGTTGAACCTTCCCTACATCCAGCGCGAATCCTGATCGTTGGTGAGGATCGCGCGCATCTCGACCGTCTGACAGATGCTCTGACAGACCCGTTGATGCAAAAGCTGGCCGAGCAGTTCTCGGAGCGGCGGGACCCATCACAACTGGCGCATGGTCTTTTGGGACCACCCCGGTTGCACGTCGACAACGTATCATCTCGACAACAAAGCATCACGCGGGTGCGCGAGAGTCTGTCCAAGCAAACTCCCTATGCGGTCGTGTTCATGGGTCTCGATGAACTCGACGCAACGGAAGTTTTGGCTGAGATCTTGCGCATTGACAAGAATGTACAAGCCGTCTTGATGGTGCATTGGGAGCAGCTCCAATGGAGCGACATTGTGCATCGATTGCCAAGCGTCGCTCGGTACATGATTTTGAGCCAGCAATGTAGCTCCATCGAGATTAGGCACATGGCGGCGTCCCTCGCCACCAA
>JBGAOI010000282.1:0-261 GCA_044221885.1 Polyangium sp. (in: bacteria)
GTTTCCCATCAGCCTTGTCTCTCACTGCACTCGACAAAATCATGCAGGAGAAGTTCAAGGATGCGGTGAATCCACGCACGGGCAAACCCTACGGCGCGTTTAACGATCCGAATGCCAACTCCAAGCAAGACCAACTCGATCGCGGCGAGGCGATGCGTAAGTACCTCGCGCAACGCGCACATTACGCGGTCATCGCGCACGAGATGGGTCACTCGATCGGTCTTCGCCACAACTTCGTGAGTTCGTCCGATGCCTGGGGCT
>JBGAOI010000282.1:271-8871 GCA_044221885.1 Polyangium sp. (in: bacteria)
TCTCGACCGAGTGCACGGATCTCAAGACGCCGGCGGAAGCCGAAGCATGTGTTGGTCCGCGTTACTTCGATCAGGTCACTGACAATGAGCGCGATCAACTCATCAACATGTTCATGCACCAATCGATCATGGACTACGCCGGCGAAGCCACGCAGGACCTGATTGGTTTGAGTGCATATGATTTCGCCGCTGCGCGCATGTTCTACGGTCAGATGGTCGCCGTTCACGCGGACGACGACATGAAGTCGAACAAGTCGCTCGGCAAAGCCGTTCTCGACAAGATGGACGGGTTTGGCGGAATCGTTGGTTATCAGTACACGTCAAACGGTGATGGCAACACGGGCTCCATCCACTACTCGCAACTTCAAGCCAAGTGGAAGCTGCTCAATCCCACCACGTGCACCACGCTTACGGAAGAAGAAGTGCAACGTCGTCGTCCGTCGGATTGGAATGACGCACGCGACGGCAAGTGGGATCCGCTCGTTGACGGTCTCATCGTCAAGGTCAACAACGAGTACTCGATCTGCAAGCAACGCAAAGTCGACTACGTGCCCTGGCAACAGATGAAGACCACGGGGAGCGACTTCAACACGCGTTACAACTCAATCGACCCCAACGCTCGTACACGCGTTCCGTACGGCTTCGCAACGGATCGTTGGGCCGACTTGGGCAACGTTGCGGTCTTCCGTCACGACAACGGTGCTGACATCTACGAGCTCTTCAACTTCCTCATCACGCAACCGGAAGTTGGACACATCTTCGACAACTACCGTCGCAATCGTCAGAGCTTCAGCATTCGTAGTTCGGCAACGCGTACGCTCTCTCGTTACAACGAGAAGATGCGCGACGCCGCGAAGGGCCTCGGCCTCCTCGCGAACATCTATCGCGACTTCGCTCTCGATGCTGGCTACGACTACGACCAACTCTGGCCGATCATCGCGTCGGACAACTTCCACGACAACATCCTGGCCTCGGGCATGGCGTTCGATCACTTCGCGCGTCAGGTCGCACGTCCGCAAGCCGGCGAGCACTACCAGGCAACCGATGGCGTTCTTCGCCCCGTCAGCACGCTGTATTCGCAGCCCCCGCCCACCGCGCTCGTCGTGCCCAACGGTGCGTCCGGGTACCGCTCGGACAGCAGCCCTGCTGGTCCTGCTGCGATTGGCATCGGTGGTCGCTGGCTCGAAAACCGACTCGCCGATGACAAAGGCAACGACAACGACTCGGAGTACACGATCAACTGCGGTTCGTACTACGACAAGGCATACGCCTCGATGTTGTTGACCGAGTCCGTCGATAACTTCATCAGCGCATCAACGCCTGACTTCTTCGATTCACGCTACCGCGCCGTCTCGCTCGCGGACCTCTTCCCCGAGGGTTACCGTCGCTGGCTGTCGAACAACCTCACCGGTGACGACTTCCTCAAGGGAGCGTGGGTCAAGGCAACTGCATCGGGTGCTCCCGATGTCGACAATCAACGCTTCCCCAAGACGCCGATTGGCTGGACAAACTGGTGGCACAAAGAAGGTCCGCAAGTTTGTTTCGCAGGCGAAGGCACCAACGTTTGCTCGGCCTTCGGTTGGCCTGACGATGCTGGTTTCGAACACGAGCCCATCAACGTCGACAACCTGATCCCGATCGATCCGCTCGTTGGTTGGGAACAACAAAAGTTCCTGATCGCTTGGACCATGAACTATTTGCCCGAGAACCAACAACAGTGGTGGATCAACATGCTCCGCCTCTGGGAGCTTGGTGCTGATGGCGAACCTGGTTTCAACGAGCGTGTCGAGTTCCACGATCCGGCGGGCAAGGTTTATATTGCCAAACGTTTCGGATCCGAAGTGTTGTTCAAAGGATCGAAGTACGAGAAGACCGTCGAAAAGGGCATCAGCGCTCGCGTGCTCCAATACGCGAACGACTTGCTCCGCCAAGCCTACGAAGTCGACACGATCGACTACAACAACGACGGCAAGGCCGACTGGTATGTCGCCAAGATCAACTCGAACACGGGCGAACCGATCGTCAAGTTCGATGCGTCGATCACAAACCCGGGTTTGCCTGCGAACCCGAGCTGCTCGGCGCAGAACAACAGCGGATGCACCTGCTCTGCGAACCGCGCTTGCGTGAAGCTCTCGCGGTACGTCGAGTTGCCGTTCTTCATCCGCCAAGCGCTCGCCGCATACGGCCTCGCGGATCCATCCATGAAGGGCATCTACAACTGATCGTTTGACCCTTCGAAACGCAGACGGCCACGGGACTCAACCCGTGGCCGTTTTCTTTTGTCGTCCAACAATTGATGCTCCAACGACTTGGTTTCGTAGGACGAACCTGCTGCGCAGCTCAAGTTTGGCGCAGGTATCCCGCGCTGAGCAGCTTCAACATGATCTGCGCCGTCTCCAAGTCCGTCATCTGACTGCGATTGAAGATCGTCAACACTTCGGACTCGTTGAAGGCGAGCTGAAAAATGTCGAGCTCGTTTGGAGACAAGTTACGCACGGGAGCTTCGAGCGGCATGGGCACGACGAGACGCGATTCGGCAGCTGGTAGCTTGTGTTGCAACGCGTTCAATTCGTCGATCTGACGCAAGCCTTCCATCAACAACTCTTGCACGGACAAATTGATCGCCGCCGGAATCGTTTTTTCTTCCGGTGGTTCGAAGTCGAACGTTCCTCGTGTCCAACCAAGCATGCGAATTGCTGCTTTGAGCGGCAAAATGTCGTCTTCGTTGATCTCGGCAAACGTGATGAGTCCTCGATGCATCACGAGTCGCCCCACGTCTTGATCGGCGGTGATCACGAGCACGCCGCTTTTCTTGGACGTGCCGAGCAACTGCAACAAATCCGGCAGCGGAATTTCTTCGATTTGTCCGGACATCGACTTGGCCGGACCTCGCGGAGCAAGCGAAGGTTTGGGAGTCAAAACCCGCCGTTTCGACACGGGTCCCGGATCGTCCTGAACCACCTTCATGATGCTCGTCCCGATGAGCACCCGATCGCCTTCTTTTAGCGAAGCGCGTTGGATCTTCTCGCCATTGACGAACGTGCCGTTTGTCGAACCGAGGTCCTCTACGGACACATCGGAATCCGTCATCACGAAGCGCGCGTGACGTCGCGACACCATCTCTTCGACCAACACGATGGCCACATCGCTCGCACGACCCACCACGATCTCGTGCGCGTCCATGAGCGGCACTTCGCTGCCCTGGTACTTGCCCGAGATAAATCGAAGGACGAGCTTCGACGGAGACGTCATAAGCGAATTTCGTTCCATGAAGGCGACGCCATCGTCGCGATGATCATTGCGCCGCCAGATCCAACATTCTGCACAGTCACTGTCTTGGGGTCACTGGATAATAACTCTTACGACCTTCGATGCTTTCATCCCGTGTGCCGTCAGCATGGACAACGCACGGACCCACGTTGTTGCTTGCACAGTACGTTTTTTTAGAACGCATTGTGGCCCGTAAGTGCCTGACCAAGGATCAACGTGTGCACCTCATCCGTTCCTTCATAGGTGTAGACACTTTCGAGGTTCAAGGCGTGGCGGATAATCGGGTAGTCGAGAAGAATTCCGTTGCCGCCAAGAAGTCCACGCGCTGTACGGGCGATACGTAGGGCTGCACCTACGTTGTTCTTTTTGCAGAAGGACACTTGCACCGGCGAAATGCCGCCTTGGTCTTTCATGCGCCCAAAATGCAGGGCCAAGATCTGCCCTTTCGAGATCTCCATCGCCATCTCGACGAGTTGCTCCTGAACCAGTTGCTTCGCCGCGATTGGTTTTCCAAACGCTACGCGTTCACGGCAATAAGACACTGCGCTTTCGTAACAAGCTCGCGCTGCCCCCAGCGCTCCCCACGCGATACCAAAACGCGCCTGCGTCAAACACGACAGCGGACCTTTGAGCCCTTGCACATCGGGCAACATGTTTGTCGCGGGCACGCGCACTTCATTCAGTACAATTTCCCCTGTCGGACTAGCCCGAAGGCTCATCTTCCCGTGCACGGTAGGTGTCTCGAATCCCGCCATCCCGCGCTCGACAATGAATCCGCGAATCGACGACGCATCTCCGCCATCGACCTTCGCCCACACCACGGCGAGATGTGCGATCGGAGCGCTCGTGATCCACATCTTGGTTCCTGTGAGGACATACGAATCTCCATCGCGTCGCGCATGGGTTTTCATCGAACCGGGATCGCTGCCCGCATCCGGTTCAGTGAGTCCAAAACAACCAATGAATTCGCCAGCTGCCATTTTGGGTAAAAACTTATTTTTCTGTTCTTCCGATCCGAATTTCCAAATCGGGTACATGGCTAGCGAGCCTTGGACGCTGGCAAAACTGCGCAAACCGCTATCGCCGTATTCGAGTTCCGCGAGCGCCAAACCGTAGGAAACAGCGTTCATTCCCGCGCAGCCGTATCCCTGAAGCGATGCGCCGAGCAGTCCCATCTCGGCAATTTCGGGGATTAGGTCGGTCGCGAATTGTTCTTTCGCGAAAAGTTCGGCGGCTCGAGGCAAATATCGTTCACGTACAAAACGACGCACGGAATCACGAATCATTCGCTCCTCTTCCGTGAGGTGCGAATCGAGTGAAATCAAAGCATCGAGCGAGAGCGGCTCAGGGTTGTTGCGCATGGTGTGTCGCCGTGTTTATCGTGAAAACGTTGGGTAGGAAAGGGAAAGTCGCGAGCGAAGGAGCTTTGCGTTTGGAATCAGGGATGCGTATACACAATCGTCCCGCCGCGTAACGATAGTCCAGCATGCCAATCTTTCGGCACATCCGGCGACGTCCACTCGAACAACCACGCGGCATCACGAGGCGCAAGATTGACGCAGCCGTGACTGCGCGGAGTGCCGAAGTCATCGTGCCAATACGCCGCATGCAAGGCATACCCTTCCGTGAAGTACTGGACGAACGGTACGTCCCGTAAATCGAATTCATCACCCACGTCGTCACCGTCCATGGTCACGCTGACGTGTTTCGTGTGAATTCGGAAAACACCTTGAATCGTCGAATGCGTCTTTTTCGGATCGCCCAAGCCATCCGCTCCGGTGCTCACCAGCGTCACGTACACCGGCTTGGTTCCCTCGTACGCCACGAGGCTTTGCTTCAGGATCGAAACATCGATCCACTTTTGCCCAGCAGTCGCCCACGACGGCATTTTCTCTGCCGGATCGATCCGCACGACTTGATCCTCACGCACGTACGTTCCGTGCCGTGTTTCCAAGAGCGTCGCTCCTCCAGAACGAAACGTTTTTTCTGACAAAGGCAAAGCAACGCGGTACCCCAGTTTGTCCTCGGGCACGATATTGCCCTGAGCATTTTTCACATAATGCCGAGCCTGCTTGCTGCGCCCGAACGCTACCGGCAACGAAGTATCTTCGGGCAACGGCAAACCGACGAATGCGCTCGTGCGAATGATGCGCGTTCGATCCACCGGAATGACCGCGAGCTCCGTGGTCAAACCATAACGACGTTCGTCATGGTCGAACGTGGACAACAAGGCAAACCCGGAACGACCTTTCGCTCGGCCTGCAAGAAGGGCATCTTTGGAGCGCATGGTACCGGCCAAAGGTGGCGCCGAGAATCCATAAAGCAACGCATTGGGCGTCGGATCCGGTTCTGGGGGCGGGACAAACGACGGATCGAGCGCCATCGAGACCATTTTTCGCAAATGACTCTTCAAGTCCGGTTCGATGTCGGCCAGTTCTTTGTCATTGGGCAGCCGTGTATACAAGGGCGGCGGAGGATTGCGACATACGTGTAGGGCAAACCCTCGCCGCGCACAGGACGCGCGTGCGCCGCTTCCGCGACCGCGTGATGCACGTCGAGCGTCGCGTACGTCCCGACGCACACGTACCCGCGAGGCTCGATGGCGTACCAGCCTTCCGCGCAATGCGCCCGCGTGCGTGGTTTTTCTTTGCGAACGACTGTAGCTCCAGCCCGCAGGTATCCAATGCGTTGGCTTTTCCAGCGTGGTTCGGCGTAAATCCAGGTTTCTTTCCCAATGCTCGCCAGCTCGAAGACGGGTTTTTCCGGTTTGCTCGGAGCATTCTTGTTCGGAACGGGTTTTTCCGGCTCGACCGTTTCTTCGGGCTCGAGCGGCTCGGATTCTGCGGGAGACAAATCGGCCGGAGCTGCCGGATCTGGTGGCAATTCTGGGATTTCGGCAACGGATGGCGCGGATGCAGGCTCTGGTTGCGCGGGCTTTACGGGAACCTGGAGCGCGGTGGCTGCGGGCACAGGTGGCGCGGCCTGTGTTTTTGGAGTTTCCGCGGGCGTTGACAAGGGGGCCGGTTTTACCGTCGCGACGTCCGGTGTCGGACGAACGGAATCGGTATGCGAGCTTTTTTCGAGCAGAGGACAACCGAGGGACGAGCCGGCAATGCCCAGGGTGACGAGAAACGATCCAACGCGCATACTCGCGCGGTAGCAGAGGTGATCACGCTGGGCCAAATTTGTGGTGCATTGATCTGGGCGTGGCGATGGACAACCCAGTTTGGGCGATGATACCGTTCTCCCATGACCCAGCTCCACTGCTTACGATGCTTCAGTTCCGTAGGGTTGCTCGTCGTTGCCATGACGGGCTTTGTTGCTTGCAGCGGTTCGGATCCCCAAACCTCCGGCGGTGATGGCGGAAGTGGCGCGTCCTCGGGCAATGGCGGAAGCACGTCGACGTCTTCCGGATCGACCAGCTCGGGGAACATCAGCGCTTGTGGAAATGCCGCGACGTTTATGGGCGACGGCACGTATTATGCCGCCACAGGCGACGGCGCGTGCAGTTTTGGGCCGTCCGCAGACAAACCATTGCTCATTGGAGCCATGAATGCGCCTGATTATGCTAATTCTGGGGTTTGCGGCGCGTGCGCCCGCGTGCAAGGTCCCAATGGCGAAGTCACCGTGCGCATCGTGGATTTGTGCCCTGAATGCAAACATGGCGACATCGATTTGTCTCCCGATGCTTTCGAGAAACTCGCGCCTCTTCCCGACGGCCGCATTGCAATTACCTGGCAATTCGTTCCGTGTGATGTTGCGGGCCCCATCGTTTATCACTTCAAAGAAGGCTCGAATCAATGGTGGAGCGCCGTGCAAATTCGCAATCACCGCCACGCCATCGCCAAGTTCGAATGGCAATCCGCGGACGGCGTTTGGCACGATGTACCTCGCGTCGATTACAATTATTTCATAGACGACAAAGGCATGGGCCCCGGTCCCTACACGTTTCGCGTGACCGACGTCGAAGGTGGTGTCGTCGAAGATTCGGGTATTCCGTTCATGGAAGCGGCCGACGTTCCTGGTAAGACGCAGTTTGCCACGTGTGCCCCGTGAAAGATTTTTAGAAGGCGTCCAGCGGGTCCATTGGATGGAGGGCCCGGGTGCCCGCAATCCATGGAACTTGCTCGCGCCCCCCCATCGTGACTGGCTCTTCGCGAAGCGCGCCTGTTGGCGCGCGGAGCGAACGTGCAAATCACCGCGAGCGGTTTCAATCCGGCTTGCGCACAAGTCCCCGGACTTGTTCGCAATTCCGTTGCGCGCAATTCATGGGAATTGCTGGCAATTCCCTTGCGCGCAAATCCCCGGACTTGCTCGCGATTTCCTTGCGCACAATTCGGCGGACTTGCCACGTGATGAACGCTCCTACCCCAACGTTGCCGGCCCGAGTTCGCCCGCAATGGCACCCAAGTGCAGGCGCCAAAATGAAAATATCCAACTTGTGCTTCGACCAAGACCGCTGTAACGTCGCGCATCGTCGAATCGTGCCGAGAAAGGTAATCCCATGACCACCGATGACATTGCGCAACGAGGAACCATCGAAACCCGAGGAGCAAGGTTTGGCTGGGTCGCACACGGCCAACGAACTCCCGCGGTGGTGCTGGGTTCGTCGCTGTATTACGAACGAGCGTTTCCTTGGGCGCTCGTGCAACACGAGATGCGCGTGCACATCGTGGATCCGCGGCACTTTGCTACGCCCACCGGTGACGCGCCGCCAGCGGAGCTCAGCCTCGACAGTTATACCGAGGACACTGACGCGAATATGCTCGACGACGACCCGAGCGCGTCGCGGGCCTCGTGATCATCGCAGCACCGGGCAAAGGCATGTTCACCACCATGGCCGCTGCGGAAGATGCGTTTAACGCGCGAGCAACACCTGAACGCAAAGCAGCGCATAACGCGTTGTTCGTACGTCTCGGGGGCGCTCAGCTCGATATGTCCGATCCCGACTATCTGTGGAAAATGAATCTCGTCAATGGCGCGCGAAATTGGTACGACCACCGCTTCGACGCCGCGGCTCTGTGGGACGGCGTAAAAACCGACGCCATGACCTCCATGCAGCTTTTTGGAATGATTTTTGGCAATTGGTCGATTGCCCAAGACGAACGCAGGATCACGGTCCCCTCCTTGGTGGTCATGGGCGAACATGATTTTGTCGCACCACCAGAGTTATGGGACGACAATCTTGGGCATTTTGATAACGTCGAGCGGGAAATCTTCGAGCGCAGCGGCCACAATCCCATGATCGAAGAAGCGGCGCATTTTGCGGCGACCGTCCTCACGTGGTGCAAGCGTCGATGTCTTGCAATCGATCGGGCCTGATGCAACCA
>JBGAOI010000283.1:0-8868 GCA_044221885.1 Polyangium sp. (in: bacteria)
AGACGATACGTTTACGACGAATCGAAAACGCGTGCTCGAGTTGTGTCGCGGGATTCGCGAACGCAATTTGCGATTTTTGTGGAGCTGCGATACGCGGGTCGATGTGCTGGGCGAAGATTTGCTGCGCGAAATGCGTTTGGCGGGGTGTGAACGCTTATCATTGGGCGTCGAGAGTGGTTCGCCGCAGATTCTGAAGCAAGTGGACAAGAAGATCACGGTGCAGAAAATCATTGAATCGACGGAGCTCGCGAAAAAGTACGGGATCAAGGTTCGGTACTTCATGATGCTTGGCAATCGTGGGGAAACGGTGGAAACATTTCGCGAGACGCTGGCATTTCTCGACAAGGCCAAACCGCATCAATACATCTTTTCGTGTTTATCCATCTATCCAGGCACGCGCGATTACGACGAAGCTGTCGCTGCGGGATGGCTCGATCCGGAAACGTATTTCACGGGCGACTTTCAGGAGCTCAAGGTGCCTTATGACGCGTCGGAAGAAACGACGCAATTGATGAGTGAATGGTTTCGGAACAACAGCGGGCTTCGCGACAGTTATCGAGAAACCGCGGCGGATTGTGAAGCGATCGTGAAGCGACTCGGGGATCATCATGCGGCGCATTTGGATTGTGCCGCTGCGCATTACCGCGAGGATAATTTTGACGACGCAGTTCGGCATGCCAAACGAGCGCTCGAACTTGGACATCCATTGCCCGGGTTATGCTTGAATTTGTTGGCGGCTGTCGCGTGTCAGCGCAAAGAATGGGCGCATATGCAGCAATATTTAACCGAGGCGTGGCAGAAGGATCCGCAGCATTATGTGCTTTTGCGCAACGTGCAAAAAGTCAAAGCGTGGCTTGCCGATGCGGGGCCGTTACGCAATACGCCGATCGACGTCGAAGCGCATAACGAATTTCAGCTTTTTGAACGGACGGTGCAGCCCATGTTGCCGGGGGCGTTGCCGACGAATTTTGCCGCGTGGAGCGAAGCGGATGCGTTGCCGCAAGATCATGAAATGCGCGTCCCGCAGGCGGGAAGCCATGCGGCATTTCAACCGCGGACGCGATTACGCGTGACGACGTAATCGTTTTATTGGCACGTGCCGTCGTCGGTGCCTCCGAAGACGTTTGTCCAATAGACACCATATTGACCGCCGCCCGTGGCCCGACCAATGCCCATGACTTTGTAGCTTGCGGAAAGCATGTTCATGTTGTGCCCGGGCGAATTTTTCCATTGCGTGAATGTGCCTTGGGCGCCAGAATTGCCGGCGGCGATGTTTTCACCCATGGCCGTTTGCAAAGGACACGAGGGCGCATAACACGCGTCGCAGGAACGGGTCACGAACGTCGACCCATTGAGACCTTTGTGGTCGAAATAATTCTGATCGCGCATGTCTTCGCTATGGCCTTGAGCCGCTCGGTTCAACGTGACGCACGCTTTTAATGGGCCAAGTCCGTTGCTTGCGCGATGTTGATTGATGAGTCCGACGAAGGCCATTTCTTCAGCATCGAGGCCCGTGGTTTGGGGGCCCGAACCTTTGCCACAATCCCCTGCGCAATCCATGCAGGTTTCGCCGGCTTCACACATGAGATTTCCGCAAACCGGACCGCCGCCGCTGGATGAAGAACTGGACGAACTGCTACTCGACGAACTGCTGGCCGTGCTACTCGACGAACTGCTGGCCGTGCTGCTGGACGAACTGCTGCTTGCGGTGCTGCTGGAGGACGACGAGGCCGCTGTGCTGCTGGAAGAAGCGCTCGAGCTGGATGAAGCGTCTCCGCTGCTGCTCGAAGAAGTCGGGCCACTTCCGCCGGAGCCGCTCGAGGTTTGTCCTGATGCGTTTGTCCCGGAAGAGGTCATTACCACGCCACCCGCGCCTCCGTTGTTTTCCTCGGGGCCTTCGGAGAGGTCACCAATGACGCCGGTACAAGCGCCAAGCGCGAGAGAAATTGCAGAAAGTGCCCAAAGCGTGTGTTGTTTCATGACGAACGATACTACAAGGTCTGGATTTCTCGTTTCCACCGCAAAATCGGAGTTGGCCGAGAAAAATGTGTGTGGTGTGTCTGCTGAGTTGAAAACTGTACGTTGCTGTCAAATGGTGTATGCTGCCGCGCGATGACTGATACGCCGACGTTTCCGCTGCCTTTTGAAGGGCTCGAACTGCACCGATTTCTCTTGACCCTGGACCAAACGCTTGCGGACATGCCCGGAGCGCGCGTGACGTTTGTCGAGGTTGATGCGTTGCTCGCGGAGGATCCTGCGACGGCCCGTATCGAAATCACGATGCATCGGAGTTTGGTGGAGGCTTGTCGCGCGCCAGGGGACCCTGAGTTACCCGATGAAGACGAAGAGTTTTGGTCCGCGGAACTCACGTTGGTCGATGATGGCGACGAAACGACATTGCAGGTGGATCTCGAGCGTAATGCGTATGTCATGCCAGCGGTTGTGAAGATGGTCGAAGACGTCCTCGGTCGAATCGAGCCGGCGCGCGACGATGAAGAAGACGACGAAGACGAAGGCGATGACGACGATGACATTCGGGACGAAGAGTTTGACGGGGAAGACGAAGATAACGAATTCGACGATGAAGACGCGGATGGTGATGACGATTCGGATGAATCCGCTGACGAGGACGAATCCGACGAAGAATCCGACGAAGAATCCGACGAAGAATCCGATGACGATGAAGAGACGGATGACGCTGAGGAAGTCGACAATTGGGATGCGTCGGCGGCGTTTGATCAATTGCGCATGATGGCCGAAAATACGTTTGGCGCGGTCAAGCTTGAGAGTGACAATTCGTTTGTGCTTTCGGTACGTTGGGAAGATCCTCCAGCGCAAAAAGAGATCCGCGTGCGTAATTTCGTGCCGACGGTGGCGGTGGGGCAGGGGGATCAGGCGTCCTGGGTGGCGTTGGAATGCGTGGTTTGTCCCGTGACGAACTTGCCGCCCGAAGTGGCGGTAGCGATGAATTCCGAAGTGGACTTTCCGTTGTCACTCGATGGTGAGTATTACGTCATGTCGCAAACGTGTGCATTGCGATCGGTTGATGGGGCATTGTTCGTGGAAATGGCGATTGCCCTGGCGGAGCAGGCCGATATGTTGAATACGGCCATTGAACAGGGAATTCTGGAAAACGCTTGAGCCGATCGGGAGAAATGAACCATGCCGCGTCCGTTTAGTTTTCGAATGCCCTATGCTCGGTTTTCTCCGGCTCATGCTTTGAAGAGCTTGGAGAGCGCGATTGCTCTTTTTCCCGATGCCCGTGTGGAACGCGTGGCGATCGATATGCAAAATCCCGACGAGCAGCACCTCGTGGTGGATGTGGAGCTCGGTCCGAAGTTGTCGTCGCGCAACGGGGATGGGCCGATGTTGACGGGTACGCTCGGCGTGCGTTTTGACGGACAATCCGTGGCGCTCGTTGTGGACATGGACCAAACGTTTGCGGTGCTTCCGGCGGTGTTGGCCATTGCGGAGACGATGCTGGGAGACTTGCGCGATTTGGCGGCCGTGGCCTCGGGCGAGGACGATGACGATAACGAACCGGCGAACGAGGATCGGGATCCTTGGCGGGCGCCGGTGAATTTCGAGGAATTGTCGCGGCGGGCCAAGAAGCTATTCTCGATTGACGCGCGACGCGAGGAAGCGTTTGGCGTGACGATCGTTTGGCAGAAGCCGGTGTTACGAACGCAAGGTATGCTTTTCCAAGCGCATCAGCCGCGATTCGATGAAGAAGGGGCGAGTTGGGTGACGATTGAAAGTCCCGTTTGTCCGCGGAATCGTTTGACGCCGGAAGAAGCATTGCGTCGAAGCCGGGCGCTCGATATCGGAGCGCTTTGTTTGCGCCGCGAACATTATACGATTGTGGCGCGATATCCGCTGCGAATGCTCAATCGGGTGCAATTCACGACGATTGCCATGGCGGTGGCGGAAGAGGCGGACAAACTCGAGGCTTTGCTGACGGGCGGGAAAGACGCGTATTGATTCACGCGGAATGGCTTGGCGCGGGGCGATCAGGGCGTCGTCGCGCCGGTCGGCTTTGCCGGGTCGCCGGCTGAAGTATCCGTCGGGCGAGCGCACTTCCACGTGCACGTGCTTTGTTCGCACGCGTATGCGCCGGCGCATACACCAGGCGGCAGATTCTGAACGTTGCATTCGCGGCTCGTTGCGCACCATGCTGCGGGGGCACGCGCCATTGAATACCATTCAGATCCTGGTACGAGCGGTCGGATACGCATACTGTCGGCGGTAATGGCGTATTCGAAGTATTCCGCTCCAGGCGCCGTTTTCTCACCAAGCACGAAATAGGTGCGCCCATCCTTTGCGTACAACGAATATTTGCCTTCCATCAGCGCCGGATCGCAAGGATGTTTGACGCAAACAATCGCCTTGGTCGCATGGTAGCGCTGATCGGACATCAACACGAGCGCGGTGAAATGCCCCGCTGTCGAGTCACCTGCCCACGTACCGTACAACATGGTCTTTCCGGGATCCGGGGCTGGCAATGCTTGCTCGGTTGCGCCAATGAGCTGTTCCTCCGCCGTTTTGTCCTGATCAGGGTCCTCCCCTGCGCAACCCACGGCATTGCATCCCACGGGGAAAAGAACACAAGACAGAGCCAGGATAAAATGTCGAACGCGCAGCATGACGAACTCCTTCGTGCTATCTAGGACGGTTCACTCGCACTGCATTGACCGTGCCAGCCGCCGTACGACGACTGAAGCAGCAAAATTGGCCGGAAAATCGAAAGGCAGTTCCAAGTCCAGTTCGGTAAGGCGCAACCATTGCAGGTGATGCGCGCCGAATGCGCCACGCGGTGCTCGAGCCCAATTTCGCGAAGCGGGTCCTGGCAATGCATGAGCAGCCATAGAGATACATTTTAATGCATTACGAAACGATACACTTTTGCTCGAAGGGTAACGTTGCGTTTCGGAGCGTCCGGTCCCGTCTTCGCGTGAACGTGCGGAGCAAAGGCACAACGCAGGGCTCGCCGGGCAGGATTGCCTATCTTTAAAGCGGTTGCATGCTCCCCCAAGTCAGCCCTGATAGAGCCGAGGGGGCAATTGTCGGTCAGCTTTTCGCGGTTTTCAGGCGTCGCGGATAACCTTTGCGTGACGAACGGATCCGCTCGACGGATGCAAAAACCGCAAGCAAAACAATCGGCTCGATGAACTTGCGGTACCGGCCCTCCATGACCGTAATTTGCGATCCATAGAGGGCAATCGTGGCAAACAAGGCAATGGCCGGGAAAAATGCACGTTTACGTCGCAGCCAAAGGAGGTTCAGAATTGTGGACGCTAGAATGATCGGAAACCAGATCCAGCGTTCCGTGAGGCATAACTTGCCCGACCAATTGTCGAGGCCCGAGAGCGGCCAATGATGTCCGAATGACAGGAAGATGAGATTTTCGTAAATGAGCCGGGGCAACTTGGCTTTGTTTTTATCGAGCTGCTCCCAGAAAGTTTTTTGAACGTCGGTACCGTGAAGCTTGGGATCCAGGGTAAACTTGACGAGGCCCGTGCGAGAACTTTGCCATTTGATTGGATAAAATGGACTGATGTAGAAACTGGGCGACGAAAAGATGAACGTGCCCATTGGGACTTTCTTGTTCATCCAAGCAACTTGGTAATCGCGTGCGCCGCTCACGAAATAGATGGACACGAGTGTGCCGTCGCCAAGCGGCGTGTAACGGCCAAAATAGACATACGCTCGTTGCCCAGCGACGCCAAACCCGGCTGCGGCAATCATCAAAGCTGAAATCAGCAGCACGAGGCGCCGGCGACGTTGGCGCCAAAGTGCGTAGGCGCTCGATACGAACGCGACGGGCAAGGCGACGGATTTGGTGAGAATCGCGCAAACCCAAAAGAATACCGATCCCAAAAACCGCAATGCTGTGGGGCGTTTGATGACGTGGAGCGTCAGGGCAAGTGCCGCGCCGGTCAGAGGCATCAAGACGGTTTCCGGCATGAAATACATGTACATCAGCGCATGTGTCGGAATGAGGCCGAAAATCGCCGTGTACATCAGCGCTGTCCGTTTTTCCTTCACAACGGCGCGCGCGACCAAATACCACGCCAATAAAGTGGCCCACGAAAGCATTAACGCGATGATGTTCATCGCCAATCGATTGTCGTGCGTGAGCTGCCGAAAACCCCACAACCAAAACTGATAAAAGAATGGATTCGAGGCCCCCATTGCCCCGGGTTTCAAGAAATGCGCGGCGTTATCCCAGTGCCGCGACATGTCGGAGTAGATGAGATCCATCGGACTCCAGTAGAAAAAAATCATCCCGATTCGCAACAAAAGGTCCACCGCGATGGCAGCCTTCCAGAATGATTGGCCGCGGGGGGATAGAGCGGTTGCCAGAAATGAGAACATAGACAACGAATGAAGGGGCTTTTGGGGGGCGCCAAGGGCGCTCGTTCAAGCGAACTCGTCGCCTTGTATAGTGAGGGCTTTGCGCCGTCAAGCCTGTTGCGACGACGTCCGGCGGTTGTGGGAAGAAACGCGTTCCGGTTCAACGCGGGCACGGAGGTTCGTGTTCGGAAGGGGATGGGTTGCGTACACGACTCCGCCTCGTCGTTTGCGCGGAGTCGTGGCTAATCGGTGACGCGAATCAAGCGAGGGATTCGAGGACCAAGGCAATGCCTTGACCGCCACCAATGCACATGGTGACGATACCATAACGTTGTTTGTTACGGCGAAGGGCGTACGAACACGTCAATGTGAGAATGGCGCCGGTGGCTCCGAGCGGATGGCCCAAGGCAATGGCATTACCCATGGGATTGACGCGTTCGGGGTCGATGCCCATTTTCTCGAAGTCGCGCACGCAGGCGAGGGCTTGCGGGGCAAATGCTTCGTTTATTTCGACAATGTCCACGTCTTTGCCTTCGATGCCCGCCTTTTTCAAGGCTTTGCGCACGGCGGGCACGGGGCCCCAGCCCATGATGCGCGGATCACATGCGGCTACGCCCATTCCTGCAATACGCGCAATGGGTTGGGCATTGTGTTTTTCCGCGTCCGATTCTTTGCCAATGATCAATGCTGCCGCGCCATCAACGACCGCGCTGGCATTGCCGGCGGTAATGATCCCGTCGGCTTCGAACGCCGCTGGCAACTTGGCCATTTTCGCCAAACTGGGTTCTTCGATGATATGCGTATCGTATTTGACGACCGTTTCTTTGCCCGTATCGTTTGAACTCAACGTAACAGGCGAGATTTCTTCATCGAATTGCCCAGCATCACGCGCCTTTTTGGCATTGATGTGCGAGCGCAAAGCAAATGCATCCGCTTCTTCACGACGAATTCCATAACGACGCCCGAGTTCTTCGGCTGTATTGGCCATGGCGAGTTTCGCGCTGGGATCGTAAAGGCTCATGAGGAGCATGTCTTGCAGGTGTGTGCCTGCTGGAAGCGTTTTCGTGTCAATCGGTCCGTATTTTTGCACGGCGGCACCGATTTTATGACCGCGCACGCCATAAAGCGAAAACGGATATTGCATGCTTTCCGCGCCGCCAACGACCGTGAAAGGACGGTCTTCATCGTGGCGCATGCCGGCGAGAATGATTTCCGAGCCGACGCAAATGGCTTCGGCGCCGCTGCCGCAAATACGTGCCACGGTGAGTGCCGGGACGTCATTGCCGAGGCCTCCGCGCCAACGCATACCTTGTGCGCCGTAAATGGAATCACGGTGGCTATGTTGCGCCATACCCATGACCACGTGCCCAATGAGGCTCGGGTCGAGTTTGGTATTGCCGACCGTCGCTTTGACGGCCATTCCACCGAGCTGCGTCGTGGTGAAGTGCGAAAAAAGCCCCGCGGCTTTGTTGTCCACGAGAATGTCGGCTCGCGGCGTGCGTTTGCCGCCGTCGAGAATTACAATGCTGTTTTCCTTGCCCATGGGAATCTCCGATCTCATTCGTGGAGGAAAGCCGCCGGTACGCGGGGGCCGTTTTGGACGAAGTTTTTCATGCCAATGTCCAGGTCAACCGTTTCTTTGCAGCGACCAAAACCTCGAGCTTCAATGGCCAAACCTTCCTTCATGGGAAGAACGAGGCCCTGGCGCAATACCGAGACCAAAATGGCATCGATGGCGCGCGAATGATGCCCCAAGTCAACCGCGGGGAACGATTCAGGAATGCTCATCGGAGCGGAATCCACTGGTGCGAGTTTGACTTCGCCAGCAATGTGCTTGCGAACGAGCGCTTTGGCTTCGTTCATGAAATCCGCAGTGGGAGCTACGGTGGCCCATCCGGATGCGTGGGCTTCTTTGGCGTTCAGCGACCGAGCGGTTCGCAACACATCGACGGCTTTGGCAAAACCAATCAATCGCGGAAGACGCTGGGTTCCGCCATAGCCGGGAATGATGCCCAAATTGACTTCCGGTTGACCGACGATTAAATCCGGTCCAACGACGCGGGCGTGACACGCCATGGAGATTTCTGCGCCTCCGCCGAGCACGGGGCCATTGAGTGCCGCAACGACGGGTTTGTTCATGGAGGCAATCACGTCGAGCACCGAATGGCCGAAGTGACAAATGCCTTCGCAATCCGCCGCGGTTTTTAGTGATGCCAGTTCACCAATGTCTGCGCCGGCCAATGCTCCGTCTTGACTCGTGAAAACAATGCCGGCAACTGAAGCATCGGCACCGAGTTCTTTCATGGCGTCGGCGATTTCGCCGAGCGTGTCGCGATTGAGTGCATTACGCACTTCGGGACGGCGGACAGCGACGATGCCGATGTTGTCTTCGCGCGAGACGACGATGTTTTTCCGGAATGCCGGGAGTTTCTTCTCGAGGATGCTTTTCGGAACGACAAACCCGGGATGGTTTGCCGCGTATTCCGTGCAGATGGCGTGGACTTGATCGATTCC
>JBGAOI010000284.1:0-8867 GCA_044221885.1 Polyangium sp. (in: bacteria)
GAGTGCGTCATGTGCTTTGGCCTCTTCTGCTTGATGATCCCCCAGGAATTTGTGGGCGACTTTCTCGAAGCCTTCGTAGCAGAGAAAAACACCGCCACACATGAGCAGCGGCAGAATCGCGAACGGAGCCAAACCGCTGATCAAGAGCGCCGCGGGCACCAAGATGACCTTGTTGATTGCAGAACCTTTGGCCACGGCCCAGACGACAGGCAATTCGCGAGACGGCTCAACGCCTGCGACTTGTTGCGCATTGAGCGCCAAATCATCGCCAAGAACGCCGGCGGTTTTTTTCGCCGCCACCTTGCTCATGACTGTCACGTCATCGAGCAAAATCGCAATGTCGTCGATCAACGCAATCAAGTTCGCGGAAGGCATGACCCGCGCACGCTAACACAACTGCGTCAGAAACCAATCTCGACGACACAAATTCAACACTCCCCGCCAAACGACATCTTGCAGTTCTTGCGAGGTCGCTCGTCCCTCAAGTGTCAAGGGCCTCTATTCGAGCCTGAGAATCGACCACGTGAGCTTGGGTGCGCGCTTCGTGCCTTTCGAATTGAACGAATACATCACCCAGTTTTTCGGCCTCGTCCATATCATGCGTCACGAGCACCGCGGAAATCTTTCGCGATTCCAAAACGTCCCGCAGATAGGTTTGCACTTCACGACGCGACGTGCGATCGAGCGCCGACAAGGGTTCGTCCAGTAAAATCAATCGCGGATGAACAACGAGCGCCCGAGCCAAAGCGACACGTTGCCGTTCGCCACCAGATAAATTGGAAATTCGTGCATGTTTTAGTTTTGACAAACCAAGTTCGTTCAAGATGGAATCGACGTCTGTGCCTGGAGACTGACGCCGCGATCTATCCAAGCCAAACACCACGTTGCCCAGGACATCCAGGTGCGGAAACAAGCCTTGATCCTGCGGAACATAACCGATTCGACGGCGCTCCGTGGGTACATCGACACGAACATCGGCGTCGAACAATGGCGTTTCACCGAGGCGAATCTTGCCTCGTGCCGGGGTAACGAGCCCCGCGAGACAGCGCAAGGTCAGCGTTTTTCCGGCTCCAGAAGGCCCAAATAGAATGGCGACGCCTTTTTCCAAGACAAACGAGGCGTGAATCGTCAACCCTTGTTGCGGTTTGCCCACGTGAATCTCGATGTGCACGTCCAGCGCGGGAACCATGGTTTTTCCTGCGTCAGTCATACGGATGCATCCCGAGGCCCCACGCGTCCGGCAAGCATGACAACCACAAGGGAAATGATTGTCAGAATAGCCACGTAAAACCCAGCACGAGCTTCGTCGCCTTCTTGCAATGCGGTGAAGATTTCAATCGCCATCGTATTGGTTCGTCCGCGAATTTGTCCAGCGAGCATCAGCGTTGCGCCGAATTCCCCCATTGCTCGGACAAACGCCAAAACAACAGCCGCCACGAGCCCGCGCCAGGCCAGAGGCAACGTGACGCGCCACATCACTTCCCAAGGCCCAAGGCCCAACGAACGCGCGACGTCTTCTAATGACTTGGGCACAGCTTCGAGCGAAGGTTGCGCAGTTTTCACCAAAATGGGCAAAGCCACGACAGAAGCAGCCAATACAGCTCCCGCCGACGTGAATACGAATCGAAGACCAAAAAGCGCCTCGAAGAGTCGCCCTCCCACGCCATAACGACCGAATACAAGCACCAAGAAATAACCAATCACAGAAGGCGGCAATACCAGCGGCAGGAGCAAACACGCGTCCACGAGCGAACGTCCTGGATACTGCTTGCGCGCTTGCACGAGCGCGAGCGCAAGACCGACGGGCGTCACCCAAAGCAACGCAAACACGGCAACGCGTAGCGACAAGATGATCGGAAACGACTCCGGAAACTCCACGGCGCGGATGTTACGACGTTCGGGACAAATGGCCAGGAGAAGTTTGTAGCGTCCGCATACCGTGCGTTTTCCCGCGTACTTGCTGGTCGAACCCGTCGCCCACACGTTGTCAACCAACTGCCGCCTATGGTATCCCTCATTTGAATGGAACCCTATCAGCCAATTCTGCACACCTTTCCTGAGGACACACTTGGCCGTTTCCAAGTGCTCCGTGAATTCTTGCGGCGCTGGCATGACATCGATACTGGTTCGGCTGGACGAACTGTTCCATGTATTGAAGAATCGGAAGGGCGTATCGGACAGGATTTGCCACTTGGTATTCGCGAGTGGATTTTATTTTTGGACGATTTGGCGCGAGTTTGCAAGTGGCGAAACGTTCTACGAGATTGCTGGAGCCTCAAAAAGGTACCGAACTGCAATGCATTTTCGCTTCTTGTTGCGGGCGAAAACGATCGTCATTGGGGCGTGCTCGTGCGGGACTTGGGAGAAGAAGATCCGCCGACATACGCGTTTGTCCCGGACTATAAGCGCGATGAAAGCCGTTTTATTCGGGGGCGCAAGGAGGCGCCGCGGGTGTCCACGTGGGCAGTGGAGTTCACTTTGACGTACCTCTACCTCAGTCGCAGTCTACAGTGTGAAGCGGACGTGCCGGGCGAGGTATTCAAAAAGGCATACAAGACGCGTTCGGACAAACTCATCGCCAGCAAGATCGGCAAGACAAGTATCCTCGAATTCACGGGCGGCCTGGTTTTGGCAGAAAAGCAGGGGAAAGATCGGTATCGCCTTCGTGCGTACGCGCCAAACCTGTCGGAATCGCACGATCGATACTACACGGATTTGATGGCGTTCAGCCGACGCTTACGCGATGAACTGGAATTGCCGTTTCGTTGAATCGACCATTCAACCGGAATTGTTTCAAACGACAAGTGACAATCTCGCCTCTTGTCGTTGACAAACACCCGCCCAGTCACCTCCGCGGCAGGTCCGACAAGATCCACTCAATCACGGCGCGCGGCGCATTGGTCAATGCAGCAAAAGGCGTACCTCGCTTGGGCAAACAAATGCGCCTCTCTTTGCGCTTCACTGCAATCAGCACCGCTTTGGCCACTTCTTCTCGAGGCACATCACGAACCAATTGGAGTCGTGCTGTCCGGCCAAATGCGGCTTCCGTGGGTCCGTGCGTCTTGACAGACGCCAGCATGTCCGTAGGTACCGGCCCCAATTCGACGAGCGTTGCATGGACACCCGTGCCGACGAGGTCGCCCTGCAGACAACACGTGAAGTGAGACAAACCCGCTTTGGAAGCTCCGTACGACGCCAATCCTGGAAATGCCACAACACCACTCAAGGAAGACACATTGACGATATGACCTTCCCCACGCGAAATCATTCCTGGTAAAACCTGCCGACACAATTCCGCTGGCGCAAGAAGGTTGACCTGAAAAACCTGTTCGACTTCCTCAGCCGTGGAATCTTCGAAACGCTTTGAAGCATCAATTCCGGCGTTGTTGACCAAAACATCAACGGGACCTCCACGCGCTTCGATGCGAGCGACCAAATTCGCCAGTTGTTCCTTCTTGCTCAAATCGCAAGCGAATGCATGGCCCCGCAAACGTTCGGCCAAAGCTTCGAGCGGCGCAGCGTTACGCGCAACGAGGGAGACGCGTGCACCTTCCGAGGCAAATCGAAGCGCCAACGCTTCACCAATTCCGCGACTCGCGCCCGTAATGAGAACGTGTTTGTTCTGAAGATCCCCCGGATTTTCCTTCCCAATGCACCGACGATATCATGAGTTCGCCCAACACGAACCGAGTTTGATGTCGGTCGTCAAAAACGTCACTCACACACAACGTCCCAGGTCACCGAAAGCGTGACTCGACGGGCGACGAACAAGTCGGTCAGGGTCAGTTCGGCGCGGGTCAACTTCTTGTGCAAGATTCTTGGCAACCCGTCGATGTCTCGCGCATACTGCACGCATGCGCTCCCGTATCGCCCTTCTTGCTGTTCCCGTCGTGTTTCTGGTTGCGTGTGGCAGCGAAAATCCGCCGCCCAAGACTGCAAAAGCAGCGCCTGCGGCAGCGCCTGCACCGGCACCCGCACCAGCAGGTCCCCCGGACAATCTCGAACGAACGACCATCAAGGCGGTGCTTCCCAGCGGGCTTCCGTGGATTTTGCGGCGCGTGTGGCCTGAAGAAGTGGTACGCGAAGGCAAGTTCATTGGTTGGCGCCTCGTGGCGATTCCCGAAGAATGGCTAGGATTGGATGTTCGTCCGGACGATATCGTCACGCGCGTGAATGGCAAAGGCGTGGAGACGCCGGATCAGATGTGGGAAGCGTGGACGTCGTTGGCGACAGCGCCAGAACTGCGCGTAGCGTTTGAACGGAACGGTGAAGCGAAAGAGTTTGTCTTGCCGATCAAGGGCGAACCGGCCCCGGAGCTTTTGGCATCGCTCACGTCGCCATCGCCGCCTCCGCGGAAAGCATCGGCCAAAAAGGGAACGATTGTGATTGAGAGCCGGGATCCTAGTGGGGATCCGGGGGAATGAAGCAGGGGCGAACGTTTTTCGTGGAGCCGTAGCTGTCTGAAGTGACAGAAAATCCGACTCCACGTTGATTGCGAACAGCGGGCTAGGCCAACGCCTTATCCAGCGAGCCGAGTGTTCCTTTGCCGACGACGCCGTCGGCGACCAATTGTTTGGACGATTGAAATGCCTTCACGGCCGCTTCCGTACGCGGACCGAAATCGCCATCCGGCAACGAGTTTGTCAGGTATTTCAATTGAATGAGCGCCCTTTGCAAGGCCTTGACGCCTTCGCCTTTGTCGTTGCGGCGCAAGGCTCGAGACTTGCCCGACGCGATGTTTTCGAGCTCGACGACGCCAGCCAGCGGAGCGTGTCGGTAGACGCCAATCGATATCGTTCCGGGATCGGCAATGGGAGTAGGCGACAAAACTTCAGGTTCGGGTGGAATTTCCGGGCGCGAAGCGGGAAATGCAGCGGCCGGTTTCCACGTGGTTTGTGAAATGGGTCGATTGTGGGCACCCTGGGCGGGATTCCACGACATCGTCGCATTGCCTTTGGAATCGCAAGACAGGTCGAGAAGCGGATGGTCTGGTTTTCCGCCCAAACCTGGTGAATTGATGCACCAGGTTGGCTCGATCGAATCGAAATGCGGCGCTCCGCGCATCGATCGCAAGAGCCAAGAAATGGGCAAACCTTCTTCTTGCATGTCGAGCCAGGGACCTCGGTACAGCAAACTCTTGTCACTTCGTTTACGCAAAAGCAATCGGGTTTTCCCGCGCGGTTTTAAGTCGCTCACGGCACTTCCGGGCAAATCATTGATCATCGCAATGCCGCGAAATAACCAAGCTCCGCCACTCAATCCCGCAGCAATGTAGCTCCACCAATGCGATTCCCAAAGCATCCGGGCGCCTTTTTTTGCTCCAGCATGCGCCGCAGGGTCATAAAATGATGTGGTCGTATCCCACAATTGCCATTTACGTTCGGTCGGATGTTTTCGGATCACCACCGCGACATGTCCCGAACCTTGGCCACATCCCGTCACATGCCCCGAGGGACCGCAGGTTTTTCCATCTTTGGTCATGGGACAAGGTGCAGACCAGAAAAGGCACGTTCCTACGCCGACTTCATTCCACAGATCGTCCGGCCAATCTGCCAATACAAGACCCGACTTCCCGGGCTTGCAGCGTGCCGCAAGATCTTTGGGTGTCCAGCCTTTGCCCATTTTTGCCGCGCGTGTTTGTGCAGCAATATCGGAACCAATATCTCCGAAGGTGCCTCCGCCCCAACCAACGAAGCAAAGCGCAGACGTCACCGATTGTTGACATTGTCCTGCGAGAGGATAAATGCCTTCATCACCAATTTGTTGCGCAATGGCCTTTTGTCCTCCAGGATAGAAATACGCTGGTTGCGTGTATGGAATCCCTGTTTGATGCTCGGCGACGGTCCGAGCAAATCCTTCGTCGAGTGAATCGGGATCGAAGAATTGTTTTGCGTCGTAATCCGCGTGTGCAAAAATATCCGCAATACCTTGACGTGCCCGTTCTAGAATGAAATCGGCAATTCCAAACACGTCCGCCTTTGCCAATTGATGCGCCGGCTTAGGCAATTCATTGACGGTTCGAATGATTTGCGGAGGCAGCGTCTCGCCGGAAAAGTCGATGATCGGCACTTCCCAGTCTGCAGGGGGAACGGGATCGTCTTCAAAAACGCCCTCTTCCCAAGGAAGATCCTCGGGCAACCTGCGTTCGGTCTCTTCTTCCGTCGATTCCGTTTCCGCCAATTCCGTTTCCTTTTCCAACATCGGCAACCTCGCAACGGCGCCCCACGAAGCTGGTGAGTGCGCGTGATCGTGCAAACGTGCGGCCACGATAAGGGAAGAACTCCGTCCAAGGCAAGAAATCATTCCGACGACTTGACGAAAGAGCGCCCGCGGGCTAGCGTCGCCAAACCTCGATGCACCGCGACTGAGCAACACGAAGCAGTTCTTGGGCGAAATATTTCCTGTAACCTTTTGACTTCACACTCGTTGATCACCCATGCTCGAACGATCTGCCCACAGCCGCGCTGGTAAAGCCGCAATACCCGCAACGGCTATTTGTCTCATCGTTGTCCCACTTCTGGCGTTTTTCGGTTGCCGTGAAGAGCCGCCGCCTTCGAGCAATACTTCGAATGGCACAAATCGCCCGCGATTGAACCTTGGACCCATGCTCGCGTCGGCCAAGGCCAATGAAGAAACGGCCGCAGCCGCCGCTTCGGCATCGGCGTCCTCGTCAGCATCTGCTGCTCCCTCCGCATCGGTCGCGCTGCCGCCAGACACGGTGCCCGCGACATCGGCATCGGCCAAAACGGAGCCAGCCCCGAAGAAAGAGCCAACAAAACCGGCAACTTCCACGACACCTCCGCCTCCTGCCACGTCGGCCTCGGCAATGGCAACGGCCGAACCCGCGCCAACACCAGGCACACAGAGCCCGGCAGATTTGGTTGCCGCGCAAGTGGACGGCATTTTTCTTGGCAAGAACACATTTTCGGCGAAATTCAAGCAAGAGCACACGCAAAAGATCGCTGGGGTGACGAAAAAGTCGACGGGGGTTTTCTTCTTCGAACGGCCGAACAAAATGTCGTTCCGGTACGACCCGCCCAGTCAAAATCGAATTGTATCGGATGGCAAAACCCTCAAAGTCTATATCGCTGAAGACAAACAAATGTTTGTCCAGTCCGTCGAAAAAACGGAATACCCTGGAGCATTCGCGTTTTTGATGGGCAAAGGTATGGGGCCATCGTTCCATTTCAGCTTCAACGAAAAAGCCAAATTCGATGGAGGACCGGTTCTTTTGGGCAAACCCAAGGAAGCCACGCCGCATTACGATTCCGTGATGTTCTACGTCGACAAAGTTTTGCTCGAAAAGAAGGATCCGGGCGTCATTCGCCGCATTCTCATCCTCGACCCTCAAGGCAATCGCAATCGCTTTGACCTCGAGAACGCCACACAACCCGAAAAAGTCGACCCGGCAGAATTCACGTTTACGCCTCCCGCCGGAACGAACATCACGCAAAACTGAACCTCGTGTCCCTCGAAGCTCTCTGGCCGCCATTTCCGTCAAGCCGCATTCTTCATGAAGACGCGGACGTGGTGGTTGTCGACAAACCGCCCCTTCTGGCCACGCATGCGCCCGAGCGCAATGACGACATCGTGCGGCGTTTGACCGAATACTTTGGCCTCCAAGGAAAAACCCCAGGATACCTCGGCGTTCATCAGCGACTCGAACGGGACACGTCCGGCGTACTCGTGCTCACGCGGCGACGTGAAGCGAACCGAACCATTGCCGACCAAATGGAGCAGAGGAAGGTTGGCCGGACGTACCTGGCCATCGTGACGGGAACGCCGGGCATGCCTGGGCGCGGGAAACCGCCGGATCATGGCATCTTGCGCCATCGGCTCATATCGACATCGGGGACGCATCAGGTTTTACCGGGCAATGCGCGGGAAGGAAAACCATCGACGGTCTCGTTTCGTGTGCTGGAACGTCATGAGTCGCGAACACTGCTCGAGATCAAGCCCGAACCTGGGTGCATTGTCGACTTGCCGGCGCAACTCGGGGCCGAAGGAGCGCCTTTGGTGGGCGACATCGAGCGTGGGGGCAAACCGGCGCATCGATTGGGATTGCACTTGAGTGAGCTTGTTTTCACGCATCCGCAAACGAATCGTGCGCAAAAAGTTCAAGCTCCTCTGCCTGCGTTTTTCCGGGATTGGCTCGATGGGACAAACGCTTTGGCTAATGTGGAGATCATCGAACGTCGCTTGCGAGAAGCGGCGGAACGCCGTTTGGGTATCGCGCGACAACCAGGAACGACTTGTTTTCGTTTGGCAAATGCGGAAGCCGACGGTTTGCCAGGCGTGACGGTTGATCGTTATGGCGATTTTCTCGTGATCTCGTTGTATGAAGAAGACGCCGTCGCGGCCCGCGAAATGATCTTCGACGCTGCGAAAAACCTTGGGGCGACGGGAGTTTACGTCAAAAACCGTCCCAAACATGCAAGTCGCATCGTCGATGGGCACAAAGAAGAATTCGCGCCAAAGGATCCCGTGCGTGGCGAACCGCACCCGGAATCGTTTGTCGTGCTCGAACTGGCTTTGCCCTACGAAGTGCGTCTTGGGGATGGTTTGTCGACGGGCATTTTCTTGGATCAGCGGGAAAACCGACGCCGCATACGCGAAATGGCCAAAGGTTTGTCGGTCGCCAATTTGTTTGCCTACACGGGGGCATTTTCGGTTGCAGCTGCGGCAGGTGGCGCCAAGTCGACACTCACTGTGGACGTTTCTCGTGGCGTGCTCGAATGGGCCCAGAAAAACCTGGAACGTATCGGCGCCGACCCAACCAAGCATCGCGTGCTCGAAGCGGACGTAATGAAATGGCTCGAAATTGGGGCGAAGAAGGACGGGCCTTTTGATGTGGTGATTTTGGATCC
>JBGAOI010000285.1:0-8833 GCA_044221885.1 Polyangium sp. (in: bacteria)
GATCGCGAAGAATTGGCGCGCCTCGAAACGTTGCCGAAAAATACGCCCATTGCATTCTTATGCCATCACGGCGTACGAAGTCGTTCCGCCGCCGAACATTTCGTCGGCCAAGGTTTCTCCAAGATATACAACGTGGAAGGTGGCATCGACGCCTGGTCGGTCAAAGTCGATCCTTCCGTTCCCCGCTATTGATGCATTCAGGAGCAAGAAACATGTCGCATCATCCTACGTCGTTTCAAGGTTCGGTCCCAGAAGCGATTGAAAAGGCGCTGAAGGAAAAAATGGCCGATGCTCGCATTACCGTTCGCGGTGGCGGCGGTCATTACGAGATTGAAGTCGTGAGCCAAGCGTTTGCCGGAAAAAGCACGCTCGAAAAACACCGTCTCGTCCTCACGTCCATTGCGCATTTGATGCAAGGTAACGACGCCCCCGTCCACGCCGTCGACAGCATTCGCGCAACCGTCCCTTCTTGACGTCTCTCGCCCAGAACGATCACCCACCTCGTGCCGTCTCCAACATCAGCGCGCCTTGGAGATTACGTAACGGCAGGGTATAAGCTCCGCGCATGAGCACCGAGATCATCACTGAAGCCGAATTCGAACGCGTTGCCGACGACACGCTCCGAGCGATGGAGCGGGCACTCGGCGACGTCGACTCTCTCGAAGTCGACCTGCAAATGGGCGTGTTGAACCTCGAATTCGCCGACGGAGCCAAGTACGTGATCAACAGCCATCGTGCCGCAAAGCAGATCTGGATGGCGGCGGAACGCACAGCTTGGCATTTCGATCCCCGCGAAGGTGGGACCGAGTGGAAAGCCTCGAAAGACGGCGCTGAATTGTGGTCGACGGTGGAAGCGGTTCTTTCGCGTAAACTTGCAAGTCCCATCAAGCTCTCGCGTCGCGGCTCCTGAATCTCGCGGCGCATCGCAAAGGACCCACGATGCGCATTTCCACTCGTTTGCTCTTCATCGTTGGGCTTGGGTTTGTCATGTCAAGCTCGACCATGGCGAACGCTTATTGTCGTTCGACAACGTGCAAGGATGTGCCCCTTTGTGATGCCGATCCAAACATCGATCCCGGCTGCATCCCGCTTGTTTGGAAGCGTCCATGTGTGGGCGTGAGCATGCAAATCGACGCATCGAATCAGGTTCCTTGGGATGTGGCCAATGCCATTGTCACCAAGGCTTTTCAAACATGGGAAGAGCCTGTTTGTGATCCGATGACCGGGGGCAAACCCAACATTCACGTCGAGAACTTGGGCGCAGTCGAATGCAATTTGGTCCAGTACAACTCGAAAGCGGCCAATGCGAACATCGTTGTGTTCCGAGATGACAACTGGCCCCATCCCACAGGCCCGCACAACATCGCGCTTACGACGGTCACGTACGACGTACGTACAGGGGAAATCTACGACGCTGATATGGAGATCAACTCGGCCGGTGGGTTTGGATTTACAACCGGTGATGGCGATGTGCAGACAGACCTGCAGTCTGTCGTGACGCACGAAGCTGGACACTTCCTCGGACTCACGCACTCACTCGAAGCCACAGCCACGATGTGGGCAAACTATACGACGGGAGACATTGGTCCACGCACGTTGTCCGTTGATGACATCGGTGCTGTTTGTGAGGTCTATCCGCCGGTCGAGCCACCGGTCGACAAGACGACATGCAACCCGATTCCGCGCCATGGTTTTTCCCCGAAGTGTTTGGCCAAGCAGGACGAAGGCAATTGTTCGGTGATTCGCCCGGTCGGTACGGACTTCCAAACCTCCCGTATCGCCACGCTCATGGCGTTGTCGTCGCTCGTGTTGACGATGCGGATCAGAAGCCGACGCGCATCCCAGCGCTCGTGAGAATGCCAGCGATGGACGGCGCCACATCGAGGTCAATCGCGATGCGTGGTGTCGGTCGAAAACTCAAGCCAATGATTGGCAAGGCAAACCACGGGTAGATCGTTGGTCGAACGCCACCATTGAACCACGATGGTTCCGTGTAGCCAGGATACCGCGTCGCGTCCTTGTCGAGCTGATTGCAGTAGCGAAACGAGCCACCGGGGTTGTTGGGACCTTGGCACGGCAAGTACGTGTAAGGATCGCCCGGGACAAACGACGCCGGATACGCTTGGGTGCGGTACAGTTCGCCAAACCCCATCACGCCAAACCCAAGCCCTCCGCCGATACGCAAACGTACGCGCTTCTTTGCATCGAGGGGCTTGTTCCAATGCAGTTCGAGTGTTGCGTGAAGAGACGCCAGGCTGCTTTCGATGATTTCGTATTCCGTGTCGGGTGTGTCGGAAGGCTTGAACGGCGTTGGGCCCAACGAAAACGACGCGTAGTCGACGGAAAACGTCAGGTCGAACTCGCCGGAAACTCGGGTGAATGTCAGACCCGCACCGGGCGCGACAAACGTTTGGCCTCCTTCGCCAAAGAAGCCCGTGAGAAATCTCGGGAGGATGTAACCGCGATAGTTTGCACCCAAATAATTGCGCGGTTCCTTCGATGGCGGCGGCGCTTTGGGCTTCGCTTTCTCCAGCTTCACCTCGAACACACGTCGTTCACGTTCGGCGAGCGCAATCTTCTCGGTATGCGGAACATGCCCCTTCGCCGAAATCGTCAGGAGAAGATCGTCGTTCGGATCGTAAGGATGCGGCTCCGTCGGATTGTCGACGACGTCATCGTTCACCTTGACGACCACGTCTGCGTACTCCGCGGGAATCGTGAAAACGAGCGTAGGAATGCGCGGTTCGAGGTCTTTGAGTTTCTTGCGCACGCTCGCCATCGCGTTGCGATCTGCGCGCGAATGCGATCGTTCTGGCGTCTCCACCGCGACGACGTCGTACAGCACCTTCGCGTTCTGCAGCGCGCCGAGTTTGACGTAACAATCGGCCAGCGCGACGGCTGTCTCGGGACGATGACGAGCCGCTTCCGCCGTCTCGAGCAAGGGCAATGCTTCGACGCAATTGCCTTTGCGCGCCAACGCCAAACCTTTGCGACCATCCGCTTCAGGCGACGCAACAGCAACGGTCGAACCTGACAAAACTGCCGTGACGACACCTACCGAAATGCCGAATCGCAACCCATGAGGTGCAAGATGGCTCAGCCGGAAAAGGCCCGTCCGACGAGGTTTTGAAGCGTTGGCCAGGCCCTTGGGCATCGATCGAACCGTGGGGCGAGAGGTCAGAACTCGCGCGGCGATGGTACGCGGCTTGGACGGGTCGTGCCGACAAAGTTGCCGAGATCGTGCTCGACCATGATGTCGTTCGGTCCGGGTCGGACGTAGAAATCGATAGGTGCTCCGTTTTCGTGGTTCGACCTTGTCGAGGTCCGCTGTAACCTTCCGTCGATGGACTCTGGCGCAGGAAACAACGGCCCCAAGGGGCCCGGAAATCCAGCCACTCCGGCAGCGAATGCAGCGCGGAATCTGGCGGGGGCGACGGCGCGACGAACACTACGCGCGGGTGAAATACCGTCGGCCAAGATTGAATGTGTACACGCGGAACAGTGCGGTGGTTGTCCGCTCATCGGGCTCGATCACGCACAACAACTAACGACGAAACGTGCACGCGTCGTGAGTTCCATCGTGCACTACCCCGCACTCGAACTGCTCTACACGCGTCAGGTGATCCCTGCGGATCTCATCGTGTCGTATCGCGGTCGCGCCAAGCTCATCGTGTCACCAACCGGAGGCATCGGGCTCTACGGTCGCGCGGGAAATCACGAGGTGATCGACATTCCTTCGTGTCGCGTGCTTGCGCCTCCGCTGGCCGAAGTTGCCGCAGCTCTGCGCACTCTGTTGAAATCGCCACCCGAAGGAACGGAAACGCTCCTCTCACCGTTCGATCCACAAAAGGGCGGTGTTCTACGCGCCATCGATCTGCGTGAAGTGAACATGCCCGCAACGACAGCGTTGCCGGAAACGACACCAACGGCGCAAGGCAATCGTATCGGCGTGTTGCTCACGTTCGTGTTGCAGCGAGATCGCATTGCCTCACGTGATGCACTCATCGCCGCGGGCAAACTGGTTCGTCCTCTCCTCCCGCGTGTCGTGGGCATCGCGGCAAACATCCACGAAGCAGATGCCCCGCAAATTCTAGGCTCGGAAACGCTTCTGCTCGACGGCGTAGGACAAGCCGAAGATCGCATCGGACGAACCTATCACCTCGCTTCGTTCGGATCGTTTGTCCAGGTACATCGCGGTCAAGCTGCTCGTGTACATGCGTTGGTCGCGCGCGAGATCGCGTCGCTCGACATGCAGCTCTTGCTCGACGAGACCGGAACGAAACGACGTCAACCGCGCGTTCTCGATTTGTACGGTGGATCCGGCGCCATTTCAATTGCTTTGGCCCAAGAGCAAAACGTCGTGACGATGGTCGAGTCGTTTGCCCCGGCCGTACAAAACGCTCGAGCCGCAGCATCGATGCAAGGTCTGGGAGAGCTCGATGCGCGTGTCGGTGACGCTGCCGAAGTCGTCAGTCAGTTGGTCGCGAAGAACGAGAAGTTCGACACGATCGTGATGAATCCGCCACGTCGCGGGGTTTCTCCGGCCGCACGCGAAGCCATCGCGAAACTTGCCGCTCCCTTGTGCATTTACGTGTCGTGTGACCCGGACACACTCGCCCGAGACCTCGATCACTTCAGCCGCGTAGGATACGCATCGAGTGAACTCATCCCACTCGACATGATTCCGCTGACGGAAGAGGTCGAAACGATCGCCGTGCTCAAGAAGGCGCCGCCCGTTGCGCCGCGGGTGATCTACGAAGACGACGATGTGATCGTCGTGGAAAAAGGTCCGCACGAGCCGGTGGAAAACCAGCCGGAATACGTCACGTCGTTGATGCAACGATGTTTGCGTTTGCCCGGTGTTTCAAGCTTGAAAGTCGTGAACAAACTCGACACGGGCACGAGCGGTTTGTGCATCTTTGCGCGTAACGAAGTTGCTCGTCAGTTGTGGGCCACTGCGCTCGCGACGAGTGGTCGGTTGATCTACTTGGTCGCAACCAAAGGCGTCACGCCGACCAAAGGCGCGATTGCTCGCGACCTACGTGAAGCTGGTCGTAGCTACATGGCGCGCACGCGCTACCGACGCCTCGCTGTTGCATCGGGGCACTCGATCCTCCGGGTGATTCCCGACGGACATCGTCCGCACCAGATCCGCCGACATTTGGCAGCGATTGGGCACCCGGTTCTTGGCGACGAACGTTACGGCCACGTAGCAACCAACCGCTACTTCGAAGAAAAACACGGCTTGGATCGATCATTCGTGCACCTGATTCGCATCGAGATCGCGCATCCGCGCACCGGAGCAAAACTGCTCATCGAATCCACGTTGCCCGGCGATTTACGCGGCACGCTCGAACGATCCACAGGGGCCGGCGTCCTCAAGTTCCTCGAACAAAAGCACGCGCTTGGTGAACAACGCGCCTCCTCGATGTTGCCTGGTGATCCAACAGGTTCGTCGCGCCAATCGAGCCCTCGACTCACACCACTCAGCGATCCACCTCCGGGCATGGGTTCGTATCCGCCCGATTCGATGGGCGATCCAACATCCCAAAACATGGTGGACTCGTTGGCTTCAGGACCAGACTCGCGGCCTTCGTACGCGCCTACGATCACGGAACGTCCGCCGGCCAGTGACTCAGGCGTCTCGCCCGTTCCCGACCTCGACGAGTCACCGCAAACCCATCGTCATGCGATTGTTTCGGATGACGAAGATTGAAGTCTGCCTGGTCGTGCTCTCCCCAAACCCCCACGTGGTGGGTCCGAAATGTCGCAAGACTTCGTACGAGAACTTCTGACCCACCACACTAGATCGGCCACTTGGCAAGATCTGTTAACGTGACGTGGTGCCACCTTCCGTGACCGAGGATTGCCCGCGCATTCTTGTCGTCGACGATGAGAAGGTGATTCGCGACATGCTCGCGGATTTCCTGAGCATGGAGGGGTTCGCGGTGCGCACGGCGGAAGACGGAGCCGCTGCGCTGCATGAACTCACACGCGGCTCGTACGACCTTGTGATCAGCGACTTGAAGATGCCGAGGATGGGCGGCATCGCGTTGCTCGACGAGATTTCCAAGTCGGCCCCCGATGCGCTCACCGTGATCATGACGGGGTTTGGCACGGTCGAAACCGCGATCGATGCGATGAAACGCGGCGCCTACGACTACGTGCTCAAACCGTTCAAAGTGGACGAAGTGATGCACGTGGTGCATCGCGGCCTGGAAAAACGGCGCATGGCCGCGGAAAACATGCGGCTCAAGGAAGCACTGAGCCTCTACAAAGTGAGCGAAGCGATCCAGGCGAGTTTGTCCCTGGATCAGGTGCTCGAAACGGTCGCCGATAGCTGTTTGTCCGAGGTGCGTAGCGACCTGGTCTCGACGTGGCTCGACAATGGCGAAGGTGGTTTTTTCGAGAGACAACACATTCGCTCGTCGACGATTCCCGAGGACACGAGCGTCGGCTCGTTGAACCACGAAAAGATCATTGAACACTTCCGCACCGAACAAACGTTGCTCGAACAATCGACGCGTGGACTGCGGTTTTTCCAGGCGCCTCCCGACATACCCTTGTCGTCACTCATGGCCGTTCCGCTGCGAATCGGAGCGCGTTTCATGGGTTTCATCGCCCTCGTGTCGTTCACCAAGAGTCGACGCTTTGAAGAAGGGCAACGCAAGCTCTTGAGCATCATCGCTTCGCGCGCCGCGGCAGCGATCGAGAACGCTCGGCTGTACCAAGACTTGCAGGATACGTTTCAACAGACGATCCAGGGTTTGGCCAAAGCGATCGACAAGATGGATCGTTACACCTCGGGCCATTCGGATCGCGTGGCGTTGTATGCGGTTTATCTAGCCAAACAGCTTGGTTTGTCGCCGGAGCAGATCGAAGTGGTGCGGCAAAGCGCCCTCATGCACGACATCGGCAAGATCGGCTGTGTGCTCAACCTGAACAAACCAGGCAAACTCACGAACGACGAATACGAAGTCTTCAAGAAGCACCCGATTTTCGGCCGCGACATCCTCGATCCGATCAAGTTCCTGCATCCGCTCATCCCCGGCGTGCACTTGCACCACGAACGTTGGGATGGCCGTGGTTATCCGCTGAAGCTCAAAGGCAACGACATCCCGCTCATCGCCCGCATCATCTCGATTGCCGATACCTACGACGCGATGACGAGCGATCGTTCGTATCGTCGGGCGTTGCCGCATGAAGTGGCCATGGCCGAGATCGAACGATGCGCATCATCGCAGTTTGATCCGGACCTTGCTGCGAGTTTCACCGAGAACATCGACACGTACCGGGACGAATGTCGCGCCTCGGGCGTGAAGGTGCCAGAGTAGGCCGCGTGTCGCAAAACCAAGAACCGATCCGTACGTGTTTCGTGGGTCGACGAAGATACGCGCCCATTCACGACTTGCAGCAGCAACTCGTAACTCTGCGTGCGGAAGGACGAACCCAGGACCTCATCCTGCTGGTCGAACACGAACCCGTGGTCACGCTCGGACGATCGGCCAAAGAGACAAACCTTTTGATGGGACAAACGGGGTACACGAACCTCGGCGTGGATGTCGTGCACACGGGACGAGGTGGCGACGTGACGTATCACGGACCGGGGCAGCTCGTGTGTTACCCGATCTTGCAGCTTCCGCCCGGTCGTCAGGACGTACGCAAGTATGTGCGCATGTTGTCCGAGGTGATGATCCTGTTTGCCCGAGAACACGGCGTGGAAGCGGGCGTGGTGGATGGATTGATTGGGGTGTGGGTGGATCGGGCCAAACACACGGAATGGGCGGGTTCGCCGTGGGCTGAGGATTTGGCGAAAATCGGCGCGATTGGGGTGCGTTTGTCCCGGTGGGTAACGATGCACGGGTTTGCCCTGAACCTCTCGGTCAACCTGGCTGCGTTCACGTGGATCATTCCTTGCGGAATTAGCGACCATGGGGTCACGTCCGTTCAAGACCTGACGGGCCAAGCGCCTTCGGTGCGCGATGCCGCGTTTGCCGTACGCGGAGCGTTGTCGAAAGGCCTGGATTTGCCCATCGGAGACGTTGAAGACTTGTCGGAAGCTTCGGACCTGCTCGTGTCTCTGGTTGGCGACGAACGGGCGACATGGGCCCGACAACTCGATCTTGCTGCAAATTAGCCCGTGGCACGATTGCTAGTCCGTGTGCTACCGTCGCCTCGATGTCGGTGTTGACGGCGGGTGTGCTGGGGTTGGGGTTGGGCCTCAAGCACGCATTCGAGGCGGATCATGTGGCGGCGGTGTGCACGTTCATCGCGCGTGGTGGCACGGTGGCGCGAGCCGCGCGTTCAGGTGCGTTGTGGGGGCTCGGTCACGCGGTGGTCCTCACGCTCGCAACGGGTTCGTTGATCTTGGCGGGCGTTTCCGTGCCGAAGTCAATCGAAACGGTGCTCGACGTAGCCGTCGCCTTGATGCTGATTGGACTTGGTATTCACGGCCTCGTGCGCAGCCAGTCGGTCCAGGACGAACCCGCTCCGACGCCGAATCGAAGGCCATTTATCGTGGGCCTCGTGCACGGAGCCTCAGGAACGGCAGCGCTCACGTTGCTCGTCGCGAGCACGATGAGCACGCGATCGGCGGCGCTGGTGTTCGTTACGGTGTTCAGTTTGGCAGCCGTTTTGGGCATGGCGCTCGCTGCAATGTTGCTGGCGCTACCCATGCGTTCCTTGGCTCGCATGTCGCCGACGTGGATGTGGTGGATGTCCTGGTCGATGAGCTGCCGGAGAAGGCGCCGGCCCGTGACGCCGCCCGGACCGCCGGCGTGGATGTGGCACGCCTGACGGCGCTGACCAACGCGGAGTTCGACCCGGCACTCAA
>JBGAOI010000286.1:0-8807 GCA_044221885.1 Polyangium sp. (in: bacteria)
CGGCGTTTCGCAAGGTGGTCTCCGTGCGAATCGTACCTCGACCCAAAGCGGTGAATGCATGAACGCCTTCGAACTCAAAGGGGTCTCGGTCAGCTACGGAGGTAGCCAACGAGCCCTCGAGAACATCGATTTACAGGTCCGAAAGGGCGAAATCTGCGCCATCCTCGGGCCCAACGGGGCAGGCAAATCGACCCTCGTCAAAGTGGTATCTGGCTCACTTTTCCCAGACCTCGGTTCGGTTTTTGTGCTCGGAGAGCCGCTAAATCGTGATCGACGTGACATTGCCCGCAAGATTGCCGTTGTGCCCCAAACCACGGAAGCGCCCGTCGGTTTTACCGTACGCGACGTCGTCATGATGGGCCGCGCTCCGTACCAAGGCGCTTGGATGCGCGCATCGAAACGAGACGACGATGCCGTCGCACGCGCCATCGCCGCATGTGAACTCGAATCTCTCGCCGATCGTCTCGTCACCGCACTCTCCGGTGGCGAACAACAACGCGTCACCATCGCCCGCGCACTCGCCCAAGAAGCGCCAATCCTCCTCTTGGACGAAGCAAACGCGCACCTCGACGTGCGGCACTTCATCGCCATCAATGAACTGGTTCGTCGGGAAGTACAGGAACGCGAACTCGCTTGCGTGATGGTTCTGCACGATCTGAATGCCGCCGCTCAATACGCCGATCGCATCGCTCTTTTGAAAAGCGGAAAACTCATCGCCCACGGCACGATCGAAGAAGTCATGACCTACCGCCGGCTCAAGGAAGTCTTCGAAACCGAGCTCTACGTTGGCGTGAACGAACTCGACAACGCCCGATATTTCTTGCCTGTTCGCCCGCAAGTTGGCCCGGTTCCGCGACGTGATCGATAAGCGGCAGTCATGCCCGGACCTGCCGGAATTTCATCCCCACGCCACGCGCTCGTGAAGCTCGCGCTTCTTTGCGCCCTCGTTGCAGGATGCCAACCGCGAGAAACCGCCCCGGATTTGTTGCGTGTTCTCGATGTCGCACCTCGTGAAATCGAAGTGGGTGATCGGCTCGAAGTCATCGGGACAAACCTTCCCACGGGCGACGCACGCGAAGCCACCATCACGCTCCACGGCACGCTTCATCGCCCTGGTGAAGCACCGCTCACCGATCAAACCATCGTCCTTGGCAAAGCCCGTTTGTCCACGGAACGCGTCTCCGCGAACATCTCCGAAGCCATCATTTCGCGCATGTGTGGCCAAGGCGACGACGCCTCGCACACCACGTTTCAGGGCGACATCACCGTCCGACTCGACACACGCATCGACGGCGCACTGCCCGTCGCGGGATCCGTCAAGAACGTCACGCTCGACGTACGCCCCAAAGCTCCACGACGTGCCGTTGCGCTCGGTCGCGAAGCCGATGGCCAACGTACGCTCGACTTTCTCGGTTTGGCCGTTTCTGAAGACGCCTCGAAAACAAGCGGACTCGTCATCTCTGCGGTTCGTCCGGACAGTCCTGCCGCCCAGGCCAAGATCGTTGCTGGCGATGTGATCACCAAATTCGAAGGCGTCACTGTTTTGAACACCTCGGACATGGTTCCAAGCGGTGCTGAACGTGAACCTGTCTTGACCGTACGTCGTGGCGCGGACGAGCTTCTGACCGTCCCCGTTTCCATCGAAAACTTCCACGCCAACGCCACCAACGACTTGCTCGGCGCTGCGATTCTCCTCGGCGTCTTTGGAACGTTCTTGCTCCTCGTCTCGACGCGTTTGTCCGGGCTCGTAGCCTGGTTTGCTCGACGCCTTGCGTTTCGAGTTGCTTCGACAAACTCGACACCACGAGCCAAAACGCTCGTCGACAACATCGTTCAAGCGGTACGGGGCGAGATCACCGAGCACATCGTCCCCAAGAACGGCGATCCGATTCTGTCCTATTTCGCGCCAATTCTTTCATTCGTCGGCATTTCTGCGACGTTTGTCATGATGCCTTTTGCCCGCAAGTTCATCGGCGCCGAACTCGACATAGGTGTCCTTTTCCTCATCGCTCTCACGGCACTCGTAGGTTTGTCTCTCGTGACCGCGGGATCGCTTGCCCACGAACCTTGGTCCATCGGCCGAAGCTTGCGCGGAGCATGGCGCACACTCCTACAACAGATCCCCACCGTTGCCGCGATGGCGTGCGTCGTCGTAGCGACCGGCTCGATCAAGATGGACGACATCGTTGCCGCTCAAGCCGGGCAGGGAGGTTCACTGAGCGAAGTCGGTGGCTGGCCCTGGCAATGGTTTGTCTTCCGAAACCCGGCCACGTTGATTCTTTTCGGCGCATGCATGAGCGCACTCGTTACCTCTGAAGCCCATGCGTCGACAGCGCTCGAAGATGCCGACCTCGGTTCGAACGGACCTGCTGCTCCAACAACAACGCGTCGCCTGCTCTACATGTTCGGCGAGTGGGCCCATGTCTTCATCGTCTGCGGCCTCGTCAGCGCGCTCTTCTTGGGTGGTTGGCAGCTTCCTGGCGTGCACTTCGAAACCGTCCAAGAAACGCTCGGTCTTCGCGTCTTGTCGGGTGTCGTTTTCTTGCTGAAAAGCTGGGCGCTTGTGTTTTTCGTCGTCTGGCTACGTCAAGCACTCCCGCGTCTCAGCAGCCGAGGACGTGCCCGTGTGTCCTTGCGTTGGATCGTCCCCACGTCCCTGGTTTGTCTCGTTCTGGCTACGGGCTTTGGCGAGCTCCTCCCGTTGATCGGTTTGGGACGCAATGGTGGACTCGTCATCGCCTCCGTCACATTTGTGACATTTGCGTTGATCACCGCTCTGCTTGCATGGCGCGTACGTGCCGAGATCAGCGCCACACGCACACCGCTCCATGTGAATCCCATCATCTGATCACGCGCGTCGATCGAGCCAAAATTCGAGGTTTGTGACGGCAACCTCCACCCACTGCGCACCCTGCGAAGCAATCGCTGACGATTGTCTCCGCCATCGACCTGGATCGCACTATTCTGCGCTTCGTGGGCGCTGCAACCCGACAAGCTCGGGAGTTCTGCACAGTGTGTGGTTGGCCCGTCCGTGGGTCACGCTGCGACGCTTGCGGTGAGAACCAAGCGCCGCTCGCCACTGAAGATCTGTTGCGCCGCTTTGCGCCTCAGCGGTACCCGACCTTCGACGACGCGGACCTCGACAAAGCCATCGACGCGTTTCGCCGAGGCGACTTCGCTCGTGCCGTAACGACATGTTTGGGCATGGAGACGGGTCTGTCCGTACGAACCGTCGCTCATGCCGATGGACCGGCATGGATCGTTGCGGGTCATGAATCCACAGTCTTCGTGTTTGTCGAACTGGTCCCGATGCAAATCGTGATCGAATCGCCCATCGCCAGAATTCCACGCACGCAACGTGTTGCGGCCATGCGCTTCGCCCTCGAGCTTTGTGATGATGCTCGTTTGTCGTCGCGTATCTGCCTTCGTGAAGACCTGTTCGTCATGAGGTTTGTCGCGCAACTCGGGGCTGCTCCTCCGGCCCTCGTGCGCCACGTCATTCACGAAATGGTGACGATGTCCGAACGCTACACCGAAGTCTTCACCGCAGCCTTTCGCGCCCGGCCTCCGACACAAGCCGAAGTGCGCAGCAGCCCTGACTCGATCGGTAAAAAGCGGCAGCTCGGAACGTTGCGACCCAGCACGCCTCGCGCCCAAGTCGTTCAACAACCTCCACCCACGTTGCGCCCAGACTTTGGTGCCCACCGTGATGACGATCTGCCTCCGGCCATGGCTCCCGTGTTTGGCGGGGACATGCGCCGTTCACTTCCGGAAGAACCGCCGCCGATCTTTGCACCTCCAACGATGATGCGTGAGCCTGCGCGTTGGTCACCATCATCATCATCATCGTCCGATCAGATTCCCGCGATCCTCGCGCCGCCTCCGGCGATGTCCCGTGACCTCAAGCGAACCGCTTCGTCCGATGACATTCCCGCGATTCTCGCCCCGCCCAAAGAACCAGCGAAACCTCTCTCGTTCGACGACATTCCAGCCATCCTCGCGCCTTCCGCGATGCACGATTCATCGTCCTCGAGTGATGCTTGGGACGCGATGCCCGCCGTACTCTTGCCCCCCGATACTGCTGCGGTTCGTCCTGCCGTACCCATGTCGATCGCGCTACCTCCAGGGGCACCTTCCGAACGTGAAATGTCTCCCACGACAGCGCGTCTCGGAGCCATCCCTGCCGTCATGATGTCGTCGCCGGCGACTGCAACACGGCAGCGTACGGCCATGGGTTTGGCCGACCCCATGCGTTTGGCTAGCGAGGGCGACGCCGAAAACACCGTGCGTAAATTGATTGCGAATCCGGACAAACCAGTTACGCCGGCGGACAAACTTTGTGAACTCGTGCAACGTGCTCAAGTCCTCGCCACAGCTCTCAGCTTTGCGGAACGACAAGCGACGACGTTGCTTCTCGTACGAGCTCTCGTGTATCGCGCCATCTATGACTTTGGAGACTCAGTGCCCGATGCCGTCTCGTATTTGTCACGAACAACGGCGTCTGCGACACGCCTGATTTGGTCGAGCACCGCACCTCCGGACAAGACAGCTCCGATGCCCATGGCCGAACCTTCGTTGCTCGCGATGGAACGCGTCGTCGCCCAACGCGGACTCATGCCCAAAGAGCCCAAGCTTTCGACGCAACCATTCACGACTGCGGGACAAGCCCGTGAGCACTTGGCCAAGTACGTCGAAGAAATCGAGCAAAGCCCCAACGATCAACCGTTGCGACACTTTCTCGCCATCGGAGCCTTGTGTGAACTGCTCACGCGAGCGCGTTTGCCTTCCCAAACCTCGCAAAAAATCAAAGACATCGTTGCTCACGCGCAACGCGAAGCGGCTAAGCCAGCGTCGTCACTCGACCTCATGATGGCTGCCTTGAAGAGGATCATTACCGGATGATTCCTCGCAGCGTCGGCCCCTCGCGTGATCCGCAATCCCCAGCCTCGGTTCCGGGTGATGCCCAAGCGCGTGTCCGCAAATCTGTCGTCGCCGTTCTCTCCGGTGGATCAGGTGGCACTGGTTTCGTCGCCCTCGACAATGGTCTCATCGTCACGAGCTGGCGCGCCGTCGGCTTCTACTCTGAAGTGATGCTCCGCTACGACGATGGCCGACGCACAACAGGCCGCGTCGTGCATGTAAACGCCGAACGAGACGTCGCGTTTGTCTTGCCAAATACGGTCTCCAGTGCACCTCGTTTGTCTTTACGTACCAACGCGTTGCCTCGCATGGGCGAACAAGTCTCCGTACTCATCGCGTCAGCGTCGTCGCCTCTGACGGCAGCGTTCGCGTCCGTGTCTTCCGAAAGCCAAGGCGGAGGCCCCGCAGCACTCGATCCCGATCTGTCCTCACGCACCGGACGAGGTGGCTGTCCTGCGATGGATGCATCGGGCCAAGTGATCGGCGTCATCACCGCGGGACCTCATGTTGGTCGAGGCGTCAACGAGCGCTCGTGTCGGCTCTACCCCGTGGGGTTTGTCGCGCGCGATATGCGACCTTTCGACGTCCCTGCATCCGACATTGGCGAACGTCCCCTTGTGTACCGATGTCCGTCATGTTCCGAAGCGTTCACCGCGGAACACGATCGCTGTCTTTCCTGCGGAGCGCTTCTGCCCCACACGTATGCGATGCCGCCGAACATGATCGGCGCTGAACGTGTCATTCGCGATGCGTTGACTGCACTCGACATCGTTTCGAATCGAGTTCGCATTGGACCGCGCGCGTGGCGTGTCTTGCAACGAGGCTCCAACTCGGAAGGGCCACCCACCGAGATTCTCGTACAGATCGATGAGGACGCACTGCAAGTCATGTTGCGCGTCGCCATCGTTCGTCTGCCCACGACAAACCACGAGCCGTTTTACCGCTTGCTCCTCACTGCAAACGATCAATCGACAGGCGATTGCAAACTCTCACTTTCAGGCGATACGGTCATGCTGACGTTTGCCGAGCCCGTCGTTGCGTTTGCAGCTGAGCACGACATGCCAGGCCTTTTTCGCGACATCGTTCAACTCGCGGCGCAGTATCGTTCCGCTCTGTCCGAACACTTCGGCGCCGAACCAATTCGCGACGACAATGCATGAAGCTTGATGCCCACTGGAGGTGTCACCCATGAAGTCCGTGGATTCGATCTCGCTCGATGACGTCACCCTCTCGTGCCTCGTTGCCGGCGAGGGACCAGTTGTCTTGTGTGCCCATGGTTTTCCCGACGATGCTCGAACGTTTCGGCACCAGGTAAAACCCCTCATCGAGCGCGGTTTTCGAGTCGTTTGTCCCACCATGCGCGGTTATGCGCCAAGCAGCATCAGTCGCTCGAGTCGTTACGATGCCGAAGCTCTTGCTCGCGACATCGTAGCGTTGGCCGATCACTATTCTCCCCACGCACCTGTGCGTTTCATTGGCCATGACTGGGGCGCTGTTGCCGGCTTTGCCGCGACGGCACTCGCGCCGCAAAAGTTCTCGCACCTCGTGACGATCGCCGTTCCGCACTTACGCGCGGCCGCACCCGCTCTTGTCACACCACGGCAAGCGCGACGATCTTGGTACGTCTTCATGTTCCAACTGCGCATCATTGCCGAGATGCGTTTGGCCGAGAACAACCTCGCCTTGATCGATCGCTTGTGGCGTGATTGGTCACCGAGCTACACGCCTTCCAAAGAAGACCTCGACCTCGTCAAAGAAGGCATCGCTTCACGTATCCCGGAAGTGCTCGCGTATTACCGCGCATTCTTTGCGCCAAACTCGCTGCTGGGAACACCACGCAGCCTGCTGCTCGCCAAGACCACCGTGCCGTCACTTCATGTTCATGGCGAGGAAGATGGCTGCATGGGTGTCGAGCTGACGTACGGCACGGAAAAACACTACGCGTCCAAAGTATCCATCCAGCGCATCGCGAATGCTGGACACTTCGTTCATTTGGAAAAACCCGACGCCGTCAATCCGCTCTTGCTCGACTTCTTAGGGTCGCCCTGACGTGCAAGACGAGAAGCAACGCGTGACTACGTCGTCTTTGGATTTGCATCTCGCACGCGTCCGAGCACGCGCACGATGCCGATGACGTTCCAGAGTGCAAAACCCATGAACAACACGACGAGCGCCATCGCCCAACGCGATGCTCGGGGTGAACAACCATCGATCAACACCCACGCATCTTCGGGCACTTGCTTATCCGTTTGTGCTCGAACGGATTCCGGCAAACGTGCGTGACGAATGCCTGCCTTCTTGAAGGGCACGAGGCGTCCAGCAAAGTTCGACGGTGGAACGAAGCGCGGTCCTTCGAAACCTTCCGGCACTCGAATCTCCACCCAAATCTTGTTGTTCCCCGCGATCGGCGCGAGCCGGAACGAATCACCTTCGGCTGCCCGTCCGTAACGAATCGCGCCCGTTGTTCCGAGCAACCCCGCGCCGCGCACGTAGCGGTTTTCCAAACTCTGCGTCGGATTCAACGTCCCCAAATCCGCAACGTCCGTGAGTTCGCCCGGCGTCAACGCGTATCGTGCTTCCCCAATCAACACGAACGACATCCACGCAGCCGCAAGTGCCGTCACTGCCATCATCGCCACCGTCGCCGTACGTTCGCGTTTGGGCGGTCCTGGAAGGGCGACGAGATCCGGATCTTGGCCCAGAGCATCCAGCGCGGGTGCGTGCGAAACAGCAAGGGTCGACGAGGAGTCGCGAGGCACGAGCAGATCGAATCTTTACTCGGACAAACCGAGCGGTCAGAGGTTGGAAACAGTGCCGAACGTTCGGCGAGAGTATAGCCGTGGCCAAACGACGTGGGCACCTTTGACGGGTGGAGCCGACATCTCTGAACGATTTGTAGGTCGAACAAGCGCGAAATGCGCTCGATCTCTTGCCCAAAGCCCAAGGCTTTTCTAGCCTACGGCCCGAATGTCAGACACCGCGAAGAAATCGTCCATGGTTTGCCCGTCGTGCGGTGTGACCAATTCCCCGGTCTCACCTAGCCGTCGGTGCGTTTCTTGCGGTTCAGCAATGGACGCGCATCGTTCGAGTCGTTCCGAGACCGACGAGTACGGCCGACGAGGTGGCGACGGATTCAGCATCGTTTGGACCGGCATCGCCCTCGTTGTGCAAGTCGTTCTTACAGCGGCCATCGTCGTCGGCTTGCCCATGGTCGTGCACAAGCTCGATTTTGAAGGCCGCTACGGCATGATGATCGCCATGCCCGTCTGGTTTGTCGGGGGCATGCTGCTCGGGATGATCTCGCCCGGCAAACGCGTCCTCGAGCCAGTTCTCGCAACGCTGATCGTTGCAGGTCCAACGGTTTGGCACTTGATACGCACCCAAACTGTCCGCACCATGCCGACGTTCATGTACGTCATCCTCGCCGCTGTCGGCGTGATGTTCACGCTCGTTGGAGCGCACTTCGGCGAACGTATCCAGATGGGTCCTCCGCCCAAGCGAGCAGACGCGGATTGATCATCCGTTTTTCGAGCCTCGTTCTTCTTTCAGCTCTTTGTTTCGGCTGTACCTCGGCCGAGGTCCGCGAAGATCGTGCGGTTCTCGAAGCGATTTATCGCCTTCGTGATTCGTCCTCGGACGATTTGTCGACACGCCACACGCTCATCGACACCTTGGCCAAACTCCCTGCGTCGAGTTCCCGTGCGCATGAAGCTCGTGATGCGTGCGCTGACGCCTATCGGCTCATGGCGGAAGGCAAAGAAGCCACCCTCAAGATCAAATCCGATCTCGAACGACTGGGTGCCGCTCCGAAAAACGCCCTCGAAGACCTCGCCGTTGCCGAAGAAAAGCTCAAGAAAAGCGAGACGGGCATGCTCGCTTGCCAAAAG
>JBGAOI010000287.1:0-8778 GCA_044221885.1 Polyangium sp. (in: bacteria)
GTCACGCGAGCACTCGAACGATTGCATCGCCAAGACCACAGTCCCATGCGTGCTTTGGCCAAAGATAGTCCAGATCGCGTTTATCAATGGACCGTCCTCGGTACGGACATTGCCGCATGGTTACGGATGCATAAAGGACGCGTAAAAAGCGGACGCGGAACAAATGCCGCCCGCCGACCTTTCGTGCATTTCGTATTTCCCAACGTCGACGCTGCATTTTCGGTGCTCACGGCAACAAGCAGCCAAATGCAAGGATTCCGTGGCGGCAGCATCGTAACTTACGGCAGCCCCGAATACACACGCAAAATGGCCCTGCTCATGCAAGACGTGGACAAACTACTCCTGGAAGGATGACGCCATGGCCCAAATGGAGACAACGGCCTATTATGCATTCGGCGTTCCGCTTTATGCGGCAATCGTCGCCGGCGAATATTTCGTCGCGAAACGACGACGTGCACCTACGCTTTCGTTTGCACCGAGTTACGGCAATCTCACCGCAGGACTCGGTTCCATTGCGGTCGGTTTGTTCCTCGGCCCGGCGCTCATTTTTCTGTACGAGTTTGGCTGGGCGCACCTGCGCATCGTCCATTGGGCTCCCGATTCCTTATGGCCGTTTTTCTTGGCCATCGTCCTGGCCGATTTCGCACATTATGCCCACCATCGATTGGATCACCGCGTGGCCGCATGTTGGGCGGTGCATGGCGTGCATCATCAGCCCGAAGAGATGAATTTTACCGTCGCCATGCGTCATGCGTGGTTTTCTGATTTGTATTCGTGGCCATTTTACATTCCGCTGCCCTTGTTTGGCGTCCATGTTTCGCATTTTTTCGTCGCCACCACGCTTCTTTCCATGCATGCCCTCGCAACACATACCGAACAGCTTCGTTTTCCAAGTCTCGGCATTTTCGTTACACCTCGAACACATACCTTGCATCATGCGACGAACCCACGTTACTTGGACAAAAACTTCGGCGCCATGTTGTGCATTTGGGACAAACTATTCGGCACACACGTGGAATTCGATCCGGCTGATCCGCCGCATTATGGAACGTTGCGTGGTTACGAAACCCACGATGGAGCGCTCGCACAATGGGTCCTTTGGCGAGACCTCCTACGCATTGCCCAACAAACCCCTTCGTGGCGCGACAAAATTCGCGTATTTTTCAATCGACCGGGATGGACACCACCCACCGTGGTGCCTCCGCCACTCGACACGCCGCCCAAAAGCGAGCATATTTCGCGACAAACAAAACGCTACGTCGCCTTTCAATTGGCAATCATCACGGCCTTTTCTTTGTGGGTCTTTTTGTTTCGCGAACAGCATTCGTGGCCACTTCTATGGGTCTCGATGTTCTGCATTCTTTGGGGCATCACATCACTGGGCGGATTGCTCGACGGCCGAAAATATGCCTGGCCCATGGAAGGCGTGCGCAATGTCGTTGCCGCATTCCTATTCGTGAAATTGCTAGTCTAGCAAAACGCCACTCTCCTACACGATACCTGCTTGATTTCTCGGCGTTGCGACGGGGCCCGACTGTCTGAGCCCGAAGGGCGAGTTTGGGGTGCCGCCAATGCCGAGAAATCACGCGCTCGACAAGCTCAATCATCGAAGTCGCGGACAGGTAATCGCAACCCATCACCGCCCACCCAATTCAAGCGCCAAAGCCAATGCACGAGCGCTCGGTCGTTTGTCCGGGTCAGCATCGAGACATTGGGCAAATAACGTCACCAAGCCCTCGGGCAAACCCCCACACGCACCCAATCTTTCGGCAACATCCTCGTGCACCAGCCCTCCAAGCGCAGGCGGGAATGCATATGGCCGATCACCCATGAACAATTCAAACGCAATCACGCCAAAGCTGAAGATATCTGACGACGGTTGAGTATTTTTCGAGCCATACGCCAATTCAGGTCCCATATAAAGCGGCGTACCCACGAGCATACCGGTATGCGTCAAAGCCAATTCACGATCCATCGCTCCTGAAGCATAGGACGGTTGTCGACCCAACGTATCAGCCAATGCATCCGGATGCAAAAGCCTCGAAACATCGTCGCTCTTGATCGATATGCCAAAATCCGCCAACTTCAGAATAGGCGCGTCACCAGGACCGCTCGATACCACCAAAATGTTCTCCGGCTTCAAGTCCCGATGCACCACCGACGACGCATGCAATGCGTCGAGCGCACACGCTAATTGGCTCAGAATCCCCAGCACCCACGGAACTTCTCCAACATGTCCCTCGAGCTGTCGCAACGTAGTACCCGCGACAAACTCCATGACGATGTACAAAATGCCCGCGTCGGTAACGTCCACGTCGTAGATGGAAATCAGGTTTGGATGAGACAAACTCGCCAGAATTTGCGCTTCGCGGACAAACCTGCTGAGGTCCGCGCGATCTGGATTGTGGTTCAATAGCTTGGCTGCGAGGTGCTTTCCATCGGTCGTTCTTTCAACTTCATACACGGCCCCCATGGCTCCTTCGCCAACCAAACGAATCACCCGATAACAATCGCCAATGACACTGTCCGGCAAAAAGGAATCTCCCGCCATTTGTTCATCCATCGGGAGTAGCGAATCCATGATTCGGCGCGAACGTTGCGCAATCTGCCGGCGTAATTCGTCATTCAGCTCCTGCACTTCTCGATTTCGCGCTTCGAGGGCCCGGACTTGCGCTTCGATGTTGCGGACCAATTTCGCATTTTCCACCGCAATGGTCGCTTGCGACACGAGAACCGACACCATTTCGACCCGCGATGGCGGAAATGCGGCCGGAACGGTCCCATGCTCCAAATACAACACACCACCAAGTCGCCCAGCATGCATCATCGGCAACGCAAGCAATGAGCGTACGCGACGCATAACAATGTGCGGATCGTCCGAGAATCGCTTTTCAATGGAAAGATCCGGCACAACCACGGGAGCTCGACTCCGAACGACATAATGAATCACCGTCGCGGGCACGTCCTTGCATTCCCCAAGCGGCACGGACAATCCCGTTTCGATACGCATATCCTGAGCCGACATCCGCGCCACCAGTGCCAATACTTCGTTTTCCACCAGCACCAACGCGCCCCGTTCCGCACCCGCATTGGCCAAACAAAGCTCCATCAGCCGACCCACGACCCGCTCGGGATCCAGTTCCCCCGCAAGCGCTTGCGCTGCACGAACAACCGTATGCACATCCAGGTCGCGGTGACTCGTCGTATTCGTCGTTGTCGTCATCGTCGCGCGCGGTGGTTTGTCTGGACGCGATTCCCGTCGAAACACTTCAGGATACGTTCGCTCGAGGTGCCCAACAAGCGCCGCGGCCTCCCACTTTGTGTACGCGTCATGCGCGTTTTGCAGGTACAGCGCGCCAATACGTTCTCGCCCGCGTTCCAGGTAAAACTGCGCGCAAAAATGCGCCGCCAAGGCTTCAATTTGCAAAAAACCCTCTTGTCGCGCCAACAAAATGGCTTCATCGTATTTCGCCGCCGCGTCATCGCCATTTCCCAACACCCGCGCATACTCGGCTTCGAGGAGGCGCAATTTGTGCAAAAAGTTCTCGGCGCACCCTTCGACGAAATAGCGCAATCGAGCCAATCCAATCTCCATCCGCTCGAACAATTCACGACGTTGCGATGCATCACGTACCTGGGAAAACACTTTGCCCGCAGCGAGGCCGCGCCACAACGGAAGTTCTGTCACCGGACATGCTGCAAAACACTCGCCGCGGTGCCGTTCCGCTTCATCGGCATGCTCGAGAGCCCGTTGCCAATAACCAAATGCCAAATACAAATGAGTCTCTTCGATACGAGCCAATTCGGCAATGTAACTGTCGCCCGCCGCCATGAGAACCTGTGACGATGTCTCGAGCCACAATGTATTCGGATCTGGCTCGGCATTTTGCGGAAGGTGTGTAAATTCGACAATGCTCTTCATCAGCGCCAGACCGTGTTGCCCCATCCCATCGCCATAACGCTTCATGCTTTCGTCGCGAGCTTTGATTTCGGCCAAAACCGGGGAAAGCGGCCGCCCAGGCCACACATCGACGCAATACAATTCGCCCATCAACCCCCAGCTCGTTCCAACGAACGAACCCATGGCCAACCCCGTGCGAATGACCTCCTGAAATACCTCACGAGCATTACGCATCGATTGATGGTGCGGCATGTAAAACGCTTCCATGTACATGCATTCCGCCAAATACGGTGAACTCATACGACGCGCAGTCTCGAGACCTTGACGAGCCCAAAGAACATCGTCACGATATCGACCCAAAACCATCGCACGAATCCCCACAATGGCCGCCATGAAATACGGACTGGCCAGCGTCAACGTGCCTCGTTCGATAATGGCCAGAATGTTACGCAAAATAACCGCACCACCAAGCGTCGGACGACTGCCAAATGCCGCGCAAAATCCCACACCCAGCTCAATGACATCCTGCAAATAATGCTCGCGGGAACTCTCCTCGGGCATTCGGGAAAAACCGTCCCGGTGCTCGGCAAACCATTCTTCACACTCCGCGAGGTGGATGAAACTGTGCATCATGCACGCTTCATTGCTTTCAGGAAACGTAATGCCCTCGCGCGCCAAAGCCTCGAGACCAATTCGTTCACCTTCCCTGAATTGACCACAAACTTGGCAGCTTTGGACACGAATGCCCTGCACCGTCAATCGTGCATACCGCGGAAGTGGTTTGGCCAAAAGCTCCAATCCGCGGCGATGCACTTCGTCGAACTCGCGGAGCATGTAGTCGGCTTCGATCCGTTCCAATGCAAGTTCGAACGCCACCTCTGGTTCGTCTTGCCAAACATCGGCGCCCAAAAGCGCCTGGGCTTGCTCGACAAGGTTGGCTTGCAAGCGGTACGAGCCATTCGCTTTCGCCGCTTTGGCCGCCTTCAAATCGAGACGCGCCAAGTGCTTGCGTTCCGATTCGGTCTCCAAAATCGATGACCCCAAATTCAAATGCCGCACGAGCTCGAGAAGTTTTTGATTCGATCCGGCTTGCGCATCAAACACCCGCTGCAATCGACGACCAATCGAGAGATGCGTCAACGTCCGCTGTTCGATGTCCATTCGCTCGTAAAATGCTTGCTGCACACGGTCGTGCAAAAAACGATACGAAGCATCCACCGCATGATCGTCCGCCACGAGCACCCGGGCTTCACGATAATGGCCATCGATCGGAAGAATGAGCCCAGCCAGCAGCGCCGAATGCAATTCTTCCGCCACAGCCGCCGGTTCCCGTTCCGCAAGAATGCTCAAATCCGCAAGAGAAAACGTATGACCCGCACAAGCAGCTCGTCCCAAAAGCGCCTGCGTCGCGAGCGGCAATTCGACAACGTTTCGTTGCATCAACTCAACGACATTGTCCGTGATATTAGCCCGTGCCACCGCATCGAGATCCCACGTCCAAGCCCCCGTTTCCACATCGCGAAAAACCCATTTTTGTCGATGAAGCTCCAGCAACAATTGGCCCAGGAAAAACGGGTTTCCGCGCGTCTTTGCGTACAAGACTCGAGCCAATGACGTTACCCGTTCGAGTTCCATCGAAAGTGCAACCGAAAGCCATTCCGATACGGCGTTTTCGTCGAGCGGCCCGAGGGACAAGCGGGTACTCTCTCCGCCAATTCGCTCCACCGCTTCGATCAAATTCCACAATGGATGCGCCGCGTCCACTTCGTTGTCCCGATATGCCGCAATCACCAGCAAGTTTTTCCGGCCCACATCCGTGAGCAACGTTTTTAATATCTCGAGCGACGCAGGATCGACCCATTGCATATCGTCCAAGAAAAGCACCAGCGGCGGCGAAACGTCCGCAACGACCCGAATGAATTCAATCCAGGCCAATTTCAGACGATTGTACGACATTTCTGGCGGAACCGCCGGCAATGGCGCAATTTCGCCCATGAGCCACTCGAGTTCCGGCACGATATCGGCAATGACCCGCGACAACGGCCCAAGCGCTCGTTCGATCCGCTTGCGCCAAGCCTCGAAACCCGACTTCGAACTGGCCGCTACATTGCGTAAAAACCCCCCCAATGCCTGAGCCAACGCGGCGTAAGGCACGGATCGACCAAGCTGATCGTGTTTGCCCGAGAGCAACAGACCTCGACCAACACGGGCGATTTCTTCATAGACCGACCTGACGAGCGCCGTTTTACCAACCCCCGAAGTACCTCCAAGCAAAAGCACCTCGGCCGCCCCATGCGCCGCTCGGTCAAACGCTTGCTTGATTTCTGCCGCTTCTCGTTCGCGACTCACAAGCGATTGCGGCAAATGTATTTCATAGGAATAGTCCTTCCGACCCAATTCGAACTCGGTGATTTTCCCGTGTTGACGAAACTGCTCAACGCAATGGTTCAAATCCGCCGCAAGGCCCCGGGCGGTTTGATAACGTTTTTCGGGATGCTTCTCCAAGCAATGCTCGACGATACGCGCCACGATGGGCGGCAAATTCGGAACAATCGCTTCGAGCGCTGGAATGGGTTTGGCCAAGTGTGCATGCACCAGCGCCAAAGGGTCCGTCTCGACAAATGGACGATGGCCACAAAGCAATTCGAATAAAACAATTCCAAGAGAATACAAATCCGTCCGAACATCGACGCCGCGTACCAATCGCCCGGTTTGCTCGGGCGACATGTACGCAAGCGTTCCTTCGAGCGCCTCCGGCACCGCCGCCTCGGCCGCTTCTTCCGCCAATTCCGACGCAATGGCAAAATCGAGCAACGTCAAGCGTTGCTTGCTTTCATCCCATAATACATTTTGCGGCTTGATGTCCTTGTGCACGATACCCACCGCATGCACACCCTCCAAAACGCGGCTCGCTTCGAGCCCCACGGAAAGGGCATCTTCGAGCGACAAGCGACCACGTTCCGCAAGCACTCGATCGAGCGATTGAAGACGTTGGTCCTCGAGAAACAGAACGGCATCCATTCCATCCCGTTCGATTCCAATCGATCGCACGACGCCGCGCACGTTCGCGAGCCTCGCCAACATCCGTTCTTCATGAACAAGACGCCCAATCGCCCGTTGCTGGTAGGAACCCGGAATGGTCATTTTCACGACCCAGAAAGCACCACTGGGAAGGTGTTTCACCCGACAAACGACGGTTTCGAGCCCTTGATGCAAGGTTTCCTCGAAGGTGCAGTCGCGAATGTGCGGCATATCGGCCCATTCCATGAGGGAAGAAGTGGAATGGGCGGTATCCTAGACCAATTCGGTCAAAAATGTGCAAGGTATTTTGAGGGCCGCGTGATCAAAACGAGCCCTCGATGCCGGCAGCCGGGTAACTCATCGTCGCGTCTTGCCCGAATGCCGGGGCGACGAAACGAGAAATACTTCCCTATTTCGATGTCGACTACGGACAACCGTTCGCGTCGAGCGCCGTGCACAGGTACGTCACGAGCACCCCGTCGCCCGGATTGCAAGATGCACCATCGGCAATTTGCAAATCGAAAAGCGTGACACCCGCTTGTTCGCAAGCTTGATACGCCGCCCACTTGAATTCACCAAGATTTTGGCAAGTTTGCCCATCCCCGAGCGTTCCGGACAAACACACGACAGGAGGTGGCGGTGGCGGTGGCACCGGGCAACATTCATAACCCAAACTCACGCCATCGCCCTCATTGCATGAACCTTGATCTTGCACGAAAATATTCGTCAATTGTTGACCCACCGCATTACACGCTTCGTACGCCGGCAATTTGATTTCACCCAAGTTTTGACACGTTTGTCCGTCACCCAAAAACTCCCATATGCAGCCGGGGCTGGGCTCCGTCGGCGGAGGTGGTGGCGGCGGCGCTGCACAACATGTGTATTGCGCGGAATCCACAAGACCATCCGCACACCACGTCGTAATTTGCAAATCCGTCAGCACCGTATCCGATTGCAAACAAACGTTGTGCGCTTCGAGCTTCAATTCGCCCGGATCAGTACAATTCGCAAACTGCAAGTCGCCCGTGACACACGCCGCAAGCGAATTCTTTTCCTCCAATGCCCCCGCCGATTGCTTTTCGCGCGTTTCCACTTCAACGCTCGAGCCACACGCTGCCAAGCCAAGAGCCAATCCAATGACTGCCAATACGTTCGTCTTGTTGAAATGTCGCATGATGACCTCCGTATGCTCCGCTGTTGGAGCACAACTTGTTCGTCCGAACTTATCAAGCGCCACGGCGCCACGAGTTTCCTCTTTTTTTGTTATTGCTTGCAACACGTGATTTTGGCCATGGACGCTCGACCATCGGGACAATCCATCGCCGGATAAATATCAACGAGCACTTGGCCAAGCCCCTGGCAATGATAAAACGCCTCGTCTTTCATTGCGCCCGGATCCATACATGTAACACCATCGCCAATCGTTTCGCCCTGACATACCGCGGGCGACGGAGGACCCGATGGAGGAGGCGGCTGAAACGGACAACATGTGTACGTGCCTTTGCGTGCTTTCCAACCGCAATCGCCCGACGAATACGTGAAATCGACCAAGTCCATGATCGCCATTTTGCACGCTGTCATCGCCAGCATTTTGAGCTGCCCAGGATCCACGCATTGATCCCCATCGGTCACCGTTCCGGTGGTACACCCATCTTCCTCAGGAACGATTTCCGTGCATTCATGCTCGGCGTGTTGATAAAGCCCGCCTTTGCACGGATTGATGTAAACGATGTTCAAAAGGGTCAAACCACTTTTTTCGCAATCGTCCGCAGCGCGTTGCTTGAATGTTTCTCTCGAAAAACACTCCGACGCCGACGTCTCCGGTGGCGGCTTGGGTCGCGACGAACCACCTCCGC
>JBGAOI010000288.1:0-4307 GCA_044221885.1 Polyangium sp. (in: bacteria)
GTTGTCGGGTGGGGCAGCGCGTGGAATTTCGCATTTGGGTGTATTTCGCTCCTTGCATCGCCGACGTATTCCGATCGATCATGTTTCGGGCACCAGCATGGGGGCACTTTTCGGGGCGTTTTTAGCGGCTGAATTCGATATTGACGACATTTCACGCGCCGCTCGCAAGTTCGCCGAAAGCTGGTTTCTCGATCCCACTCTGCCGGTTGTTTCAGCCTTGTCCGGCGAGCAGCTCAACAAATTCTTGAAAGAGCATTTTGGCGATCGGACCATTGAAGATTTGTGGGTTCCGTATTTTGCGATCGCAAGTCGCCTCGATAATGCCAGTGCGCATCCGATTCGTCGTGGTCTCGTCGTTGACGCTATACGCGCAAGCGCATCGGTTCCTGGGTTGTATGCGCCCGTTCCTCATGACGGAACCCTTCTCGTCGACGGACTTTTTGCTGAAAATCTCCCTGCACGTCGCGCTTACGATGAAGTTCTCGGGTATACCATTGCCGTGAACGTCATTCCGCCGGCAGCTTCGTCGTCTTGGACGTCCCTCGCCAGTGCGCCGACGGTCTTACAACGAGCGTGGTCCATCGTCAAACCTCGAGCGCAAACGAGGATTCCACCGATTCTCGAGCTTGTCATGTATAGCTTCTTTTTGCCGACCGTTCGTGATGCTCGTGATTTGGCCCGGAGCGTCGATTGTTACATTGAACCAGCCGTCGGCCATATCAATTTTCTCGATGGTTTTTCCGGGGACGAATGTATTCAATTGGGGCAAAAAGCAGCCGACGAAGCGCTCGACGCGTGGCTGGCCCATGATCATGAATTTGCGGCAATGTTGTCCCAGAAGCGGAAGAGCGCCTGATGGTCATTCAGGACGTTCGGTCAGCATGGCTGGAAGCCATGAGACGCTGGCATCGGTATTCCGTCGACGGAATCGAGCATATCCTCACGCCCGGGCCCAAGTTGCTGGTGGCGTATCACGGTCGAGGAATTCCGCTGGATTTGGCGCTGTTGGCGGAAAAAGTTCAGCATATTGCCGGATATTTGCCGCGCAGTATCGTGCACGAAGGTTTGTGGCACATTCCGTTTTTCTCGCACTACCTCGATGCCAGTGGTTGCATTCCAGGCGACGGGCCGATCTTGCGGCAAGCGATTGCGCGAGGTGAAACGGTATTCGTTGCGCCTGGAGGAACGTACGAAGGATTGCGGAGTTTTTGGCACAGGCACGAAGTCGATTGGGGGCCGCGTCGCGGATATTTGCGTCTTGCATTGGAATTGGGTATCCCGTTGATTCCTGCAGCAACGGCAGGAATGGACGATAGATTCATTGGTCTCAACGATGGCCATGCCCTCGGCCGAAAATTGAAACTTCCCGGCAAATGGCCTTTGTGGTTTGCCGTTGGACCGTTTGGCTTGTATCCGTTTACCGTTGATTTCCCGGTCAAATTTCACACGGTCATTGGTGAACCCATCGTTCTCGATCCGCCGAAAAATCCAGATTCAGCGTGGCTCGATGAAACCCATCTGATGATTACGAAGAAAATTCAATGCGTGCTCGATGAGGCTTCCCGAATTGTTCGCGCGCGATAGAGGTTGTCGTCGAGTTGTGGGGAGGTGTACTATTTTTGCATGGAAGTGCGTTGAAAATTTGCGTGCGAAGGCGATTCGTTTCGATGTAGGATGCTCCGCGACATGATCGGAATTCAATCCGGCACGGACATGCTGAAGATTTCGCTTCGAGGACGAACGATCCTCGAACACTCGATCGCGCGTCCGTGCCTCATGCTGGCGGAGGGTGACCCCGCCGTTGGGATGCATCGGGGCAATTATCAGATTGCCGAAACGATTCGCAGTCCGATTGCCGCGGGGGCGTGGACGCTGCATACGGCGACGACGGACGATGTGCTCGTCGAATTTCCGAACGTCGCTCGACTACGCGTCTACACGCAAAATGATGGGGCGGCATTTATTGAGCTATCGGGCGTTCTGCGCAAACACAATCGTTTGCGTATGTCGCTGGTTGCTACGCCGAACGAGCGCGTGTATGGAGGCGGCGAACAGTTTTCGGTGCTGGAATTACGTGGCGGCAAATTGCCGATTTGGGTTCGTGAAAAGGGCCTCGGACGAGGCAATGACCTGATTACGTGGCTAGCGAATTTGCATTCCAAGTCGGGCGGAAGCTGGGACGCTACTTATTTCCCTCAGCCCACGTTCGTGACGTCCGAAGGTTTGTCGTGTCATATTGAATCTCCCGCATATCAAGAATTGGATTTTCGCGAGGAGGATCGTCACGGTCTCTACGTCTGGGGAATTCCGACACGAATCCGCGTCGACGTCGGAGATTTGCCCGATCTTCTTTCGCGTTTGTCGGCGTATGTGGGGCGTCAACCCGAATTGCCTTCGTGGGCTTATGATGGATTGTGGCTCGGCGTGCAAGGTGGCCGAGACGTTGTGGCGTCGAAGGTGCGTCGTGCGCGTGAAGCGGGCATTCGCGTAGCTGCGGTATGGGCGCGTGATTGGGAGGGCGGTCGGCCGACGGCGTTTGGGACGCATGTATTCTGGAATTATCATTACGACGCGATTTTGTATCCCGATTTGCCTGCATACATCGAACGATTGCGGGAAACCAACATCCGCTTTTTGGGCTACATCAATCCGATGCTCGTGCCAGAAGGCGACATGTACCAATATGGCAAGGCCAAAGGGTATTTGGTCAAAGACGCCAATGGCGGCGTTCTGCATGCCAACTTTACGACATTTCCGGCAGGCATCGTCGATTTTGACAATCCGGACGCGCGGCGCTGGTTCAAGGCAATCATTCGCGAGAACATGATTGATGTTGGCATGAGCGGTTGGATGGCTGAATTCGGGGAAGGTTTGTCGCCGGAAGCCATGTTGGCGACGGGCCGAAAAGGCATCGATGCGCATAACGATTTTCCGGTGTCTTTTGCACGCGTCAATCGTGAAGCCATTGAAGAAGCAAATCAATTGGGCGAAATTGCATTTTTCATGCGCGCCGGATTTGCCGGCAGTTCCCGATTGGCAACCGCGCATTGGGCAGGCAATCAGCTCGTCAATTGGAGTTACGACGACGGATTTGCCACCATCATTCCGGCCGCACTGAGCCTCGGGTTTTGCGGCGTTGGATTTCACCACGCCGATATCGGCGGATACGCGACCGTCGCGTGGATTCGACGTTCCAAGGAGCTTTTGTTGCGCTGGTGTGATCAGGCGGCATTTTCGCCGATCATGCGTACGAACGAAGGCAATCAACCCGGCCGAAATTGGCAATTCGATTCAGACGCGGAGACGCTCGCGCATTTTGCGCACATGGTCCACATGCACCACATGATGGGCCCGTATCATCGCGAAATCGGCAAGCAATACACGCAAACGGGGCTGCCTCCGATGCGGCATCCATTGCTGCACGATCCGAAAGATGAAGAGTTGTATTCGCTCAAGTATCAATACATGTACGGTCCAGACTTGATGGTCGCTCCGGTACTCAAACCGGGCCAAAAAGAATGGCGCGTGTATTTGCCCAAAGATTCGTGGATTCATTTATGGTCGGGGAAGGGGTATTCCGCAGGTTGGCACGACGTACCCGCTCCGATTGGCAAGCCGCCCGTGTTTTTCCGCGAAGGATCCAAGTTCCGGAATATTTTCGAGGCTATGCGCAAGGTGCGGTAAGTGCGCAATCGTGCGTATGGACTGGAAACGTAATGGCAACGTGCCGCCCCGGTCGTCTCGTTCATCGACGCGCGCGGCACCCCAAACTTGCAGCGTGATGGCAACGTGTCGCCCCGGTCGTCTCGTTCATCGACGCGCGCGGCACCCCAAACTCGCCCTTCGGGCTCGAACAGTGGGGCCCCGCCGCACAGCGCCGATGAATCGAGCCGCCCGGGAGCTTACCGTTGAGTTATCTGGTGGAGCCGAGGCTAGCGATAATATTTTTTTCGTTCCTCTTGGGACAAGATGCGCGGTTCGACCAGGGGTTTGCCCGCTGTCGTCCAATACGGTGACGGTGCGTGACGTCCGGTCAAGGCATTTCCCAAAAGCCATGTTGCACTTCGGACGACTACGCCCAAGCTGGCTTCTTCGGCAACGCCTGGAGGGCAGCCGCCATTGGCATACTTGCCGTAAATGCCACCAACGGATTTCCCCACGGCTTCATCGAGGGCATAACCTTGTAAAACGAACATGCGGTTGCTGATGCCGGCGAAGGGGCAACGCGGCGAATAAATCATATTGCCGGCAGGGGTTTTGCAACAATCGGTGTACCAGCGAAAAAGTCCCTTTTCGGAAAAACGCAT
>JBGAOI010000288.1:4317-8769 GCA_044221885.1 Polyangium sp. (in: bacteria)
GATACCCGAGGTAAAACCCAGGCGTGACGGCGCAACTTGCACGATGTCCGAGCCGCCTTCGGCGTTCATGAGGTCGTCACGCTCGAGGAATCGATTGAAGGCCTGGCAATCGTCGCAATAACAAACGGCGCGATTGATGGTTTTCGGGGACGCATCCCTGACGACGCCTCGAACGGCACCGCAAGTACAACGAAGTTCGACGGTGGTGGACATGGAGTGACTCGACTGGGTTACATTATCGTTGTTCGTAGCTGGCACGCTCGAAAGCAGAGCGTAGTGCTTCACATTTGGACAAGCGATCTACGGTTTGGGCGAAGGATTTTCCTACGGCGTATACGGTTTGGCCGGGGTAATGATGCGTGGCCAAGTCGTGATAATGGGTTGCTGCAAGGCAACAGGCGTCCTTGGGTTTCTCAATTTCATCCAATTGTTGGCGATTTCGTTCCCAAGCGTCGAAGACACCAACGTGCTGCCCGCGATGATGTTTCAGGCACAATTCCCGCCCGATTCGCGTGTTTTGAAAGAGCCATGCTTCAATACTGTAATACGGCAAGAGCCGACAAACTCGGTTTAGGACTTCATCGGTCGATCGTGTGTCTCCATGGTGCTGCTTCAGGCCCTCGATGTGCTGTCGAACCGCGACGAGAATGTCGTCGACGAAAAGAACATTCTCGGGTTTTGGTTCCGCGGGCGATGAAAAACATCGGTCGGCATCGACATGGTAGAAAACGAAATTCGTCGGCGTGAATATTTCCGTCGCAATCGCGCGAGCAATGGCGACGCGTCGCTGGTGTCCTCCCGTGCGACGACTTTTCCCTAGGTTGGCCTGTGCTGCTTCCCGTGCGTCAGGAGGTCCATCGGCGATGTCGATGCGCTTTTCATTGTGGTGAGGGGCGATGAGACGCAACATCACGCGTACGAGCGCTCGGAGGGGTTCGAGATGCTTGTCTTCGGTCAGCACGACAATGCGTGCGACGAAGCTGCTTTCGCTCACCACAGCCTCTGCGTGCGTAGTATCTCGCTGACGTGTTGCAAACCAACGTTGTATGCTTCGAAGAATCGCTCGGCATCGTGTCGCGACATATTCGACCATGACAAACGTTCTTTTCCGGACGACGTGTCGCAGCGGCAAAGTAGGAACGAACGTTCGACATCTTCAATGGAACCAAGATCGATTTCATCAATGAGAATGGGATCGTGGCTGGCGAGAAATGCTTGACGATCCCCGATGGCTTCGAGACATGCGCTGATCCAAGCGTGATGAAGGCCCGCCGCCAGTTCGTCGGCAATGACAATCGTCGGATTACAATCGAGATAATATAAGAATGAAAGGAGTCGTTTTTGACCGTAACTTAGTTTCTGATCCGGGATGATTGAACCATCGAGTTTTTCGAACCAGAACCGGAGCATGCCAAAGTCTAAATTCGTGACCTCAAGATGTTCATTATTCTCCACATTTTTCTCCACGAGCCGCAGCTCTAATCGACCATTCTTGAAATTGGCCAGTTTTGTCATTTCGCGGAGAAATGGTAACGCTGTGTCCGGAAGATTGATGGTTTCCGACCCGCGCCAAATAGCCAACGAAGAATTGGCTGCTTCATCGAGCGCTCCGATGAGGGATTCGGCGACAGGAACGTCGTAATCGAAAAGGAGATCAAAAGGCGCTTGCGAATGATCCGTGTGTGCGGCGATCCATGCATCATTGCCCGACTCATCGGTGACACGGACAATCGAATCATAAAACTTGAGTGACTCGTCAAACCGGGAAAGGCACCGAAACCAATCGATGTCGTTCATTGATTGAACACTGAAGTCTGCCCACGGTGGTCCCATGTTGGTGATAGCGTCGACGGCGCAATCTAAGAATCGCTCCTCAAACGCCGAAGGTGAATCACCCGAATACGTAGGTCCCTCGGTTCCCGAGCGATCTTGTGAGGTTGCGGTAATCGAAATTCGATTCGCCGCGACGGTGTAGACGAACGGAAATGCTGGGATATCAAGTGTGACCCGCACTCTAAGTGCGTAATCGCTTTTCGCTCTACGTGTACCTGTACGGTGCACCGTGTCATCTGCATTGTCCCGACGAACGATCTGATTGTCGAGATGTACCCGAATCATCCCATCGCCAATACTTAATTCATATTCAAGGTCAAATATATCTTCGCGAAAAATTGAAACGTCCTGCCGCAAAATCGCTGCAATCAGCTCCAAAAAAGTCGTTTTTCCAGACCCATTGATTCCCAGCAAGACATTCAAGCCATTGCTGAATTTCAATTCCACCGGTTCTACATTGCGAAACTTGTTGATCTTCAGCCGCGTCAATTTGGTCATGGCTTGCCCCCAAACCCCTGAACCACCTTCTCCATCTTCGCTTCTTCCGACCGCTTCAGCATCCCCACCGCCACAACACCCATCCGCTCCGGCCGAAACACGTGCTGCGCCGCATCCCGCACATTCACCGCCGTCACACTAGCCAATTGCTCGTGCCGCCCCGTCGGCGTTCGCGCGCCCGATGTCAACGCGGACAAACCATAAAAGCCCGCCACTTCCTCCGGATCGTCCTGCATCGCTTCCACCGACCACAAATGCCGGTCCTTCGCCTTGTCGAGCTCCTCTTGCGTCGGCCCATGCTCCGCCAACTCGCTCACCAACGTGAACAATTCTTTGAGCACCAACGTTGCCCGCTCGTGCGCCATCCCCGCCGAAATGTCCACCACCCCGTCGTCCTCGTACGTCTCGAACGCGCCCGACACGTCGTAGCAGAGGCCCAGGCGATCGCAGATGCGCTCGTAGAGCCGCGTCGACATGCCGTCGTCGAGCACACGCAACAACATCTCCACCGCCGGCTCGAGCGGGTCGTGCTCACTCACCGCCCGAAACGCGATGCGCAAATCCGTCTGGCTCGACTGGTTCTTCACGTACTGAAAACGTGCCTTGGTTTGTCCGTTTGTCGCGGACGTCGATCCCACGCGCGAACCTTTGGGCATCGCCGCAAATGCTCGTTCCGCGGCGGCAATATTTGCTTTGACGTCAAAGTTCCCCGCCAAACACAAGAGCGCGTTTGTCGTGGTGTAGTGTCGCCCGTGGTGCGTTCGCAACATCGGTTCGTCAAAACGTGACAGTGACTCGAGCCCCCCCGTGATGCGATATCCCAACGGGTGCTCCTCGAAGATCAGCTTGCGCGCAAGATCATCGGCGTCGATCACGCGCCCGTCGTCATCGAGATCTTCGAGGATCTCTTCCCGCACGATGCCTCGCTCGATCTCGATGTCCGAGAAACGCGGCGTCGTCGCAACTTCTCCCAGAAGCTCAATCACCCGCTCGAAGTTCCGCGGCGGCACCGCGATGCTCATGACGCCGTGATCCACCGACGTTGCAGCGAAGAGCGTTCCACCCAATCGTTCAAACGCGAGCGCTTGGGTGTGCGCCGATGGATACGTGCGCGTCCCTCGAAACGTCATGTGCTCGAGGAAGTGCGACAAACCGTTTGTCTCGGGCGTTTCGTATCGAGCTCCCACGCGCAAAAAAAGCGCGGCGACAGCTCGATGCACGTTCGTCTGCGGTACGACAACGACCGGAAGGCCACTCGACAGGACGAGGTCTTGATGAATCAACATGCGCCGTAACGAAGGGTTCGTCCGAGCATCATGGTTTTACTCGGCGGGTTCTTCGGCGGGGGTGTCCGTAGCTTTCGGCTCGTTGACGAACTCCGTGCCGTACTTGATTTCCGAGCCAAGCGTGTTGCGAAGGCGATCGATGTACGCAGTGAGCGCATCGTTTTGCTTTTCGGCTCGGAGGCGCGACATGAAGAGTGCGCGGTCCTTTTCCCAAGCTTCCTTGGACACCGGCATCTTCTCTTTGAGCACCATCACGGCATAACCGTTGAACAACTCGACGATGTCATTCGGAACATCGCCGGGTTTTTCCAACTTGAACGCTGTCGCGGCGGCGTTGGCATTTGGTGACGCCCCTGGAATCGGGCTTCCCGATGCGTTGAACGGCAAGCTTGTCTCGACAACCGGACGCGACTCGTGCGTGGCGAAGGGCGAAGGCGGCGGAGCTTCCGCTTCTTTCTCGGCGTCCTTCTTGTCGTCTTTCTTCTTGTCGTCCTTTTTCTTGTCTTTCTTCTTGTCGCCGCCTTCGGCTTCTTCTGCGGCTTTCGCGGCTTTCGCTTCGAGTTCCGCGATGTGGGCGGCAACAGCGTCGTCGAGCTTCTTGCCTCCACCTACCGCGGCCAGAATCGCCTTCGCTGCTTCGGCTGCAAGACGTTCCGACTCGTGCGCCAAGTAGATGTCTTTGTCGACTTCCGCTCGACCAAGCGCTTCCGCTTCGATGTCCTTCGCGATCTTGTCGACCACCACGAGATGCAGACCGAACTGCGTTTCGGTTTCGACAACCTTGCCCGCCTCGGCACCAAACATCGCGTCTTCGAAGGGTTTGACCATCTTGCCC
>JBGAOI010000289.1:0-8750 GCA_044221885.1 Polyangium sp. (in: bacteria)
CGTGATCTCGTACATGGGCCAATTCACCGGGCGTCAAACGATCGGCCTTGTTGATCAAAATCTGAATCGGCACGCCGAGTCCTTTGATCTCCGACAACACACGACGTTCGGTGTCTTTCATGGCTCCCGTCGCATCGAGCAACCAGATGGCAACATGCGCTTCATCGAACGCTTGCCGCGCAGCCAGAATGTGGTCTGGATCGGGCGCGTTGAAACCCGGTGTGTCGAGGATCTCGACGCGTTTCAAGCGCTCGATGGGCGCGTAAATGAACACGCGATCCACCCGTGCCCCGGACGTCGACAAGTCCTTCAATGCGGCTTTGAGTCCACCGTGTGGAACGACGCGATCCGGCGCTCCGCGTACGACGATGCGGGCAAATGGATCCGGCGCCCATGCGACCCAATGCAACGTTGCCGTCGTCGGAAGAACACCCGTTGGTGCAACGTCCTCACCCAACAATGCGTTGAGAAATGTGCTCTTGCCCGCGTTGAATTCACCGACGACTGCAACGCGCAAAGGTCGATCGCGTTCGACGGCGATGGCTTCCACCGACGAGACGAGATCAATGCGGTCAATAGCTCGCGCCGATTGGCGCAGTTCTTCGAGAAGGTTTGGCCACGTCGCTGATCCTTCGGCGGGAACCCACGATTGAATGAGATCTCGCGCCAGGGCATGGGCCCAGCCCGCAGCATCGCCCGCGACGGCGTCGAAGCGCTCGAGGGCATCGCGATCGCGCCCTTCCGCAACGAGAACAGCTCCTTCTCGAAGGCGCCGTAGATCTTCGGGAAGACGTTGCGGATCGCGCGCCGCCAACGCGTGCAGCGCATCGAGATCACGCGTTTCCGTTGCAAGGCGCAACAGCGCCGCTGCCGCTCCTTCGTTACCCTTCGACAAACCTCGGGCGAGTGCTGCACGAGCATCCGCGGTTCGTCCTTCTGCGAAAGCAAACGCCGCCGCCCATGCTGGCTCGTCGGCCAATCCTGCGGCCGTCACGACGCGTCGCGCCCGATTGATCAACACCACATCTCGACAACCCGCAACGAACGACGAGAGCAGTTCGGACGAACCCGGTGCATCCAAGATGCATGCGCGCAGGGCCAAATCCAGCGCCATGGCTGTTTGTCCAGATGCCGCAGACAAACGCGCCAGCACCAATGCGCCACGGCCATCCACACGCTCGGCATCAATCAACGCCCGATACTTCGCGGCAGCTTCGATGTTGCCCAATGCAAGCGCACACTCGGCTCGACGCAGCGCTACTTCCAAATCGAAGTAGTTCTTCCCTTCCCCCGTCAACGATGCGCCCACGCGATCCAGCCATCTACCTGCGCGATCTGGATCCCCAAGACGCAGATCGATGTCGCATAACTCGAGCAATGCCAGTTGTGCTGATTGACGCTCTTCCGGTGCATTCGCAGCACGCTCGAGCGATTCGATCGCTCGCGGATCGTTCATCCGCAACTGCGCTTGACCAAGCCTGAGCCACACGTCCGCGCGCCAAGGAACGTGCCCCGCGAGTTCATCGAGTGCGGAACTCGCTTCGTGATCGAGTCCCGCGTCTTCGGCTGCATCGGCCCACAAAGCCAAGCCCAACGGCGACCCCGGAACTTCGGCAAGAATCGCGCGAGCACGTTCTCGTGCTTCGAGTGGACGTCCGCGACCCAAGGCAACTTCAGCCGCTCGACGCTCGTTGTCGAGACCCCGGGCGAGGATTTCCACACGTCCCAAAAAACGCGAAAGGTTCTCTTCGAGACGCGCCATGCACGCATCAAAGGGCGAGCTTGGCGAAGGATCAAGGCCCTTTACAACTTGGATCCCGTCCGCCGCTTCAAGACGATGTACGGCAAGCCTGGCATCGAACATTCAGCGACCACGACGAACTCGTCCGCAATTCCCGGAAATCGCGCCACGCGCTGCTCTACACCTCGTTCGAAGAACGTCTCGGTCCACGGCGTGGCCGTCGTTGTGTCCCGCATGCGTAACAACACGAGCGTGTCGATTCGCCGCTTGTCCAAGATGCTTGCGTCGATGCGCTTGGTCGTGTGTCCACCCGGTAGCACGGCGATAGCTGGATCCGTAAGCCCTGCAAAGTCCACGATTTGCGCTTCGGTGGCAGCTCCGATCCACCCTACGTCCAAGGCTCCAACGACCGCTGCGCCTCGCAAAACGGGGGTCAGTTCGCGAATGAGTTCGCGTCTGTCTTGACCAACTCGCGCCGCCGATGGCCCCACCTTCACCATCACGAAGATCTCACCTGCGAGCGCAAGCGTCATGCGGAGGAGCGTTATGCGTACGTCCGCGATCGTCGCAAGGTGTGCCGCCACGAGCACACATGCCGGCAACACCGGAACAACGAGGCGAGACAGTGGCATCCAGTCCCCACCCGCCACGGCGATGGCTCCAAAGTGCACGAGCACAGCGCCCGATAGTATGAGCACAAATCGTTCGGCTCGACGTACCGCCAGAGGCGCAACGATCGCGATCGGTCCCGCGAGCAGAAAACATGCGATCGCGTACTTCAACCCGAGTGTTGGATCCGAAGGCTTCGCCAACGCAGCGAGCGGCGTTGGACGTCCAAAAATGATGACCCGAAGCAGTGCGACCAAGACAAACGGTGTCGCAGCGAGCGTCAAACGCACGAAAAGACTGCGCCACGCGGCGTTTGTCGCGAGCGGAGGCGCGCAAGCTGCGACAAACGCAAACGGTGCAAGTTCAGGCCGCAACGCAGCCGCGAGTCCAACGAGCCCAGCTCCCAGTCTTGGAGATCCAAGGGCCATGCACGAGATCGCGATCGCACAGAGAGACGTCGCCACGCCCGTCTCCAAACCAGCAACACTCCATGCAGCAAGCGGTGCCGAGAACGGGATCAACAGCAGTGCCAAAAATCGCTTCTTGTCCTTCGACGATCGGTCGACAGCGATTGCGACAAACCCGGCACCAAGCAGCCATGTAACGAGCCCGATCAGCTTCGATGCCCCCAAAGCTGCAAGCGGACCCTCATGCGCGAAAGGTGCGAGCAGGTAGGGAAACCCCAACGGCGTGATCGTGTCGGTGAGAGGTCCACCGACATTCCATCGATAACCAACACCGCGGGCGATGTGCGTCGCGTAGCGCGCGATGATCAACGCGTCGTCGACGGTGAAGTCGTACAGAACAATCGCCGGGATCAAAGCCAATAATGCGCCAAATCCAGCGATGACGAGAGTTTGTCGAGGGCTCGTCGTCATCTGCATGACACGCGATCCGCGCTCCTAGCGATCCTCTTTCGGTTTGTCCACTCTATGGCGATCGTTACCGAAAAGTTAGGTCTGGGCGCGATCCTCTTTAGCATCAGCTCCACGGATGACCGGCCTATCTCTCGTAGCCAAACGCCCCGAGATCTCGCCTCGCTCGACATCTACTGTCGAAAGCCCGGCGGTACACGCGCTCCTCAATTTGTTGTTGATGGAACGCGTGCCACTTGTGGAGTTGCCTGAACGCGATGTCAGTGCGTTCGTGGCCGACCCATCAAGGAGCAGATCCTTGGGAGCTCGGGATCGAACGCGCTGGAACGGACCTGCTCGTAACGCTCGTGCGTACGGCATCCATTCCAGATGTCGCGTTTCATGAGCGTCACGTCAATGTCGATCTCTTCTGTGATCGGTTGATGGGTGCCCTCGATGCTCTCGCGGGGGGCGAACGATCGCGACGCGATCTCGCTGCAAATGCTCGTCCCACAGACGACATCGAAGTTCCTGCATGGAGTGACGCCGCGCGTACAGCCGCCGCGCGTGACTACCTGCGATCTCGTTTGCCCTTCGCGACGGAAGACTCCGACGCGGAGCCTACGTTTGTCACGGTCGAACCAACAGGTGACCTTCCCCTCACGATCGCAGCCGACGTCATGATGCGCATCCCAACTGCATCGACGCTTTCGGAATCGACGGTGTTGCGGGCGGATCTCTTTGCCCTCCTTTTTCGCGGGAAACTACGCGTCATTGTGGGTGAGCACGCTCGAGAACTACCCGATGTCTTCGTCTTTCTCGTCGCCGAGCAGCTCGTTGATCTGGTGGTCGAAGCCTTGAACGCAGCGGCGTTGAATCGCCCGTATTACCGACGACTCACCGCAGGTGGAGCCGTGTGTGCCGTGCGTCTTCAAGGTGAAGGCCATGCTTCGCTCACGATCGGTTTGCCTCGGCGAGGTTCGGAAGAACGCGGACAAGTGTGGACGTTCCCCGCGGTTGATCTCAATTCGCTGGTGCAAAGCGTCATTGCGTTTGGCCGAGCGTTGAACCGGACAATCGTTCGTCGCGACCGGACCCAAGCGCAAAACCTACGGATCCACGCCTTCCGAGCCAAGGTTCGTGAACTTGGTGAACGGATTCGCCAAACGACCCGCGACGAGTCGAAAATCAACGATGCGCCCGAAGGATACCGAGCGTTTGCCGCCGCGTCGCGTCCCCCGCCTTCCGCCGAAGACGACTCCCTCGCCACGAGCCGACTGCGTTTCACGCCGAGGTGGCTCGCGGCTGTTCCGTCGATCGATCTTCGCGCAACGTTTCTCTGTGGCGATGCGTTTGTCGTCGGAGCCACGCGCGAACTGAGTTGTCTGGACAGACGCACCGGCGAAATCGTTTGGAGCAGATCCGTTCCGCGCGCGACGAGCGTCGTGACGCCGCTTGGACTTGCCCGCATCGAAGCCGAAGGCGCGTTGCACCTCATCGATTTGCAAACGGGCGATGCTCAATGGACCACGCAGCTCTCGCCACGCACGGGAACGAGCACCTCGGGCGTCGTCGTGAACTCTCCTGGATTGCCACGTATGATCGTCGTGAGCGAAGGCACGCGACATCTCGCTGCTGTCGATCTTCACGGAGGCGAGATTCGTTGGCGATACGCGTCGCGCCGCAACGGTGTTTTTCGTGTACGCCGCGCGGGAAAACTCCTCGTCGTGGCTTCGGGTGAACAATCCCTCGTTGCACTCGATGTGCTCACGGGCGAAGTGGTATGGCGTGTTTGCGATCGTCGCCGATTCGCGTCGCATGTCGCCGTGGATCAAGAGTCGCTTTTTGCGGTCAGTGGCGATGGCGCGTTTGTCGAACGAGGTGGTGCAGCTTTGCATCACGTCGATCCCTGGTCCGGTGCTTCACGTTGGGTCGTGGATCTTCCGTCGGAAGCCGCACCCGTGGGAGCCCCGATGTTGGCTCGAGACACGGTCGTGATCGTCACGCAAGGTCGTCGAGGTACGGGCGTTCTGGGGTTTGACCGAGCTACTGGGGAAAAACGTTTCGATGGCGTCGCGTGTGCTGCTGCTGCGTCATGCGTCATCGTCGATGACACGATCATCCTCAACAGCGAAGGAGGCGATCTCGTGGGCATGGATGCGTCGGATGGTTCGACGCGTTATCGCCACGTGTTTGGAAGTGCCGATGGCGATCGACCTCGACGTCTCGAACCAATGTTGCGTTCCGGCGCCCTCTTCGTGCCGCAAACCGAGTTGCTCATCGTTCGTCCGCGTGACGGAAAACTCCTCGGTCGCGTCCCTGCCGATCTGATTCCGGACTTCTTCCGCGTGGACGAAAAGTGCGACGTCTACGTGGCTGAAGAGAGCGGCCACATCGCGGCGTTTTCCGCCGGGCCGCGCCTCCGATTGATTTGATCCCCAACCAAGAGAGCATCGCTTCGCTGCTGAGATGCGGGCGAAGCGATGCACCTACCCTCGAGACTGAACGTTGCCGATCGTTACTTCCGGCGCTTTTTCTTCGGTTTTTCCGGAGGCAAAGACACGATGGTCAAGACGACATCGTCGACGCCAGCTTTCACGAGGCCGATTTCTTCGGCGCTTCGGCGCGACAAATCCACGATCCGACCTCGGGTATGAGGCCCGCGATCGTTGATCCGAACTTCCACGGCTTGGTTGTTCTTGGGTCGCCAAACGCGCACGATTGTCCCGAACGGCAACGTACGATGCGCTGCCGTCAATGCTTTGGGATCGTACGGTTCTCCACTGGCAGTCGATCGTCCCGCCAAACGGTCCGAGTAATAACTCGCTTGTCCCCGCTCTTCTTCATGGGGCACTGTCGTTGCAGGCGAACTTGACGTCGTCGACGCAGTCGATGTGGGCGCTTTGGGTGTGTTGGACGTTGCCGCACTTCCACAACCCACGACCATCGGAGTGACGAGAACCACAGCGAGCAAGGCCAAGACTGAACGTTCGCGCATGATGGTGAACACCTTGTGGGTGTAACGCGAAACGATCGCTGCTCCAAACATTCCGCCGATGGTCTCGTCACATCAAAATCGTTCAGTCGTGAACGATTGTCGTGTCCTGTGGCGTCGACAGACTCGCCTTGGATCGGATGAACTTCGCGAGTTCGACGAAAGGAACCCCGGTGGGACAAATCTTTTCTTTTCGTACGAGTTCACTGTCGGGCACGAACGCCAATGCTTCGACGGCTGCGTCGTAGTCGGGCATGTTTCGCGATGACGCGAGCACGATGGGCATGAGGCCCGCATATCGACCGTTCGATGCGGCGATGCGATCCGCTTCGCCAATGTCGCAACGCCCGCATGCGATGCAGCGTTCGAACTGCGGCATTCGTTGGCGTTCGGCGGGTTCGAGAGCCGGAAGACCGTCTGCGTCGTAGTTTTCGTGGAACAACGGCAAGCCAGTTTTTCGGCCGAGAAAACGCCCGGCCATGACCTTCATCAACGACCAAGCCAGCACCACGAGCGCGCGTGCGCGACCAGTAACCACGCTCCTCCTATAGCAACGGAGTCGACCGTGTGCGTTTGGTTCGTGTCGAAAACGTTGACGACTGTGCGTGAAAGAAAGCTTCCCGCGGCCGCGCGTGAGTCATGGTAAGGACCGAACACAGGAGGCTCGCTTGGATACCAGCCGCTTTGTTCGCTTCGGGCAATGGAGGTTCTCCGCACAGCAGCTTGCTGCGTGCACGTTGCTCTTGGCCGCGACCGCATGCAGTACGGATCCTACCGAAGGTGGCTCAACAGGCGATCTACCCAGCAAACCTGTGGCCGACCCGTGTGGTGCTGGTCTTCGACTTTCAGACGTTGTCGGACCCGCGACGTGGATCAATCCCAAGGACAACGCCAGCGACACATGCGTGTATCCCGCAGATCGGCCGGTGAGTTTGGCCGGGCTACGCATCGTGGCGATCGATCGCTACGACGAAACGGGTGATGGCGCGACGGGCAACTACTACGCGCAAGATGCGTGTGCGACGATCGGTCCATACCAAGGCATGACGGTGTACGCGCCGTCGTTCAGTCCGCCGGACTTGCGCCTCTTCCCCGGAGACGTCGTCGATTTGTTGGGCAACCTGATGGAGTTTCCAGGACCAACATCGGGTCCGTTTCCCTATTGCCGAACGTTGCCCGAAATCGGCGGCACGTTGACTTTTCGATTCGAACTCGGACCAACCCTGGCGCCGATCACGATTCCGCTTCTCGACCTGAAGACCTACGACACGGCGCGCCCGTGGCTCGGCATGCTCGTGCGCATCGAGAACATCACCGTCGTGGGAAAACCTTATGAGAGCAAAGGAAGGTTTTCCGCATCGATGAACGTTGGTGGTGGAATCCCTCAAGCCGACGTACCCGCCATCTCGAATGAACTGTTTGACTTGAAGAACCTCGGACCGCCCATTGCCGACGGCACCAAGTTCAAAGCAGTTACGGGCGTCATCACGTACTTCTACGGCTTCAAGATCGCTCCGCGCTCGGCCGACGACTTCGAAATTTGAATCCGCGCGCGATGTCGACTCCTTCGTTTCTGATCGGTTCCATTGCGACGAACCATTCGAACTCGTACATTCTTCGTCTTGTCCGTTGTTTCGCAACAGTTGCCGTGCCGTTCGTCGTTGGCGCCTGTGGAGCATCCGGTGGAGGTTCGTCGACGTCGACACCGCCGCAAGGCATCGGCGCCGAAGGTGTGGCGAATGTTCGGATCCAGATGCACGCACTGGCGCAGAAGCCGCGTCTGTCGGTCATCGATCGTGAGGGTGATCCCTCGCCTGCCCTGGCTGTTGTTTTCTCGACAGGTCTTGGCACGTTGCCTACTGCTGCCTTGTCGGCGCTCGTTGAATCTCGACTGACAGCGGCGGGTTTTTCCGTGCACGTGCGCGCACATCGAAGCGCGTTTCGCCTCGAGTGGTTTGTCGACGTTCCGGCCCAAGTGGCTCCGTTTTTCGGAGCCCTCATACGCGCGATGCGTGATCCGATCGCTGCCGGCACGCCCGAACTCGGACTCGTCGCAAAGCGTGTGGAAGCTGCACAAAAGGCTCCCCTCGACGCACCCGAACTCGATCCTGTTGCTGCATGTACAGGACAACCAGGCCTCGTTCCTGGGCAACCCAGCGTCGATGTTTCGACGTCGGCGTTTCTTACGCAACTCGAGTCCTATCGGGTCGAGGCGTTGCACGCCGAACGTGTTGCCGTTTCTGCTGTCGGACCTGGTGCATTTGGATCGTTTGTGTTCCAAGAACTTTCGCGTAGCGAAGGTTGGCCTGTCGGAACATCGGTCGTGGATACGGCGCCAACCTCGGATTCCGTCACGACGTATGTTGTGCCCCCATCGACCCGACCCGGTCGCGTCGTTGTTGCGGTTCGAGTTCCTGACGCGTTTTCTGCCGTCACGATCGCCGAGCGAATGGCCGCTCCGGGCTCAGCATTTCGCGGACGCCTCGCAGGTTTGTCGAACCCGTTTCGTCCAACGGAAGTCGCTGGTTTTGCCCGCTCCCACGGCGGATGC
>JBGAOI010000028.1:0-26704 GCA_044221885.1 Polyangium sp. (in: bacteria)
AGCCCCCATTTCGCATGAAAAGGGTCTGGGCGAAGCCCAGTGTTTGTCACGGATGAATGTGGACGACGGTTCCCTCGCCGGTCGGTTCACCGGATTGGACGCCGTGCCATTCGGTGGGCAGCGGCGGGTCGGTCCACATGAAGACGCGGCGAGCGTCGATGGGTGAAAGATTGATGCAGCCGTGGCTGCGCGGCTTGCCGTATTCGTCGTGCCATGGTGCGGCGTGAAGGGCGTAACCGGCTTCGAAGTATTGGACCCAAGGTACGTCGCGCAATTCGAATTGATTGCCGACTTCATGCGAGTCCATGGTCGTCGTGACGTGTTTTTCGCGGATTTTGAAGGTTCCGCGGACGGTTGAATACGTCTTTTTCGGATCGCCCAATCCATCACGTCCTGTAGCGACGGCTGTGGCATAGACGGGCGTCGTGCCTTCGTAAAGAATGAGGATTTGGCTGAGAATGGAGATGTCGATCCATTTTTTGGTATTTTTTGCAAACGCCGGAAGTTCCGAGGGTTTGACGGCAATGGCGACATCGGAATCTTTGACCCAGGTGCCATCTTTGGCTTCGACGAGGCGCGTTTCGCCAATTTTGGTGGATTTACCGGTCAATTGAATGGCCGTGTGAAACGCAATTTTGCCTTGTTTATCGAGCGCCCTGCGGCTCGTGTCGTATTTGTAGGCGTCGGGCACTTTCACGAAAGCGAGCGGCAATTCCCAGCCTTTTTTCATATCGACGCCGTGAAATGTCGAACCACGGGCGGGTTTGAGTTTGGACGTAGGAACGAGGCGTGCATCGGTTGTCATTGCAAACCGACGATCGTTATCGCCAACGAACGTGCCAATGAGGGCCAAACCGGCGTGACGGGCGACGCGGTTGGTGATGATGGCGTAATCGGGGACTTTGAAGCTGGAGATATTAGGGATTTTCCGGCCGCCCTGGAAAAACCACGGAATGGCGTCGTTGCCGTCACCGTTGTAGAGGACTTGGTCGGACAAATCCGGCGGTTCTGTAGGAGCCGCGCCGGTGGCATTTCCTTCGGCGTCGAGGGGCACATCATTGGCGCCAACTTCAATGGCGTCCCATTTTTTCTGAAGGCGTTTGTAGCTCCGCAAGTGTTCCTTGAGGCGCATTTCGTATTGGAATTGTTCGGCTTTGGTTGCGGGGCGGTAATAGTTGGGAGCAATTGCCCGGACAAACGCGTAGGGATACGGCATCGGTTTCGACAGATCCGGCCTTTTGGTGAGGGCACGGATGATGGGGTGTTTCATGTCGACGGATGCTTCTTCGCCGTTGCAAATAAAGCCTGCGGGAAGGACGCGGTAATAGCCGCCTTGGCAATCGTCGTAGGCGGCAGGTTTGTCACCGCGAACGACGGTTCCACCGGCGCGCAAGTAGCCGAGTTTTGGGGAGCGCCTATCGGGTTTGGAATAAATGGGCGCGGCCATTTGGATGGCGCCGATGCGTGGTCCGCCTTCTTTGGGCAGCGTTGCGGGATCCGCTTCTTTTTCGGTAGCCGCCGACAAACTCACGATGCCTTCGGGTTGTCCTTCTTTTTTCGGACCGCCTTTGCACGAGCAGAGGGCGAGCACGGCAAGGACGAGGGAGATGGCTCGGGGGTTGAAATTCGTTGGAGGAGCAACGAGTCTGGGGTTTGGGGCGAAGGACGCCAACGGCGATCCGAAGCCCCAATTGTTCAATCCGAGGTTCCCGCGACGGAGCGAAGTGCTGGGCGAAGGCGGAGAGAGAGGGAGCATGAGAACGCTCATGCCGAAGGTGGAGACGGAGGGCCAAGTTTTTGGGTGAGGTGCCTGGGCGGGCGAGCGAGATGAGTGAACTACTTGCGTGACGGCAAACTTGTGGCTAGGGTGCGGGTCCCGTTTGAAGAAACGGCGTGCGCCACTAGCTCAGCTGGATAGAGCGTCGGCCTCCGGAGCCGAAGGCCAGTGGTTCGAATCCACTGTGGCGCGCCAACGAGTCAACGAGTCGTCGAGCCGGTAGAGCGGACGAGACAAACGCGACGAACATTGTTGCAGCACCAACGATGTTGCGCCAGACAAACCGTCGTAGATGACAAACGTATGACGGTGCGTCGCTCCAAGCAGCTAAGTCCGTGGGCGGTTAGAGAAAGACTTCCAGGTAGTAGTGAGCGCGCACGGTGATGATTTCTCGTTCATCGCTGACACGTCGGAAGCTGAAGCCGAAGGTGCAGGGGTAATCTTTGGCGAGGAGGACGAGACCGAGGCCAGAGTGGGTGCTTGCGCGGGCTTGGTCTTCCACGATTTGGAAGTGGAGTTCTTCGAGATCAGCGCTGAGAAGGGTCTTGACGTAGGCTTCGTACCTCTCGGCGTTGCCGGGTGTCGCATCGTTTTGCAGTTCGATGCGCACGACCGAGTTGAAGTGCTTGACACGTATGCGGATGACGCCTTCACGTTGACGGGAGTACTTGGCCGCGTTCTCGATGAGTTCTTGGAAGATGGTGGAGATGCTGCTGTACACGTGGAACGTGTGCATCTCGCGGCTCTGGTGATAGGCGTAGGCGATGTATCCGGCGACGAGATCCGACAGGAGGCTGCATCGTTGCCAATGCGTCATGAGATCGATCGGCGTGACGCTGATCTCGAAATGAGCCTCAGGCGTCAGATCTTCCGGAATCATCTCGAAGTCGCCGTACATCCGCTCAATCATGCGAGCCTCCGGAGGCGCCTCATGACGAGGTAGCCGACCGGTCCATCTCCATCGAATCGTTTTGCCTTCTGTACCAGAGGTAGCTCGCGCGCGCCTCGTTCACGTGTCGCAGAGCAGCGACCGAACGTCACAATATCTATGATCCCAGAAACAAGCGACGTTGTGCTACGGGAAGATGGTAGTCGTGCTCGCCGTAGGAGCGGATAACGCCGCACCGAATCTCGTCGGCATCGTAGGTTGTTGTGTTGCGTTGCGTGATGAGGGGGGATGGCAAGTGCGGAGACGACTCCACGAGGTGGTTTGTCCTGAGCAATGAAGAAAACGTGGCTTGGGTAACGGATCCATTGAAACCGGTTGTTGATTGTCCACAGGCTCAAGGTCTCGCCCCATTCGAATGGCGCGTCATGAGCGTCGCTTTGCATGACCGTCATATTGGGCCAGCAGTCCGTCGATACAGAACGCCAATGTTTGCACGAAGGGTGCTTGCATCATGGTTTGGTGATCACCGGGTACGAATACTGCTTGAACATGATGTCCAACCGCGTTGCTCCAACCAAGATCGGGCGGGTGACTCGAGTCTTGCGCGGCACGGAGCACGATGAGTGGTACGTCGATTGGGCGCACTTGCCATTGCATCGTTCGGCGGTAGTTGTTCTCGGCTGCAACGAGTGCCGCTCGGGCCCACGTAAATGGATCGTCGACGGCAGACTCGTGCCGCGTACCAATGGCCATAGCGACGCGGGCGAGCACGTCTTCGATGTCGTTGTGAGGCGCTTTGCTTTGGGTTGTCGTGGGAGCACCGAGTTGTGTTGCGAGGGTTTCGAGGAATTCCACGGGTTCGAATGGTACGGTGTCATTGGGTAGCCCGCCGTCGAGAATGAGTACGCATTCGACATGTTTACCCAAAGAGGTCAATTGCCTGGCCATTTCGACGGCCACCATGCCCCCAAATGAATAACCTCCAAGCTTGAATGTATTTGCTTCGGGCATACCGGCGACCAATTCAGCGACCCAGAGGCGAACCAATTCTTCGATGGTCTCGGGTTGCTCGGAATGTCGGGCGAGGTATGGGTCGTCGAAACTCCAAATGGGTACATTGGAGTGAAGAGCGTCGCGCAAAGACAAGAAAACCATGCTCGTCCCAGCAAGACCGGGAACCAGCACGAACGGTATTCCTGCACCATGCGCGCGCAATGGAATCAGGCAACGAGCCACGGTTGGCTTATTCGTCGCAAGCGCCTTGGCGAGCCCTTCAATGGTTGGCGACTCGAAAAGCTGGCTGACCGTCAATCGCAAACCGGCTTTGGCTGCGCGACTGATCAAACGAATGCTCAACAGCGAGTTTCCACCTAGCTCAAAAAAGTTGTCATGGATGCCAACAGAATCCAGGCCGAGCGCTTCGGCCCAAAGTTTTTGCAACGTCGCTTCGATGTGGGTTCGTGCGGCCACGAAACGCGTGGATAATGCCGCACGATCGAATTCTGGAGCCGGCAAGGCTTTGCGGTCGATTTTCCCATTCGGAGTTACCGGCAACGAATCGAGAAAAACAAACGCTGTAGGAATCATATAATCAGGAATGAGGGCTGCGACGTGATTTCGGAGCGCGCTCGCTGAACATTCGTTATTGATTGATTCCACATAAGCCACGAGACGTTTATCTCGCAATCGGTCTTCGCGAGCGAGTACGACGCACATACGCACGGACGGGTGGGACGCCAAAGCCACTTCGATTTCTCCGAGTTCAATACGAAATCCGCGAATTTTGACTTGATGATCGAGGCGACCCAAGAACTCGAGGTTGCCATCTGTTCGCCAGCGGCAAAGATCCCCTGTCTTGTAAAGGCGCGCTGTCGGTTCATTCGAGAATGGATTTCGTACGAATCGTTCGGCCGTCAATTCAGGACGATTGAGATATCCACGGGCCAATCCATCTCCCCCGATGTAGAGTTCTCCTGCGACACCGATAGGCACGAGTTGCCGTTGTTGATCAAGGACGTAGACCAGAGTATTCGCTATGGGGTTTCCAATTGCAGGAGGACCGAGTGGCGAAGAGCCCATCACGTCGGCCGCAACATCACATGCTGTCGCAACCACGGTGCATTCTGTCGGACCGTAATGGTTGACCAAGCGAAAGGATGCATTGGCAGAAGGGCGACGCTGGAGACGGTCGCCACCCGTGAGCATCACGCGGAAATCACTTGGGCTCGGCCATGCTAAGTCCACCATGGCTTCGGCGAGAGGCGTAGGCATGAAACTCATGGTGACACCGCGAGCAACGAGCCATGTTGCGACTGCGGAAGGCGATGCGCGCAATTCATCGCGCACGACGACAATCGTCGCTCCAGCAATCAATGACGGCCAAATTTCCCACGTAGCTGCATCGAATCCGAGAGACGCCAATTGTGTCGTACGATCGTTTCCTTGAAGGTGATAGGTGCGGCAATGCCACAAAGCGAGGTTGACGAGCCCTCGATGTTCGAGCAGGACGCCTTTAGGATTACCTGTGGAGCCCGATGTATAAATCACGTACGCGAGGTGATGCGGTTTTGAATTCGACAATGGGTTGTCGAGTGTAGGCCTGTCTGCCGTATTCAGCTCGGAATCCAAGCACACCACGAGACCTCGGTGCTTTGACAATTTCGACACGAACTTGGTCTGCGTAATGAGCACGTGCGCAGCGGCATCGTCGAGCATGAAATTCAGGCGTAACTCGGGATATGAGACGTCGAGCGGCACATAGGCTCCACCAGCTTTGAGAATTCCAAGCAAGCCGACGACCATTTCAATGGATCGGTCGAGACAGAGAGCAACCAAAACATCGGGGCCGACACCCAATGAACGTAAATAGTGCGCCAATTGATTGGCTCGATGGTTGAGTTCCCGGTATGTTAATTCCTCTTCGCCAAAAATCACGGCAATGGCATTTGGCGCTCTCTCGACTTGTTCTTCGAATAATTCATGAATGCATTTGTGGGAAGGATAGTCGGCGATCGTGTCGTTCCATTCGACGACCAACTGATGTCGTTCAGCGGTGGTGAGGATATCGATGTTCGACAAACGATTTTCAGGAGACGCCGCCATTGACGCGAGCACTTGACGGAGGTGTCCGACCAAGCGTTGAATCGTCGCCTGCTCGAAGATGTCGGCAGCGTATTCGATCGATGCGCGATAACCGGCTTCTGTACGAACCATAGCGAGCCGCAAATCGAATTTATTCGTTCCCTCAACGTCGCCACTCAGCGCGTCGCCGAAAGGTTCCACTCGAAAACCGGCAAAACTCGGCGGCAGCCAAGACGCTTGTTCCAAGACAAACGTGACACGCAATAGAGGCGTTGAGCCTACGCTTCCACGCTGAAGATTGGGGACGGAACTGAGAATTTCATCCAATGGCAAACTGTCGTGAGCCAGCGCGTCCAACAATGACTGGCGAAGCTCGGTAATGTTTTCCGCCACCGATTTGGCTTCATCCACTTTGCAGCAGACGGGAATGGTTTCAACAAACAAACCAATCGCATTTTCTGCGCCAGAAACATTACGACCACTGGTAATCACTCCAATTGTCACGTCATCCTGGCGACAATAGCGGTGCATGACGGTTGCCCAGCCAGTCAACAATACGGCAAATGGTGTCGCCCCAACGTTTCGAGCAAGAGTATCGATTGCGTCAGACAAGGATACATCGAATAAGAATGTTTCATTGCCACCGCGGCGATTACGGCGGACCGGCGAGTGATCCACAGGCAAATCAAGCGGTTCAACACCCTTGAGATACGCAGCCCACCAGTCACGGTGCGCAGTTCTCGCGTCGTCATCCAATTTCCGAAGCGCGACCAGTTCGCGATATGAAACTACACTTGGAAGGGACGCGTCCGAGTTTGCGTACAGAGTTTCGAGCTCTTGCAAGAACCTGCCAATGGACCAACCGTCGGTCGCAACGTGATGCCAAACGAGAAGCAATCCTGTGTATTGGTGATCGAGCGTCGCAAGTGTCACGCGCAGAAGGGGAGCCCTTGTCAAATCAAAGGGCACAGCCGCACGTTCTCTAACCAACTGGGCCCAATCACTCTCATCATGACCACGGAGGTCGACGACTTCCAGCGGCACGTCGACCCAGGGCAAGATCCGTTGTTTCGGGCCGTCCAACCCGTCGATAATGTGCATGCGGAGTTGGTCATGACGACCTATTAACACTTCGAGCGCTGCTTGGAGTCGCTCGGGAACCAATATGCCCCCGATGCGCATGGCAATTTGAAGATTATAGGTTTCGCGACGCTCGAGAACACGATCGAGAAAATACAAGCGGGATTGGGAAGCCGAGAGTGGGTGGAGCATCGAACGCTGCGAGCTATGGGGCGGAGGCGGAATCGTTGGCGGCAGCAGTTCAATGCTCGGAAAATTCACCGTACGCAAAAGATTAGCTGCCAACACGTCGGGGACAGGCGTTTGAAGGATCGCTCCGGCATCGATTCGGATGCTCAGGCCCTTCGAGAGCCGATTTCTTAATTCGACAGCCATGAGAGAATCGAAACCCAACTCGAACAACGAACGATCGACTGGAATTGCATTCGGTTCACGCAGTCCAAGTACCTCAGCGGCATTGCGTCGAATCGCGTCCAACAAAACCTCACGACGTTGCGCTTCAGGAATTCGGGCAAGTATCGTCGGCGGAGCTGGCGAATGACGTTGCGGCCCCGATCGATGCGACGTCGGCACGAGTCGACGCAACATGGGTGGCACAGCTTCGTCACGTGCAAGAGTTGCCGGATCAAGGTTCATCGGGACAACCAGCGTATCCGGCAGACGTAGAACTTCCTCCAAGAGCGCGAGCCCATCACCAACACGCATTGGCGCCAAACCAACCCGCAACAATCTCGCCCGATCTTTGTCACTCAAATTCGTGGCCATGCCTTCGCCCTCCCATGGCCCCCACGCCAAACTCGAAGCATGGATTCCAAAGGAACGAATTCGAGACGCAAATGAATCAACAAATGCATTCGCGGCGGCGTACGAGATCTGGCCCGCATTACCAAGTATCCCTGCGACCGAGGAAAACATCACGAAGAAGTCCAATGGTTTGTTGCGGACAGCCTCGAAAATATTCCAAGCACCTTTCACTTTTGGAGCGAGCACTTTGGCGATTCTATCCGGTGTCTGTTCGAGTACGATTCCGTCATCAATGACGCCGGTAGCGTGAATGATCCCCCGCAAAGGCCGTTGTGCGGGAATGGAATCAACGAGTGCTTTGACTGCATCGGGGTTTGTTACATCGATTTGGGCCAGGGTAACGTTGGCGCCTTGCTGCCGCAAACGTGCAATTTCTGCGACTCTCTCGGGACTTGGCACGTTGCGCCCTACGAGCAATAAATGGGCGACGCGATATCGCTCCCAAAGTCGTCGCGCGACCAACAATCCCAAAGCCCCGTTACCGCCGGTCACGAGAACGGTGCCCGAGGTTAGGTCAGTCAGATTTGGCGCCGCGACCAAAACGATTTTGCCAACGTGCCGCGCTTCAGCCATGAAGCGAAATGCCTTTTCTGCTTCCAGCAATGCAAACGAGCGAATCGGAAGAGGCACAAGCTCGCCGACATCAAAGCCACGAACGATCGCCGAGAACATGGCCTGTATTTTCTCGGGATCGACTTGCAACAAATCAAATGGTCGATATTCTACACTCGGAAAGTCGACTGCAATCGACTCGGGTGAACGAATATCCGTTTTGCCCATCTCGAGAAATCGACCCTTGGGACGGATGAGAGACAAACTGGCCTCAACGAATTCACCGGCCAAAGAATTCAGCACCACATCGACGCCTTCGCCATGTGTCGCGTCACGAAATACTTGCACGAAATCGAGATCCCTCGAACTAGCAACACAGTCTACGCCCATTGCGTGAAGGACGGGCCACTTCGATCGGCTTGCGGTGGCAAAAATCTTCGCACCGATGAGGCGAGCGATCTGAATAGCGGCCATTCCGACTCCACCTGCAGCGGCGTGAATAAGAATGCGCTCACCTGGTTGAAGTTTCGCCAAACCATGCAGCGCGTAATACGCTGTCAGAAATACGGCCGGAATCGTGGCTCCTTCCGCAATCGAAAGCCGTTTCGGAATAGGTGCTGCCAACCGAGCGTCCACCGTAACGAATGCACGAAATGCGCCGGACGCGATGGCCATAACCCGATCGCCTTCTTGAAACGACGTGACTCCGGCCCCGATCGCAACCACACTCCCGGCACATTCGCCGCCCAAAAGCCCCGCTTCACCTGGATACATTCCAAGCGCAGTCAAGACGTCGCGAAAATTCAATCCCGACGCGTAAACTTTGATCTCGATTTCGCCTGGACCGGGATGAATTCGCTCTGTCGCTTCAACGTGCAGACTGGAGAGCTCACCTCGATGGGTTATTGCGAGCGCGTGGTTTGGGGCATCGGGAAGAGAATGTCGCGATGACAGCGCTAGTTTTTCCAGACGCGCGACAAACCTTTTGCTCCTACGCCACGCAATCTGATTGTCACTATCGAAACAGGACAATTCACGCCACAGAGATTCCCAAAAATCTTGATTCGGATCGACATCCACCAGTTTGCATGCCAACTCGGGATGTTCGAGCATCAATGTCCGGGCAAAGCCCCATATGGCAGCGGCGGCCGAAGACGCCGATTCTCCCGCCTCCACCGACACTGCTCCCCTCGTAACAATCACAAGCTGCGGCGGTTTTTCTTGCCGCACCAATACTCGGACCAATCTCAATGCCTCGACTGCCAGATGTTCGGCACGATCCGCTGGCGATATTCGGCTATTCTCAGGAATGCCGACATCACATAGCCAGACGATGCGCGCGAAGGATTCAGCAGAACGGGACTCTTCATGAAGCCATGTCTCGAGACGCGTTCTGACGCAACGAGCCTCCAAGGAATGGAAGCGACCGTCAATTGGCACAGGCGTTTCAGAATCGGCATCGAGCAACAACCACGTTTCGCTTCCAAGCTGTTCTCTCTCGATAATCGTCGAATCTTGCCATTCGATACGATGGAGATGTTGCGCAATGGTTTGTCGATGCGGCACATTGCGAAACGCAACCATCGCTGTTCGCTTGAATTGAACATTCGACAAGCTTGCGAATACACGCCCCAACTCGTCCGCGAGAAGAATCGACACGGAGAGCACTTCCGAATCGGGTTGATTTTCGAGCCGGACGTGAGCCCATGCGGCATGACTCTTGGGGCGAAAAAGCACGAATTCACCGAATTGAATGGGCACGTATGCATGATTGCCGTCGGGATTCATCGTTCCAATCAATGATTGAAATGCTGCATCAAGAAGTGCTGGATGAATCCCGTACCATGCGCATTCGACTCGAACGGACTCCACAAGTTCGATCCGAGTGAGGACTTCGGTCGCGCTTTTCCACAGTTCCGCCATTCCACGGAACGTAGGGCCATAATCGAATCCCATCGCCGAAAATGCTCGATAGGCGTCGACCACATCCCATTTTGCGACCAACCGTGCCTGCAATGCCTTCAGGTCCAGAAATGGCGGGGTTTGCGGCGCAGAAGCTTCCAAGACACCGCGTGCATGCAGCAACCATGGCTCGTGCTCCAACGACGTAGCCGGTTGACTGTGTATACCAACATCAAGCCCTTTTCCATTTGTTCGCGATAGGACCACCTGCAATCGTCGCGGCGCACCATCGGAAAAGCGCATTGGATTTTGAATAGTTAGCTCCAGAAGTCGACAATCCTCGGCACGAAAGTAGTACGCCCCAGCAGCTCGCGCCATTTCGACAAATGCCGCCCCTGGAAAAATGGTCTCGTCAAAGATGCGATGATCGCCCAACCATATCGATGATTTGGGATCGCAAACGACCTCGAATACGGCTTCCGTGCCGGCTACAGAAACCATGGAACCCAACAGAGGGTGATCCACGAAGTGATTGATTGCCACGACGCGCTTTCTCGAAGCGTCAAGCCAAAAACGCTCCCGTTGCCATGAGTAGGTCGGGAGTTCCACAACGCGTCCTGCTCGAGCATACAATGCAGAAAATTCGAGCGTGCATCCTCGTGTGTGCATGCCAGCGAGTGCCAGAAGAAGCTGTTGTCGCTCATCTCGTTCACGCCGCAATGTCGGAATCGCGCTGCCATTCGCGTTTTGCGCCGCAAGCGTTTGTTCGATTGAAATCGTCAGCACGGGGTGAGGTCCCACTTCGATGAACAATTGCTGCCCATTTGCAGCCGCTGTCGCAATTGCCTCGGAAAATCGCACGGTTTGCCGAATATTTCGGGCCCAGTATTCGGCGTCGACATCTTCCGCTGGTATGGGTTCGCCGGTGACGGTGCTCATCATTGGAATCGTCGCCGGCTTCGAATCGAGTTTCCCCAATGCGGACAAAAACTCCGCCGCAAGAGGTTCCATTTGCGGACTATGAAATGCATAGTCGACGCGCAATGGACGTAGGGCTACGCCTTGCGTTGACAGCTCTTCGACGAGCTGATCGATGGCTTCAATGTCCCCCGACAATACCACGGAATAAGGATCGTTGATTGCAGCAATCCCTACTCGGTCCCGCAATCCAGCAATGGTTTTGGCGACAGCATGTTCCGTCAATGCCGCCGAAACCATTTTACCCTGGCCCGTCGCTCGTTGCATGATGCGGGCACGCAGAGATACGAGACGCGCAGCTTGGGCGAGATCGAGCATTCCGGCGATATGAGCCGCTGCAATTTCGCCAACGCTATGCCCAATCACCGCCGATGGAACGATTCCCCAAGATTGGAGCAACGTCGCCAGCGAAACTTCGATAGCAAAAAGCGCCGGTTGTGCAACGAGCGTTTTGGCAAGACGGGACGTATCTTCGGGTTTGTGCAATTCATCAACAATCGAATAACCCGTCTCTTTGCGCAAAGCCGTGTCACAGGCCATCATTGCATCACGAAACACTGGTTCGTCCAGGTACAATTGGCGACCCATGCCGACCCATTGCGAACCTTGGCCTGAAAAGACAAAAACGATCTTTGGCAAAACCCCAAGCGTTTTCCCCGCCACTACGCCCGATGGCATGTGTCCCGATGTATACCCATCGAGATTCGCCGACAATTCTTCTTTCGACCGGACAATGGCACTCAATCGATGTTCGAAGTGGCTCCGTCGGAGACTTGCCGTGTACGCAATATCGTGCAGCGATGCATCCGTTTGGGATAACCACGTACCGTACGACTTGGCCAAAGCATGAAGGGCCTCTGGCGTCTTTGCCGACAATGGCACGAGATAATGATTCGTATTGGAAAATGGTTTTTCCTCACGATGCGGCGGCTCCTCCAAAATGATGTGGGCATTCGTGCCGCTCATACCGAAGGAGCTCACTCCGGCAATTCGCTTTTTTTCTCCACTTGTCCAAGCAAGGGGCTCGGCAACCACACGTACGGGAAGTTCGGACCACGGAATGTGTGGGCTCGGTCGGCGAAAATGGAGACTGGAAGGAATGCGGCTATGGGAAATGGCCAGAACGACTTTGAGGAGCCCAGCAATGCCGGCAGCCGATTCTGCATGGCCGATGTTTGTCTTAACAGATCCAATGCAAATCGGTAAATCCGCATTTCGACCTTGCCCCAATACTCGAGCAAGCGCCTTGACTTCAATGGGATCTCCAAGAGGTGTGCCCGTGCCGTGCGTCTCGACGTACCCGATTTCATGCGGCTGGACGCTAGCATTCGACAACGCACGACGAATGACGTCTTCTTGGGCTGGTCCATTGGGGGCCGTGAGCCCATTGGTCCGACCATCTTGATTCACCGCTGTGCCTCGAATGACGGCCAAAATCGGATCGCCGTCACGTTGCGCATCGGACAAACGCTTCAAGACAACCATGCCGCAGCCTTCACTGCGCACATATCCATCCGCGTCGACGGAAAAACTATGGCATCGACCTGTGGGAGACAAAGCGTGCATGCGACTCAGACAAACACTTGATTCGGGCGAGAGGAGCAAGTTGACGCCGCCCGCAATGGCCATGGAACATTCGCCATTACGCAGCGCCTGGCATGCAAGATGCACAGCGACGAGCGACGAGGAACAAGCCGTATTGATGGGCAAGTTAGGGCCCTGAAGTCCGAGCCAATACGACAAGCGAGCAACGCCCGTGCTATGCGTCGTGCCCAAAAAGAGATACGGCGTGATGGTTCCTGACTCGCGAAGGCCCAATTGTTGGTATTCGTTCCCAGAAATGCCTACATATACGCCGGTATTGCTACCTCGAAGTTTGGCCAGGGTTTGTCCCGCATTTTCAAATGCTTCCCAACTCACCTCGAGCAAAAGACGTTGTTGCGGGTCCATTTCCGCCGCTTCACGTGGCGAAATTTCAAAAAATGTCGGTTCGAATCGATCGATATCGGACAAAAATCCGCCCGAACGACTCACGATTTTCCCATCGGCGTCGGGATTCGGATCGTAATAGGCTTCAATGTCCCAACGTGCACGGGGGACATCCCCGATCGCGTCCACGCCTTGGTCGAGCAAGGTCCAGAATGTTTCGAGGTTCGTCACGCCCCCGGGAAAACGACATGATGCGCCAATGATCGCAATGGGTTCAACAGTATGCTGCGGCGGCAGGATGGCTGCCGGCAAATCATCATGACCTTGAAGGTGCCGGCTCAGCGCCAAGATATTCGGATAATTCCACGCAATGACGGGCTCGAGCTTCGTGCCCAACCAATCACCCAAATCAGCAGCCAAGCGCACGGCTGACGCGGAATCGAGCCCAAATCGATTGAATGGTACGTCCAGACCAATCTCGTTGGTGGATGCACCCAGTTCTGCAGCTAGATATCGAGTCAGCCAAGCCTGAATTTCCTCGGCGCTTTTTCCACCGGCGGGCGCCTGCATGGGGTCGGCGCTACGTTCGGACCGTGATTCTTCCTTCCAGCGAGCGACTTCCTGAAGGGTTCCCTCCATGAATGCCTTACGGCTTGCTTGGCGCTGAATTTTGCCGCTCGAGGTTTTGGGCAAGGTGCCCGGCGCAAGCAAGACAACCGCCCATGGACGCAATTCGTGGTCGTGGGCGATGGCATCACGAATTGCGTCCATCATTTCCGCATGCGGGGCAGACGTTCCGCGCTTGACCTCGGCAACGACGGCAAGTCGTTCTTCCGGACCAACCTCGACGGAAAACGCCGCTATATTGCCAGGGGCGATAGCTGGATGCGCTCGTTCCACGGACAATTCGATATCTTGGGGATAACGATTTTCGCCACGAATGATGATCAAGTCTTTGATACGGCCAGTGATGAATAAATCACCGTCGAGCATGAAGCCTTGATCACCGGTGCGCATGAATGGGCCATCGCCGGAATCGAGACGAGCTTGAAATGTGTAATGTGATTCGGCTGGACGTTCGAAGTAGCCGGCGGCAACTCCCGGAGATTTCACGAGGATTTCTCCGACACGATCGTCCGCACAACGCACGCCGGTCTGTGGGTCAACGATGGCTACAGTGGTTTCGAAAAGCGGTCGGCCGGAACTGACGAGGAGTCGTGCATTGGGATGATCATCGGGTACCTGGCGAATCAAACCTTCGCGTTCGAGAGCATTGGCATCAAATGAAAGAATGACCGGCCCTGAATCGCGCAACCCCGAGGAAACCATCAGTGTCGCTTCGGCAAGGCCATAATTCGGCGACAATGCGTTCCATCGTAATCCGCAAACTTGAAATCGTTCGAAGAATGTCCGCAAGGTTTCAGCCCGCACCGGCTCGGCGGCATTTTGAGCGTGCACCAAAGTGGACAAATTGATGTCCCGCAACTGTTCGTCGGTGACTTTTCGCCGGCAAAGCTCGTAGGCGAAATTGGGTCCACAGGTATGGGTAGCTCGATATCGACTGATAGCTCGCAACCAGCGATCCGGGCGGGCAACGAGCGCGCTTGGCGCCATGAGAATGCAGGGGAATCCGGTGAAGATGGGTTGGATGATCCCTTGAATGAGGCCGTCGTCGTGAAAATAGGGCTCCCACACGACACTGCGACTTTCAGGCGTGTAGCGACACGATTTCTGGATTGCCAGCGAATTGGCTAGGATATTCGCATGCGTAATCATCGTCCCTTTCGGGGTGGATGTGGATCCGGATGTGTATTGTAAATGCGCGACTTTTTCCGGATCAATTGCTGGCTGATGCCATGTCGAAGCCAAATCGGGAGGACAATCTTCAAATGCAATCCATTTCAGATTTTTCGTGAGTTCGGGCAGATGTGCGGCCACTTCGGCGGCCATCGCAAGTCCGTCGCGGTTTGTCAGAACTGCAGCCGGCGTCGCATCAGCAAGGATTCCCTGCAACCGAGGCAGTGTGCGTGCGACACGTGTCGGATCGGGCATGGGTGCAGGAACAGCGATGGAACTCGCATAAATGCAGCCAAAAAACGACGCAATAAATTCGAGGCCTTGGGGGAAAATGAGCAAAATTCGTTTGTCGCTCAACCCAAGTTGCTCTAGCCAAACCGCGATACTCCGCGCTTGCATTGCAAGTGTGGCGGCAGAAACCGAACCTTGTTCGCGTTCGCCATCTTCGAGAAAGGTGAACAACGGCAGAGCGGGATTATGAACGGCGCGGTTTTCGAGCAGATCGATGAGCGTGCAGCAGTTCACGAACAGTTCGTCGCCTTGAGAGTAGTTCATCTGCCCATTTTTCCTAGCATCGGTTGTGCTAGCCAGCTAGCTGAATGGTTGTGGCAGTTTGAGGGCGGGAAGCAAGCCTGATGCTGGTTTTTGGCGCCTCTATGAGTGCGCGATGAAATGCTGCTCGACGTTTTCGTGGTGTCTCAAATCCAACATGTAGGGAGCAATCGCCGAGCAGTTGGCTCCCAAACGTCAGGCGAAGACATCACTCTTTTGCGCGCACAACGACGAGCGTAATATCGTCCAGAATCGCCGTCGTGTCGATGAATGCCATCAAATCCGAGAAAAGAGCTTCGACAACTTCGTTGGCCGGTTTGCCTTGCGCCCGTGTGAGTGAATCCTTGAGGCGCCCAATACCATATTGTTCACCCTTGGGATTCTCGGCTTCGGTTGCACCGTCGGTATAAAGCAGCATGTAGTCGCCCGATTCCAAGCGAAAGCTCGTTTCGGCCACCATGGGTTCGATATCGTCGATCATACCGACAATCGTCCCGAGATCTCCCGTTTCAATTTCTTCGGTTTCGGTTTGTCCTTTACGAAGCAGCACGACACTTTCGTGTTGTCCCGCCATTCGGACAAGGCCGTCTTGGTGGTGCAGGAGCGCAAGCGTGAGCGTGCGCGAATCATTCATGCGCGTCTGCACATTCTTGTAAAGCATGTTGTTCAAGAACTGCAACGACTTGAGCAAATTCGCATTGGCTTCTTCGAGACACAACCGCAACGATGATTGCGACATGAGCATCACGAGGCCGGACGCCAAGCCATGGTCCGTTACGTCGCCAATAACGAGGGCCGTGGAACCATTTTCTTGCGGAAGGACGTCATAAAGGTCACCTCCGACTTCGGACGCAGGCACCATTTTGGCGGCGACATCGAGCCCCTGACATTTCTTGAGCTCTTCAGGTCGCGGCAGAATCAATTTTTGAATTTTTTGCGCGACATCGAGTTCTGCTCCCATACGAACGTTTTCTTGTTGGAGCTTTTGTTTTTCCTCGGACGCAATTTGGATCTTGTCGATCGCTGTTGGAATCGCTTTGAGCACTTGGCCAATCATTCCAGCTTCGAAGAACGTGGCGAAGTATGCGAGGAGCGAATAGAAGAATGAAACGAAGGCCACGAGTATAATGGAGAGCGGGGCAATCTTTTCAGTCTGCGCGGTTACTCCACGTGCCACAAAAGCAGCCTTGTCTGCAACCTCGAGCGCTTTGAGTTTCGCGACCTCGTCGCTGGTCATGAGAAAATATTCGAAATTGGGGCCAATCTTCGTTACTGCGAAATAGAGGCTCACGAGCGAGATAGCGAACCAGACGAGCGCGGCACGTCGATTCAAAATCACACCGGTGAAAAATATCATGATGATGGAGAAGGTCCGGTCGCCAACGAGACTCAGGGGTGAATTGATACTCGAATGCACAAGCGTCAACGCAACGAGCTGCAAAAAAATCACGCTCGTCCACGCGGTAATCGCATCCCAACGTTCGCTTCCGCCTCCTTTGCGGACCAAGCAATAACCGTTATACGCGGCCGAACCATAATTGATGAGGAGGATCAACGGATAAATGACCCAGTCACGCGCTGGATCCGGCAACTGTCCATTGGTTGCGAGCTGAGTGACCATGTGCATGGTGATCACCAACCCAAACACCATATTGATTGCGATGAGGATCTTGCGCTTCGTATCGCGAGACGGCTCTTGGAGCAGATCGCGAGCCTCCGCTAGCGTATCCTTCTGGAGCTTCGTTGTGACTGGTGTCGTCATGGTTGTATCTCCTATGCGTCGATGATCAATTGAAATGGATCCATATTCCCGCGGCTATTACGAAAACCCGCAGCACACTACCCGCTTGGACTCATTGGACCCTCTGGTATACATGTGTCTGAAGACATATCTCGCACCGCTCAATCGATCCAAAGTAGCTATTGTGAGCTATCTGCATTTGAGCCGCAAACTCGTCACGTTGACCAATAAATGAAAACATCGCCCACATTTTAATGTGATCAAGCCTGAGTTCGTCCGGAAGAAATTCGGGATCGGGCGATGTTCCTGTATTTCGCACCGCTGTAGAAAATTGGTGCTTCAGTTCAAACCCCCATTCCGGGGCAATTCGTGGAAGTAGATTCAACACATTGCGATCACCGACCGTCCAATCGTGATACGCATCAATCAGTTCCTTCATTGAAGGCGGCCCGCGAAACGTGGAATCATTGACGTCGACAATGTACAAAAGTCCGCCGGGACGAAGAATTCGGGCAAATTCACGTAGCGCCAAGGCGGGGCTCATGAGGTGAATCATCACGAAATTCAAGTGAACAACATCGACACTTTCAGCAGGTTGCTTCGTATCGTAAGCATTGGCGTGTTGCCATTTGATGTCCGCGCGATTGAGCCGTGCGTACTGAACCATTTCTTTGGACGCATCGATTCCAATCAATTCGTATCCATTAAATTTTTCCGTTTTTCCGAGCGCCGCCAAATACACCCCTGGACCTGCCCCCACGTCCAATAAACGAGCTGGCGGTTTCGGAAAATCAACCGCCGCAATCCGCGGCTTCTGTTCCGCAAAGAGCAATCGCGTTTGCGCCGAAAGGCGCGGCAGTTCATCCTTGAGCGACAACGCCGCGACCGCATGCAAATTCTCCGACAGCAATGCGACGCGCGCCACCAGGTCCATGCGCTCCGCCAAGTCAAGATGCTTCACGATCGATTGGGGAAAATTGTCGAGCTCTTCCGACAACGATTCGGCGATCTTTCGCGCGCGGCAATACGCAGACTCCATCTTCCCCGACGGTATCATCAATACCGTACCTTGACCCCACTTGGTCTTTACGGTGCCTTTGACTTCCCAGCCGACGTCGGGCCAACGTTTTCCCGCGAACGCTTCACCGGCCCCTTCACACAATGCAAACATGTATTGCGGTCGCAATACTTCGTAAATCATGCGGTGCGCGGTGACCATCAACAGTTCAGCAAGACGAGTGTCACGATATGCGCCAGTTTCAGCAAATTTCACGTATTCCAATACGCGGGCCGATTTGGGCAACCCATACGCGTGCAAAGAATCGAATGCATTCTCGAAAAAATAAACACTCAACACCGCAATCAATTCGTCGCCCGCAAATGCCCCCAGATGAAACCCTTCTTCATCCTGAGGTGTTCGATCCACAGCGCCACTCCACCCCAATTCCTCGTGGGTTTGTCGGCGCAATGTTACAATTCGTTCCCCCTCTTTCGCAAAGGACATCCATCGAACTACAATGTCACGCGGAAGGGAACTCATGAAATCACGAAACCTTTCAACCGTTCTGAAAAGCCAACACCACTCACGTGACGACGCGTCATCTTGACAAACTCGAATCTACCACGGAATTGAGCTACATCGATCGCGTGGTCACTCTCCACACCGCATTCCACGAGCAAAGATCCTGCAACTCGCTTCGCACCATGAGGTCGTGCACCGGCGACCATCAACGCGTTTTGCCCGAACCATGGTGACAACATATCCGTCGAGCCGAAATACGCGATTCTCTGTTCGTTGTCTCGAAAAATTTGCGATGACGCTAGTTATCGTGCAAGAATCCCTCCTCGCTTCCCGCTCCGAAGTGTTTGCTCGGGGTCGGACGTCGTGATGTGTACACCAGCCCGTGTCGAACGAAAAGTGTAACAACCATGTTCATACGCGAATACGGTAGCGGACGCGCGGTGTTGGCGCTCCACGGTTCGCCGTCAGCACCGACAGATTTCGACCCCTTGGTCCAGCGGCTCGAAGCCACCCGACATGTCCTTCTGCCCGACATGCCAGGCTACGGCCAATCTCCCCATATTCCGGGTTTGTCTGTCCAAAGGTCCGCCGAACTCATCGATGAAGAACTTATTTCACGCGGCATTCAAGAAGTTGCAGTCATCGGTTTTTCTCTAGGCGCATGGCGCGCTTTTTTGTTGGCCCTGGATGGCAAAACGCGGGTCAACGCTATCGTATCCATCGGTGGACTTGCCGGACTCGACCCTCCTCAAGCCGCCATGATGCAAGGGTTTGCCAAAATGCTCCGTGGCGCCCCTTCCTTGAGACAACCGTTCATGGAAGAAACAATGACCACGCGGATGCTCTCCCCAGAAAGTGCGCGGACAAATCCCGTGGCGGTTGCCGCGGCAATGGGTTGGCTCGATTGGCCACATCCAGAATCACTCGCCGATGAACTCGAAGCATCGGCCGCTGCTCCGCCTTGTTACCATCGCCTCGCTTCCTTGCGAATCCCCGTGCTTGCCCGCGTTGGATCCATCGATATCGCGGCTCCCCCTGAGTTCAGCCAACGAATGGTCGATGCCATCCCCGGCGCAAAACTCGAAGTCGTCGAAGGCAAAGGCCACGCCCTGTTGCTCGAAGATACCGAAGCGACGATCACGTCCGTCGCCGCATTTCTTGGCGTCTAAATCGATTTCCCTTTCAAACATCAAAAATGCTCCGCCATGACCCCGCGTGGCATGAACGCGCGCGTGTATCCAAGCCAAACCTTCACCAAGCTGCCATTCGGCGCACGGGACCACCAACGCCCACGCACCCAAAATCTCCGCAATGGAGTCTCCGACCCAGCCCCCAATCCAATGCAAATAGCGCCATCATGAACCGATAATGTGACTCGCTGCGATCGATACACGCTTACGCTCGAGACGCAGATCATCAAGCACCTGTGCAAGAAGATCCACACTTGAATCTCCACCCAAGCGTGAAGACGCGACGATGCGGCTCGAACGGCAATCGTCTCCGTACGGTTTCACTTTCCAAACGACACGCAACACCGAAGCAGCATCACGAGCCCTTGGTGCTTCGTCGTCACGGTGATGGTCGGGTTTGATTGTTCCTGCAACGAGGCAAATCGAGCCGAAATTTCGCCACCGGAACGCAGCGAAACGGCCGAGTTCACGGCCTTGTTTGTCTTTCTGGAACGCGGCCGAACCATCGACGTTCGCCCGTCCCTTCGTGATGCTTCATCAGGGCAACGTCTTCGCAGCGTCGAGCAAAATCTGTTTGAGCGTGGCGTAATTCGTCGGATCACCGAGGTTGTTCGTCGTCACGTTGTACACCGCGATCGGCTTGTTCTCGGCGTCTAGGACAACCACGTCGCGAAATGTGACCGCCCAGTTCGTCCACACTTGCTGATCGGCTGCGTCTTGAAGCCACGGCAACGTACGACCGTTTGTCACGGACACGTTGCCCGCTTCGTAACCCACACCGTTCACGCCAAACATCTGCACCCGCTTGCCCGGTGTTCCCCCAAGCTCGGCGTCAATTTCACCCTGCATCTGGTTCATGTAGCCAAACTGGCCACTACAATAACCTCACGTCGCGTGGCCAAAATACCACGCGGAAACTTGCCCCACGTAGTCCCGCGGCGAAATGGTTTGTCCGGATGTCGCTGAATTCGGATTCACGTCCATGAGGCCAAAATCGGGCTTCGGAACAGCCGCCATCATGCTTCCGCCCGAACCAGCCGTTCCCCCGGCACCGGCCATGCCTCCAGCACCGGCCATGCCGCCCATGCCGGCAACTCCTCCAGCTCCGGCTTCACCGTTGGACGAAGATGACGACGAACTCGAAGATGACGACGAGGTTTGTCCGGGATCAGGGTTTGGCGTTGTGGAACATGCGACGAAGAGCGCGAGGGGGCCCACAAGCAGCATGGCGAAAGATTGGTTGCGAAGCATGAAGTTCAAAGCCTCCGAAGAAACGATTCTCGGAGGCTCACTGGGCGTGTCAAGCAGACACCGAGCCGAGCCACGAAGGATGAACGCGACGAGGGAGATCGAGCTGCGGAAATTCCACAGCGGCTATGATGCGAGGCGTTTGGTCAGCCTGCTTTGATGTCTTCGAACTTGGTGCGCTCGGCGATGTGGTCTTCGCTGAGGTTCAGAAGGATGGGCAAGGTTTCACACTGCCAATCATCGTCGGCAATACGTCGAACGGTGACGGGTCCGGGAACCAAGTTGTAGACGGCATCGACGATATCCATGATGACGTAGAAGCCGTTGGAATTGCAGAAGCGCATTTTGACGAAGTCCATCGTCGTGTCGCTGATCTTCTGCTTGGGAAGAACTTTGGCGAGTTCCTCGAGATAGGCGTGAAGGTAGCGATAGGGATTATCGACGCGAATGACGCCCTCGAAAGTCAGAATGAGGTGGCGATCATCGAGTTTCGCGACCGAGTGAAACACACTCAAGCCGCCGTCCATGATTTCACCGTAGGTGAGGACCTTCATGCGAAACCTCTCATCGGGAATTGCGCTTTGACAATCAGAAAGCCCTGCTCGAATTCGGCGGAGAGCTTGAATTTGCTTTCGGCCGTGAGGCGCATCAGACCGAGGCCCCCTTTGGCACGGTCAACCCTTCGTTCCTTGACGGTATCGGCGAGAAGTTTCTTCGGATCCGGAGCTTCGGCAATCCGCGTGAAACGATCCTTCACCGCCTCGTACACGTCTTGAGTGACGGGATTGGCAACAGTGATAATGAGGTCGTCGCCGTCGATTTTGAGGTCGACTCTCAAGGCTCCATCACGAATGGTGCAATGCTCCATGACGTTCGTGACGAGCTCAATGACAACGACATTGGCTTTGGAGCAGATTTGCCGGGGATAGAACATCCCAAGCAAATCGAAGAGAAAATTGCCGAGCAAACCGGCGACGTCACCCGCGACATGGTCGAGGGGCGAGATATAAATCGACGCACCCACCGCCGTCTGCGTTCGAGTTCCCCCGGCGCTCATTTCGCACACCTACGCAGAATGAGGAGGGTGATATCGTCCGTGTCCTGGGCCCTGAAATTGGTGTAGTCTTCGACGCACCGATTGAGGATATCCTGGACGGGTTCGTCGCTATGCCGCGCGATCAAGTCATTGAGACGTTGCACGGTATAACCCTTTCCGTTTTCATCTAGAGCTTCGGCCATACCATCCGTGTAAAGGGCAAGAACATCGCCTTCCTCGAAAGGAAGTTCGAATTCACGGAATGGTTTGGTTCGCAAACCGAGGTAATTACCCACCCGATTGAAGGTTGTTTGTTCTCCGCGTCGAACGAGCAGTCCATAACCACCACCCGACACATAGCGCAAAAACCTATCGGTGAACATCACGAAGTTGACCGTTGCATACCGGCGAACTCCGCGAAGAAAAGCGTACGAAGCACGGTTGACCCAATCGACGATGGCACTTGGGCTGTCAAGCCGTTTGGTGGCATTTTCGAATTGGGACTTGAGAAACGTCATGATGAGCGCCGACGATACGCCGTGGCCGGAAATATCGTATACACTCACCGCAAGACGATCATCGGGCAATTGTGAAAAGTCGTAGTAATCACCTCCGACTTCCGTCAATTGCTTGTGATAGATCGCGATGTCGAAGTGTGCCGCAAGCATGGCCGGATCGGGCATCAGCGATTGCTGAATTCCGCGGGCCACATCGAGGTCTTCGCTGACGATCCGATTCTGCAATTCGAGCTCGTTCTCGATACGCGTTGCGTGTTCGAGCGTCAGCTCGTGAACGACCGCCATTTCATCGATTTCGGACCGCAATCGCTCGCATTGATCCACAAGCTTGCGACTGCGTGCAAGGAAGTCGAGCCGTCCTTCTTTCGTCGAAAGCAATTGCTCAGCAGCTGCTTCGTCGAGAAGAAGTGACTTGACGGAATCGATCTCCGCGATGTCGGCCAATGCTCCGACCACGGTTTCCGTCGAGCTGTCGTTCGTTGCAGTCATATCGGTCGAAACTATCCTCTTCCGCTCTCTTCTTCGTTCGCCTGAGATCTTCTATCAATCGCAGAAGATCATCTCGAAGTTCTGGTTGAACTTCTTCAGATTCGGGAGTGACTTGCCCTGCCAAGGTACCGTTTTCGAACCACGAACCACAAGCTGAACATCACCCTTCTTTCGCATCGCGATCGCGAACTTGTAAAGAACGTTGATGCCCGAGCTGTTCAAGAAATTGAGTTGGCGCAGATCCAAAATGATCGACTTCGGATTCGTCAAGAGAACCTTGTCCAGAAGCTCCTCGATCGGTGCGTATTCCTGAGGTCCGCCAAGCCGCAGTATACCCTCGAAGAACACCGCCACCTCGCCCGGATCGTACCATACTCGATAGTTTCCGCCTTTGATTTCCATTCTCGCCCTTTCCTTCAAGATGGGCAGCCGCGCCATCGTCCTGATACAAGTGTTTTGCGAAGAAACAGGGTCGAGCTTCCAGCCTAGACTGACCCCGTAATCGCTCATGATGATGAGATATCCAAGTCCTGAACCCGTCGCTTCCGGATCCTCCGCATTCGCTTCTGCTTGCCGCCGCAAAAGCTCCCCTGGATCTTCCCGCGAAAGCTCGAGCAGTTTTTCACGCAATGGGGGCACATCGCCATTGGCGATGTGATTGCTCACAAGACAAACCAAGTCCTCCTTGCCGATTCCTACGGTGACGTTGATGTCCCCACTACGATTGAATTTGACCGCATTTTCAACCAATTCGTTGAGCACGTAACTCACGGCACTACTTACTTCAGCCCGACTGATGAGTTTGTCCTCATCATCACCTTCGGGAAAAAGCTCCGCGAAATATTCCGCCATGAAGTTTGCCGTGAGGTTGCAGAGGCTCCACCGCACCGCGAACGAATCCGGGTACAGGGTCAACGACATGTGCTCGCTGAACGAGTCGTCGAGCGAATAGACGCCAATGATCTCACTCATAGTGTTGACAGTCTCCTACGCGTCATAGCCTCTTGATGACCAGTACCGTGATGTCATCGTAGACTTTGTTGGTCCCAATGTGGGCCATCACGTCGGCGATGATCGCCTCTTTTATTTCCTGCGCCGTCTTCGCATGGTTCGCGATAACGACTTCACACAGTCGCTCCACACCATATTGCGCTGTATCCGTCCGCTCCGCCTCTGTGACTCCGTCCGTAAACAACACGGCTACGTCACCTGAATCCACCGCGATTTCTGTATTCGACAAGAAATCCGAGATGTCTTCATCCATGCCCACCGGAATTCCAAATTCCGTCGTATCGATCCGTTCGAGCTGCCCATTCTTACGCACGACAATGACTTCTTCGTGCTGCCCGGTGAGCTTCAACTTGCCATCGCTATAATCCATCAGCGATAGCGTGAGATTCTTATCCGAATTGATCCGCTGAATGTTCTGATAAATCACCTTGTTGACAATGCCCAAAAATCGCGCCGGATCCGTTTCGTTGCTCGCCAAAAGCGTCCGCACCGCCGTCTGCACCATGAGCATCAATACGCCGCTCTCGAGACCGTGACCCGTGACGTCACCAATACCAATTTTAATGACGCCATTGCCGCGCAAAACATCGTAATAATCGCCCCCGACTTCATCCGCCGGCGACATGTACCCCGCAATATCGAGGTCCTTGATTTCATTCAGTTCCCGCGTCGACGGCAACACCATGAGCTGCAATCGACGCGCAACATCGAGCTCCGCGCCGAGACGCAAATTCTCCTGCGCCAACTGCGCATTGAGGCTCGTGATTTCCTTGTTCGCCTCTTCGAGCTCCGCCGTACGCGCTTGCACGAGCCCTTCGAGGTTGTTCGTATGGGCCTGAATATTGGCCGCCATTTCATTAAATGCCGTGGTGAGCTGACCAATTTCATCGGCCGTCGTCGCCTGAACTCGTACCCCGTAATCACCACCGCGCATCCGCGAAGAACCCTCAGAAAGAGCCGCAAGCGCTCCCGTCATTCGTCGCGAAACAAGATAAACTCCGGCCATGAGAATAAAAATAGAACCCAATGAAATAAATGCCTGACTTACCTGAATACTCTTGCGACTCGACTCGATCGTGCCTTGCGCTCGATACAAGGACTCGTACAATTCGCGCTTACGCACGACAAAACCCAGCGTCCAATTCTCCGATGTAATTCGATCCCCAAGCCAAACGTTTACCGCATCCAGTCGCTTGAGCACCATAACATAAGAAGCATCGCCCATGTCGATGTCTTGAAACACCACCTGCTGATCCCCCGGCAACTGCAATCGCTTGATCGCCAATTCCTTGCTGTCATGCAAGTGACGACGCAAAATCTCGACGCCTTGCCCCGTACCTCCAGCACTCAACTGCAAACCCAACGTTTGAGCTCCAGCTTCGTTCACAGCCAGAACATTGCCGTCCGATTGAGCCAAAAACGCGAACCCGGTTTCGTGCAACTTCACGTTTTCAATGGTCTTGATGATCTGTCCGAGCGTCAGATCCAAACCCACCGTGCCGGCAAATGCCTTCCGATCCTTCGACCACAACGGATGAAATGCCGTCATGACCAATCCACCACCACCTGCCGCATCCTGATACGGCGCAGTCACCGTAATCTGATCCCGCCCCTCACGCCATTTCGGCTCTTTGATCCACTTTTCCCAACCCTCTACCATTTGAGGGAAAAAGAAGTCATACCAATTCTTCTCGTTATGCCCCGGAGCTTGCTTGTCCGCATCAGTTCCCAAATCGCTGTACGGAGCCATACGCGTATAAGGCGACTGCTTGTCCCCCACAAAATAAATACGCAGCTTCTCCGCCCCGTATTTCTTGAACGTCGGCATCACCAAATCAAGAAACGCCGTCTCATTTAATGCCCGTTGCGTATCCGCACGAGGAACCCCGTTTTCGAGCATATAGCCCCAAACGCTCACACTCGTCGGTTCACTGGGGTCATTCTGAGCCCACTTACCTTTTTCGTTGTAAACAAGCTTGTCTTGGAAATACGGCGACGACGCGGTTTGCTCGTGAAATTGGCTGAGTTCGTCGCGATGATCAATGGATTGCTGAATAATATTGGCAAAAAGAGTCAAATCATCATACGCATGGTTCAATCGCGCTGATACTTGAGACGACGTGTCTTCGATATGATTCGTCAAATATTCGCGGTTCGCACGGTTGATCCCTCTCTCGACCTCACGAGATGACTCCTCACTCAGTCGCTTCGTGCCGCCGCTCGATATAAGCATGTTGAATGCCGAGCCACAAAGCACACTGAGTCCCGTGACGAGCAGGAACCAGGTGTTGAACTTTCGGAACCAGGGCACTTGCCCCATATCGGTTCCTTGCGAGTGCTCAGACATCAGTCGAAAAATCTCCTCGTCGCACGTGCCTGTCGAAGATCCGCGAAGACGCTATACCGGCCAAGTAGAAAAAGCTACACGAAAAAGATCTGTTTCCTCCGTGCCGTCACCTACCTTCCTTCTAAGACCAACCTCCTTCACGCTCCCCTTCACATCGTCCGAAACGGCTTGCGCCCAGATCCCGCAACCACAGGCCACAAACTGTACCCCGTGGCACTCGTAATCGCTGACATGTGCTCGTGATGCCCATCACGTATCTGT
>JBGAOI010000290.1:0-8735 GCA_044221885.1 Polyangium sp. (in: bacteria)
CACTTCGTGTTTGCCCGGCTCAACCGCGACCCGTCCTGCATCATCGGGCGCAGCGGGTTTGTCATCGACGAACACACGGGCCGACATCGGAATATCGCCAAACGAAATCAGCGCCTCGCGTTTGGGCACTGTCACGCTCTGTTTGTCCGAAGTGACCAGCAAGTCGCCAAATTTATCTTGCGCCACGAGCGAAATCTCGAGCGTCGCCCCTGGACGAATAAACGACGGATCGAGCGTACTGCGCAGCGGACCATCGGGGGATGGAGCCAGAGGCAGATCAAAGGAGTTTTCGAACTCGCTCGAACGAACACGCGCCACGACACGCAACCATGCCGGTGGCTTGCCGACATCCGCGGACAAACGCACCGGTTGCCATGCAACGTCGGGCGTCGCCACGGAAATGGCTCCAAGCTTCACTTCGGCCTTTTCAATTCGCTCTTTGCGGACTTTTTCCGCTGCTGCCCGACAAACGCCCCGCACTTTCGGAGACTGATCCCGCGCGACCTCTGGATCGTATCCCGAAGCGATGACCGCTTTTGCACACGCGGTTTGTCCCCCAGCCTCGCCTTTGGTCACGAGCGCCGCGGTTGCCTCGAGAAGCCCCGCTTCAACGGCCAACGCCGGCGGCAAGTCGCTTTTTGGCAACTGCGCCAGCGTTTTCAAAGCATCCGCAAAAGCGCCGTTCTCTGTCTGATCTCGCGCCTTCGCCACGATCCCCGCCAGATCCTCCGCATGTACCGGCGAGCCGGTCGTCATGACGAACACCGTGGCGAGAAGAGACGAGCGGACGAAAAAGTTGCTACACCAATGATTTGTCATGACAGACTCACTCGGTTTTGCGCAAGTCGAACCGAACGGAGCTCGGTTTGCCCGGTTTGATCGTAACCGACGAACTGCGTGATGCGCCGAGTTCGGAATTACGTACGCTCACGCTGTGTGGGCCAGGAGGAAGGGAGATCGGGGCCAAAGGTGTCGTACCCACGCTTCGGCCATCCACACTGACGTCGCCCCAAGGCACGACGCTCACGACCAGCGTGCCAGGTTCGGTGGATTCTTCGACCGTCGGCGCAGGCGGTGGCGGTGGCGGTGGACTGTTTTTCCGGGACGTGGTTTTTCCGGTAGACTGAGTCGAAACTTGGGCGAGTTCGCCGCTTGCTGGTGGAGCAGCGGTCGACGAACCATCGGCAACAGGGGAATTCGTGGCGACCTCGGCAGATGCGCTTTGTGCGGTGACGCCAGCCGACGAACCTCCAGCAACGACAGGTTTGTCTCCGGCTGCGCGGGACAACAGCAAGAACGCCAAACCTCCACCAAGCGCCGTAAATGCGATGAGACCGGCGATCGCAACGGGTGAGGCTTTTCTCGCAGCACCTGGCACTTGTGCGTCGCCATAGCTGCCAACACCCGTGACGCTGCGCCCCACCTGGGACGGATGCGATGGCGGCGGAACACTCGAGCCTGGCAAACTTTGCGAACCCAACGAAGGCGTCGACACTCGCCCTGCCGATGGCTCAGACAAACTCGCGCCTGGATTCGTACCAATCGGCCCCGCTCCCGTTCCGAGCGCCACGTTCCATTGAGGTGGTCGTTCTGTCGGCGGAGCTTCCTTCGACGCCGCGGCAATCTGTTCGAGACGTGCTTTCAGTTCCGCCTGCGCTCGTTTCTCAGCACCAGGTCCACAATCCCGCAACGCTTCATCGAGCATCAAGACGAGCTCGCCGCAATCCGCAACGCGAATCGCCGGATCCATCTCGGTCGCACGATCGATCGCATACGCGAGTTTGGCCGGAGGATCGGGGATGAGTTCGTGAACCTTGGGCACGGGTTCGACGGAAATCATCATGAGCAACTGCGTTTGCGTTTCCGCCTTGCGCAACCGACGTCCCAGGATCCCCTCGAAAAGCGTGATTCCGAGGGCAAAAATGTCCGCTCGACCGTCGAACTTTTCTCCGCGGGCTTGCTCGGGAGGCATGTACGGGAGTTTGCCTTTAAAAACTCCGGTCTCCGTTCGTTCGCCGCCCATGCCGGAAATTCGCGCGACGCCAAAGTCCGTGAGGCGTACACGACCATCGCGCGAAACGAGGATGTTCGAGGGCGTAACATCGCGATGCACAACGCCGCAATTTCGCCCGTGATCGTCAGCCATGTTGTGTACGGACTCGAGAGCCTTGGCGACTTCGCGGCCAATGTAGGCCACGGCTTCGGGTGAAAGAGCCCCCGTGCGTCGGTAGACGCGATCAAGAGCCGCTCCGTCGACGAAGTCCAGAACGAGGTACAGGCCACCTTCGGCGTTTCCGAGTTCGATAAGACGAACGATGTTGGGATGATCGAGTTTGGCGATGACTTGAGCTTCGGCGATGAAGGATTCGGTCGCGATATCGCCAAGATCTCCGGTACCGAGCAGACGTTTGACCGCGACGCGGCGCCGGAAGTTTCGCGGGCCTTCTTCTTCGGCCAGCCACACCTCGCCCATGGCGCCTTTGCCGAGCATGCGGATGAAGCGGTACTTCCCTGCAAACAGTTGCGCTTGTGGATCGAACGTCATGTCATCCCTCCCCAGCGCATATCCCAAATGCAACGCAGCTTCATCGAATCGTTCCTAGGGCTCCGGAAGGATGGCCATACGAACGGCGCCCGTTTCAGCATCCGTCTCGAGCCATGCCACGTACAGTTTGTCCCCGATGAGGAGAACCCGCACTGCCTCGACCAATCGCTCAGAAAACCGGTTGATTTGCTGCACGAGCTTCCAACTCGCGGTCATGGGATCCACTGTGTACACGAGAAGGTTGGAGCTGAAAGCATCTTGCCCAGGCGTCACCAAGATTGCGGGTTTTCCTTGTCGAGTCACCCAAGCTGGGCGCGGGAAATCGCGAATCGTCGGCAGTTTGCCCACGGCAACTTCGCTCGATTGCAATGCACCACCAGCATCGACAACTGTCACTTTGCGCAGTTCGGCATCACCACTCACGAGCGACGTTGCGAGTTTGTCGCCCTGACGTTCGGACGGCGCGATGTAGAGAAGCGACGAACCATCGGTTGCCACGGGAACGGCCAAACGGGCCAGAGGAGCTTCGGTTTCCGCGCCAGCATCGAGCACATAAAGAGCACTCGGTCGTTCGTCATCCAAAACCCACCAGGTGCCCGTGCCAAACCGAAACGCGTCGAAGACGCCAACCGCGACGGACAAGTTTTTTCGCACGGGATGGTAGTTCGCGTCGGGTGATTTCAGCGTTCCGTCACGCTGCATCGAGAACAGCGAGAGATCCGCGACGGTCGCCATCTGCGTCGTTCGGGATCGAACGTAGCCAACTTCGACCGAGTCTCCGCGGTCGACGAGTTTGGGCAAACTCACCGCGCCGTATCCCACGGTATCCAAGCGCTTTTCTTCGCCCCATGCGGGCTCGAACGTGGACGGAGAACTTTCACTTCCTTGGGCCGGCACGTTGACCCGGTACGTGATGAGTCGCGGTTGCACCGACTCATCGTCGGGCAAGGAAGGTGCGCTGATCGAAACGAGCAGGTGGGTGTCGTCCGCGGACCACACATCGAAGTAGGGCTCGAGCGAATCATCTTCCGCGACAAACTTCCCAACCAGATCCATGCGCGTGCTGACGGTGCCGTCCGCCGTTACTCGCGCCCCGACAAACTTTTGTCCTTCCGCGAAATACGCGTAGGACTCCCACGCCACGAGGACGCTGTTCGACTGCGGAACCATGCGCACATCGATGCCGCGAATCGATCCGACTTGGCTGACCGTGATAGGGACTGGCGTTCCTGGTAGGGCGCAAATGCCATGAATGCAGTCGTACCCTTCGGGACATGCTCCGTCCGTCGAACAGAGCGCGGGGATATCTCCAAGAGACGGATCGCCACAACCGACCAAGAGCAGCAACGACGAAGCGATGCACGCACGCTTGATCACGGAAGCCTCCGGGGAATGCTGAGCACGCGCTGAGGAGCAAGGGATGCGGCAGCCAACGGTTTGGCGCCGGACTTGATGTAGTTTGTCACGGAAACCCAGAGGTCCATGCTTCCGTCGTGGTATTCGACCCAGGCGACATAGGCTTTGCCATCACGAGCAAAAGCGCGGGCGGTGTACACGGGATCAGAACTCTGTCGGGTTACGCTCGCAACGATACGCAAAGGTTCGGCAGGAGAAACCCACGCGACATCGATGGTTGGCAGCTTGGGATCACTCGACACGGGCGCGACGAGAACGCCTCCCTCGAGGGGGACACCAACAAACGGGGATGCGGTATCGGGCAAACGATAGGTGCTCGTCGAAACAGCATTCATCGAAGCCTTTTCTTGCATCACGTACGACACGTCGTAGATGCCAGACGCTTCGTCATACTTGTCTCGGCGCAGGAAAAACTCGTGGTCCTTCCAGACAAACAAGGGTTCGTGGGGTGTTGGAACGAACGTGCCGAGCGGGGTCATCGAATCGATCGTGGCGAGAGCAAAGTTCTCAAAACCTCCGCGCAGCGTCAGCCATCCATCGTCGGCTCGGAAGAGTTGGCAATCACCCGAGAGCGGAGGAATGGGCGGCGATACGCCATTTAGCGGCACGTTCGTGGTGAAGGTATTGTTCCACAAAGAACCCTGCCGTTCGACACGCAAAACCTGGGTTTGTCCACCATCGGAAGGTACGGTCCACCCGATGTGCATGGTGGAGTTGTCGATGACGGCGCTGACGTAAGGAGGTTCGACACCACCGAGGTACAACGTGGTGGTTGAGAAGAGTTTTTCAATGCCTGCGGTTTGTCCAGCCGTAGTGTCACGTTCCACGCCGAACATGTCGAGCATCACCTGATCGCCTTCGATGTTCGGAAAACGCAGCGTGACGATGCCATATCGACCATCAGGCAGAAGCACGACCGACGAGGAGGCAGCAGGGCCATCGTCTTGTGGGAAGAGCATCCGAGCATCGAGAACGGTGCCGTCGGGTTTGACGCGAACGTCGTAGATGCCCTTGCGGCCTTGCGTGAAGTTATCGTTGACGAGCAAGGTTGCACCGCCATCGTTTGCCGAGGCAAACCAGAAAACTTCTGCAGGATTGATCCACGTCGCTCGCGTGGAATGAGTCGTTTCCGGCTGCATGCCATTTCGCACGCACACAGAAACACGGCATGAATATCCCTCTGGACACAACCCGGCGCTGTCGCAGGCAAAGGGTGCGTCTCCGAGGTTCGGTGAGCATCCTGCGATCAGGAAGGATGCTGCGAAGAAATAGGGGCGGGCTGCTTGCCCGAGCATGTCGGCAGTCTACAGCTGCTCAGGGATTTTCGGGTCGAAATACACGCAAACCTCAACGGTTTGGCATGCTGGGCGGAGGCACCGACATGCGTTCGCCCGAAGGACGTTGCGGTTCTGGGGGATTCAAAGACATCGCGCTGCGTGTTTCGAGTCCCGGAAACCAATCGAAGAATTGGTGCAAACACGCCCGTCGATCCGGCTCGATGTATTCGAACACGACACCACGTTCGTTGACTTCCCAGAATTCGTTGCTGGTCACACCAAGCATTTCTTGCTTGATCGAACGCAATCGATCTCGACGCTCATCACGCATGTCGCGGTGAATGAGCTGTGCCAGTTCGGTCTCACCCTTGAACAGATAATATGTGGCGAGTTTGACTTGAGCTTTCCGCACGCCGCGCAGTGATTGCTCCTGCTGATCAGCATCGGTCTCTTTGTCCACTTCGAGAAAGATGCGGAGCAACGCATCCCGAGCATCCGCGCTGATGTCGTACGCGAGTTCGTTCATCATGCAGAGATCGAACGCGATGGTTTCCGTGATGAAGGCCAGCTTCATCGTTTGCGCTGTCTGGGCGTAATACTTGAAGTGATTGGCAACGCGCAGCGCTTCGTCGCTCCACCCTTGTCGCAGAATTTCTTCGGCCAAATAGCGATACTGGTTCAAACAATTGTACGCCGCCGGAATATCTCGCGCGTTGAGCGATCGGCGCATGTACGTATTGAAAAACTTGATGACCGCAGCCAGAGCAGCCTTGTCGTTGGCTTGAAGGGCAGCCTTGCCGATGTACCGCGTGTCGATCGCGATGCGGTTGATGATGTCGGGCATGAGCGTGAGTGCTTCCCGAAAAACCATCAAGAACTGCCGCAACGCCTTGTATTCGAGCCACGTGTGATCGTTCGAGATCCGGCCGAGGGCCACTTCGTTCATGGAGACGAAGTCAGGATCGTTGAGCAGTCGGCCTCGAATCGAAAACCAACGCTGGTCGATAGAGCCCTTGTGCGGAACGTAGGCCACGACAAGTTCGCTAATCGAGTCGACCGTATACGAAGCGATGCCCTTGTCTTTTTGCTGAATGGCGTTCAGCGCGATGTCGGCGAGTTGTTCGAGCGCCGAAAGTGCCTTCATTCGTCGATCGTCAACAGCTTCTTCGGTTTCACCTTGCGAACGATGCAACGCTTCTTCAACGCCGGCTGCGCGAATGCGCATGACGATCTTGTCCGGTTCGAGGAAGTCGAACACGTAGGCAAAGTACGGCGCCATCATCAGCAAGTTGAGGGTCAACATCGCCAAAACAGTGATGACGCCGTATCGCGGGACAAACGACAACACGGCCGTATCGAGCGACCGGATTGCGTAGTTCACCCACAGCGACGAGATCGCGGAGACGACGAAGACACCGATGACGATGCGATTCGTACGATCTCGAAAGAACATCTCCGTGATGCGAGGCGTGTACCGCGTCGCGGCGAGTTGCACGATGATGGACGCGACGGTGATGACGATCCCCAGGATCGCGGCGATGACTTCACCCGTACCGCCCATGATGCGACTTGCATCATCCGCCGACATGGCGCTGAAAAAATCCGAAGCGCCTTTGGTCGGTGCACCCGTCAGATCGAGAAAGCGGAAAGCAAGAAATGCCAGTCCACTGCCGGCAAGCGGATAAAGCCAAAGGCTTTTGAAAACGGAGGGAGCCGGCTTGGTCACGAGCTTCGAAACCAGAATACTTCAGGCCCTTGGAACGACAAAAGCCTTACGGTGGACGAGTCCAAAATGACGGACGAAGGTTGACGAACACGCAAAGTGGATGCGCGAATTCAGACGCCTTCTTCGTTTTCGAGATCTTCTGCGAGATAGCTGAGAATCACTTCGTCGAGCGACTTCTCACTGATGAGATCCTCACCAAAAACGGACACGTTTTGAGCTTGTCGCGACGCACCGAAGATGCCCGGTTGTCGAGGCTGGGCGTAACGATTTCCCGCGGGCGTCGATGCAGCTGTATTGGCCAGAGTGCGATACACACCGGCTGTAAATAGCGCTCCACCTTGTTTGACCGCGGATGGTGGCGGCGAGAGATCTTGCGGAGCCGAGCCCACTTGGGGTTCGGCAGCGGAAGCGGCTTTGTCGAGTCCTCGCAAATCGAGGTCGATGCCATCGCCTTTGGCGGTGCCGATCTCGGGTGCGACGGGACGAACTCCTGACGATACGGGCTGCGCCGCTTTTGCAGTTCCTGGTAAAACGGGAACCGCTACGGTCGGAGGCGCCGGCGTCACGGACGGTGGCGACGGCACAACACCTGATGAAGGTGCAGCAACGGACGCAGGAGGCGGCGCGATCGCAGGTGCCGCAGCAGCTTGCGGCGCCGATTCCTTCTCCTCGAAGAAGTGATCGAATTGCCCGTCGCGCAAAGCGACAAACATCGCCTTGTGCTGCTCTTTCATGAGCTGATGGACGATGTCGCGCAGGTTGGCTTCGTTGAGGTGCTCGGCGTACGACGTCTTGAGCGTCTTCAAAATGCGCCCGCCGTCCGCAAACAAATGCGTGATGACGTGCGGGTGACGGACCCCGGAGTCCTCCGTCTGCACATGGAACACTCGGCCCTTGTGCTTGACGTTGTTGTTGAAGCCGAGAAGTGGAGAGATGACTTTCACGGCGAAGGGTACGCGCCTCGAAGGTGAGGGCTCAACCTACCACAGGGGATGATGGCCTTGGCAAAAATGATGCTGTGCGTGAATGCACGCATTCGTCGGGATCTACGGAAGGCAACGCTCGAATTCATCAGCCGTGAACGCACGCATCGCACAATCGACTTCGTCACGCGTGAGGTGGGTCGGACATCGAGCGAACGTTTGATTTTCGGCAGCGAGAGCCCGCGCCTGGGCTTTGCGAGCATTGATCTCGGCCGCGGATGGTTTGGGATCGTTCGCGTGAACGATGTGCTCAACGTATCGATCGAGCATGGCCTGACAAACCTCGGGCGACGGATGTTCGGCCAAGGTTCGTCGAATGGAACGGACCATGAAAATCCCTAGAAGTCCCCCAAGGATGAGCAACGTCGACACGACTTCGGCACGCGACGAACGCTCGGTCAATCGAGACACCGATCCACCTGCTCCGCCGTCTTGGCCGTACGCACACACGCCATCGCTTTGTCCGTAACGCGCCGACCGACACACTTGGCCAAGAGCTGTTCACCTTGCGCTGTACGCACAGCTTCGATGCGTTTGGCCACTTCCGCTTGATCGGTCACTTTTTGCGCTTCGAGCTCGATCATCGCGCTTTTCTCGAGGATGACATCGCAATCGGCTTTGGTTGCCGGACGACCGCACCCGGCAGCGCCGAGCATGACAACCACGGTACCGATCGCGCACTGGAAGGATCTATGCAGGCTCGAGGCTCGAACGTCGCGACGCATGGGGCCGCAGACATTGCCCCGCCTAGGGTTCGAACGCAACAACGAGCCACCGCAAAACCTCAA